>SCUU01000262.1 GCA_004297065.1 Gallionellaceae bacterium
CCGATCTGCGCGTCCGGCGACCGCGGGGCTGGAGTACTTCGAAAGCCCGCACCGGGGCGCGTCCCTTCATCGGCATCTCGCCCAGATCGCGCGTCTCGAAGAAGCCGGCAACGTGCTGGTGCGCTCAGGCGTGTATCGAACGTCATGCCTTGTCCTCCCATAGGTTTGGGACCAGATCACCACGCCAGAGGCGGCGACGTCGCGCCCGACCGTGTGCCATCTCGGGCTCCGGGGCGTCCATGTCGAATAGGAGACAGGGGAGATCGTCGGGCGGGAGGAGAGGCCGGTGCGGACGCCTGGTCTCCCGCAGGAGCGATTGCCAGCTCAGGAGGTTGTCGTTGCTCAGCAGGACAGGCGGCGTGTGGCGGGCGAGGAGCTGACGCATGGCGGCTGCCGTGTCCCGGTTGTACACCAGGTAACAGCCGACGAGCAGATCAACCGGCGGGAGGGCAAGGGTCTCGTAAGGCCCGCACAGGCACGTAAACTCCGTGATGCCGTTCCGCCGCAGCTGCTGGGCACAGAGGTCGAGGGCACCAGGAGCGCGGTCATTGAGGTAGAGCGTCGCGCAGAGGCGGCCAATGACGAGCGTCTCGAGGCCAAGACCTGCCCCGAGCACCAGGACCGAGCGGCCGGCGACCCAGGCGGGGTGCGTGAGCAGGAAACGACAGAACCGGGTAGTGACGTCCCAGCGCCGATCATAGTACACGGCGATGCCCGCCTCGAGGTCGCCCAGGACACGGGACGCGATCTGGGGATGGTCGAGGTTGAGGAGCTGGAAGCGGTGTCCAGCCAGGGTGCAGGTGGACCAGAGGCGTGGTGGTGAGGTCCGAGGCATGGTCCAGACACTCCTCGTGGAAGATCAGGGGCAACACATGGGGTAACACCACAACCCATGCGTGTTTATAAAATCCCGCGCTCCTTGAGCTGCTGTACCTGTTCCGCAGTATAGCCCAGGACCTCGGCGTAAACCTCCTCGTTGTGCTGGCCCAGCACCGGTGCAGCGGTTACCTGCACTGGCGAGTCTGCGAGGCGCACTGGACAGCCAGGCATAACGAACGATCCGACGACAGGGTGCTGCACTTCGACGAGCATGCCGCGCTCTAGCAGGTGGGGATCATGCATGACTTCCAGCGTGTCTTGCACGGCGCCACAGGGAATGCCGAGCGACGCCACTGCCGCCATCACCTGGTGTTTGGTGCGCGTCAGACAGTAGGTTGCGAACATGCCGTTCAGTTCATCGCGCTGCGCTGCCCGGTCTGCAGGGGTGCGATAGCGCGCATCCCCCATTAAGTCTTCTCGGCCCATGAGTTGAAACATCTCATTCCAGACGCGCTCGGAGAGGCCCCTACCAAGGATGAAGACGTAGTCATTGGGACCACCGGGGTGGCACGGGAAGAGGCCAGTGAGGGCGCGATTGCCCCCGCCAACGCCGATACGTGGCACCGG
>SCUU01000263.1 GCA_004297065.1 Gallionellaceae bacterium
AGATCCTTGACCAAAGTGATAGGTTTTACCTGTTCCACGATACTTGTGTGGTCGTACCGGACTACCATCCTTTTTACCTTGTTTTGTAAGAGAAAGCCCAGCTAAAAGCTCAACTATCAATCGCTGACCAAGACCTGATGTAATTCCACCATTGTAGGAGCTTTGGTCACTGACATCATAGGTAGGAGATACCTCCACTAGGTCCATTGCGAACCTGTCAGGATCAAATCCTACAGAAAATTGTCTTACTAGTCTCATTCCCTCCCTTGAGGTAAGGCCGTTTGGCTCAGGTTCACCTGTTCCGGGAGCGTACGCAGGATCAAATGAATCTATATCCCATGTAAGATAAACAGCGTCTGTTCCATCGTTTGCACGATCAACTGCTTCTTTTGCTATGGCATCAATTCCTATCTCTTCAACATCAAGCATTGTAAACCATTGAAAATCTTGGTCGGACATCCACTTGTATAGATCAGGTCCTGGCCAATATCCTCGAGGACCTATCAGGGTATAGTTTTTGCCCTTTAGACAACCAAGTTCCATGACTCTCCTGATGTGTGCACCATGATCATATTTGAAGCCACAAAGGCCTTGTGGTGCACAATCGGCGTGTGTATCTAAATGAATTATTCCAATGTTTTTGTATTTTTTTGCAAACGCTCTAACATTTGCAAATGTAATAGAGTGATCTCCACCAAGCATAACAGGAATACCATTTATGTCGAGAACCTCCTTGACTTTTTGTGTCATTCTTTTATGTGATTCTATTACGTCTCCAGGCGATACATTCACATCACCATAATCAACTGCTCTAAAAACTCCAAAAGGATCTGCACCTGTTTCAATGTTGAATCTTTCATAAGGTGGTGCAGGAATTGTCGATGCAGCACGTATAGCTCTTGGGCCATATCTAGCACCAGGGCGAATTGTTGTTCCAAAATCAAATGGCTCTCCAATTATAGCTACATTTGGTTTAACTTTTTGTAACTCTACATGACTTTGCACCCAAGGTAAATGCAAAAATGTGTTGATGCCAACAAATGGTGGAGTGTCATTTCCCCTGTATGAGTCACCGTAAAACTCCATTCCCATTTTTTGTTCAA
>SCUU01000208.1 GCA_004297065.1 Gallionellaceae bacterium
AGGGGGAGAGCAGGTTCGGCTCCTCCCCTGACTGCGGAAGGGTCGCTGCGAAGCAGCGGGGTACCCACCGGCGTACCCCTTGCGGGTGCAAGGGGAGGTTGGGAGGGGTTAGGTTCTAATAGACAATCTGGGATAAACATAAAATGGCTCATTGGAGGAATCGCCATAAGTCCGGTTGCGCATTGCCCTTGATGGGGCTAGCCATTCGACTGATGAAACAACTAGCCATCCCACTAAGCAACCACAAGACGGTTGCCAAGTGGTTGGTTATAGGCCGGCAAAAGACGCTGGCCAAGTCGCTGGTTATGTGGGAGCGGCCTCCCGGCCGCGATCCGGCGAAAACCACCAAACCCGTCGCGACCGGGAGGTCGCTCCCACAACAATCCCACAACGGCCCTCCGGCCTGTTGGGTCCAAACACTGATGCGTTGCCCCCATCGCGTACAATAGGCCGGGGATGCACCCCGTATTTGTGACACAGTAAGACTAAGCCATTACCTCGTCCATCAACTCCATATCTTTGCCGGACATGAGCCGTTCGATATCGACCAGGATCAGCATGCGTTGCTCCACCGTGCCCAGACCCATGATGTAGCGGGTATCGAGGGCGGTAGAGAGCGAAGGTGCGGCCTTGATCTGATCCGGCGTCAGCGTCAGCACATCGGAGACGCTGTCCACCACCACGCCGACGACGCGGCTGCTCAGGTTGAGGATGATCACCACGGTGAACTGGTCGTAGTCCACCTTGCCGAGATTGAACTTGATGCGCAGATCGACGATAGGCACGATGATGCCGCGCAGATTGATCACCCCCTTGATGAACGGGGGCGTGTTGGCGATGGCGGTGACGGCATCGTAGCCGCGTATCTCCTGCACCTTGAGGATATCCATGCCGTATTCTTCGTGCCCCAGCGTGAAGGTGAGGAACTCGCCCCCGGCTGCGCCGCCGGTGTTGGCCGTGCTGGTTTCGGTTGCCATGTTGGTCTCCTTGTCGTTTTTCTTTTAGCCCCCCTCCCGCGAGCGGGAGGGGGGCTTTGATTCCTCCCCCTTCAAGGGGGAGGCCAGGAGGGGGATGGGTTAAAAATCTCTGCGGCATCTCAACCCATCCCCACCCCAACCCTCCCCTTGAAGGGGAGGGAGCTTTACTTTAAAACTCTTCCCACTCTTCTTCGCCGGCTTTGGCCGCAGGTTTGTTGGGCAGAGCCTTGGGCTTGCCGGCGGGCGCAGCGGGCTTCTTGGCCGGGGCGGCAGGATGGTGGGCGACCGCACGCGGTGCGGCGGCAACCCGGGCCTGCGGCGCGTTGTCCATCTTGAACACGCCCACGGAACGGGTCAGGTTCTGCGCTTCTTCCTCCAGCGATTCTGCGGCGGCGGCCGCTTCTTCCACCAGCGCCGCATTCTGCTGGGTGACCTCGTCCATCTGGGTGATGGCCTGGTTCACCTGCTCGATCCCCTGGCTCTGTTCCGCCGAGGCCGCGCTGATCTCGGACATGATGTCGGTCACGCGCTTGACCGCGTTCACGATCTCCTCCATGGTCTTGCCCGCATCGTCCACCAGCCTGGTGCCGACTTCGACTTTTTCGACGGAATCGCCGATCAGGGTCTTGATCTCTTTCGCGGCGGCGGCGGAACGCTGGGCGAGGTTGCGCACTTCGGCGGCAACCACGGCGAAACCGCGCCCCTGCTCGCCCGCGCGCGCGGCTTCCACCGCCGCGTTCAGGGCCAGGATGTTGGTCTGGAACGCGATGCCGTCGATCACGCTGATGATGTCCACGATCTTGCGCGAGGACTCGTTGATGCTGCTCATGGTGCCCACCACTTCCTTCACCACCGCGCCGCCTTTTTCGGCCACCGAGCTGGCGTTGTGCGCGAGCTGGTTGGCCTGTTTGGCGTTGTCGGCGTTCTGCTTCACGGTCGAGGTGAGCTCTTCCATGCTGGCGGCGGTCTCTTCCAGGCTGGAGGCCTGCTCTTCGGTGCGCTGCGACAGGTCGGTGTTGCCCGAGGCGATCTCCTTGGAGGCGGTGCCGAT
>SCUU01000058.1 GCA_004297065.1 Gallionellaceae bacterium
TTCGCCATGCCGCGTTGCATCCCCTTGCCGTATACCCCATACGGCTGCGGGTCTGCGCCTTGCCTGACAAACAAATCCATCCGTTTCATTTGTCCCCTTATTTCTGGTTTGCGACACTAGCCATCTCACTAAGGCAGCAGGCTGCCAAGTGATTGGTATAGCCATTCCACTAAGCCCGCACACCCCACCCGCCGTTGCCGGGCAGGGTATAAGAGCGGGCAAGTGGCCGGTTATGCCGCGTTACGGAAAAATTTAGTTCCGGCTAACCTAACGCGAGATTCACGTTAAAGGCAAGCCTGTGCTGAAACTCCGTTTTCTTGCTCGCATATCATCCATATGCGGCACCGCGAAGTGGGGTAAGCAGGCAATCCGCGCAGCAGATGCCCGCAAATTTTTCCCCGCCTTGCATTTGGGCGAAATCCGCATTTTTAGAAGCGCCCATAAGCGCCGCCGAAAAATCAGGAAATGAGCAGCAGACAAAGCAGCACATTCGCCAGCAGCGAAAAAATCGCGATCCACCGCCACATCGACAGCGGGTCACCGGCCAAGGGGATGCGCGGTGGCGGCAGGATGGGCTTGCGCTCGCCGATTTCCAGTGCCAGCACCATTTCCTCCGCCGTTTCGAAGCGCACCGAAAGATCGGACGCGACCGCTTTCAGGATGATGTTTTCCAGCCATTGCGGAATGTCCGGGCGGTAGCGCGTCGGCGGCACCGGGTTACCGAAGCGCGGGTGCTGGAACGGCTCTATCTCGCCGTAGGGGTAGTGCCGTGTCAGCAAGTGATACAGCGTCACCCCCGCAGCGTAAAGGTCGCATTGTGCGCTGGCGGCTGCGCCGGAGAACAATTCCGGTGCCATGTAACTGGGCGTGCCGGGATTGCCGACCGTTTGTGCGCCATTGGTTCCGGGGCTGAGCGCCACACCCAGATCGAGAATGCGCAACTTGCCGTCGTCGCCCTGGTGCAGATTGGCCGGTTTGATGTCGCGATGGATAATATTCAGCCGGTGCAGTGCGCCCAGCCCTTTCGCCAGATGCAAACCGATGCCGCCGACATCGGCGGCGGAAAAATGCTGGCCGACATCCAGCTTCTGTTGCAGCGTCGCCCCCGCATGCCAGTTCATCACATAGTAGAGGCAACTGCGCCGTTCGGACGGGACGGGCAGCACTTGCGGAAAATAATGCGACACCACGCGCTTGCCCAGCCATTCCTCATTGAGCAGGCCATTGCAGCTTTCCGTATCGTCGGCCAATAACGGCTGCAACGTCTTCAGCACGCACGCCTGCCCGTTGGACAGATTCTTCACCTTGTACAGCAGGCTGGCGCGGGATTCGTGCAGCAACTCCAGCACCTCGAAATCATCCAGTTGCGCTCCCGGTCTGAGGCGCGGCGGTAGCCGCAGGAACTTGGCTTCGGCCATCAGGTCGGCGAGATTGTCCTCGCCTACCTGTTCGATATGCACCACCAGCGCGGTGGCGTTATCCTGGCTGCCCTGCGCCAGGGCGCGCTTGACCAGATTGTCCGCCGCCAGTTGCGGGCTGTGGTAGAGCTGCAGCGTTTCGTGGATGCCCAGTTGGCCGAGCCGTTCCCATACGCCGTCGCTCATCAGGGCGAACTTGTCGCCCGCCTGCAATTCTCCCTCGGCATAGTCCACCTGCAATTGCTGGTCCAGCCCGACGGCGCGCTTGAGCACATGTCGCATATCCGGCCTGTCCCACACATGATCGGTGGTGAGCTGCTGCATCTCGCCGCCGCGCAGACGGTAAATGCGGCTGTCGCCGACATGCGCCAGGGTGTAGCGCTTGCCGCGCAACACCAGCAGGGAAAGCGTGGTCGCCATCCCCGCCATGTCGCGATGCCGGGAAGCATGCGACTGCACCCAGCGATTGAGCGCCGTCAGCACCTTGTCCAGGGCGGCGCTGGTTTCCCACGTTTCCGGCGTGGCGTAATAATCGGAGAGCACGCCGCGCACGGTCATTTCCGCCGCTTCCCGCCCTCCCGCGTTGCCGCCGACACCGTCCGCGACCGCCAGCAGCGCGCCCTTGGTGGCGAGTTGCTCGTCCGGCGGAGTGACCGCGCCGCAAAAATCCTCATTGCGTTCGCGCACGCCGGTTTCGCTGGCTTGTCCGATACTGATTTTCAGCGGCATGGCCGGTTTCCTAAGGGCTCGCAAATGAATAACATGGGCTTACGCTGGGGTCGCTTGGGGCGCAGGCCAAGGCGCGAGACGCGCGGTTGTGTCATTCACAACAGGGCGGGCGCGGACACGTTCGCGGCGTAGCCGCCCGTTTGCGGGAAGCGCCCGCGAGGCCTGCTCCCGCAAGCG
>SCUU01000059.1 GCA_004297065.1 Gallionellaceae bacterium
GACACGTTACTGCGGGGCAGCCGCTTGCGGGAGCAGGCCTCGCGGGCGCTTCCCGCAAACGGGCGGCTACGCCGCGAACGTGTCCGCGCCCGCCCTGTTGTGAATGACACAACCGCGCGTTTCGCGCCTTGGCCTGCGCCCCAAGCGACCCCAGCGTAAGCCCATGTTATTCATTTGCGAGCCCTAAGCCTGCGCCGGGCTTGCTGTCCCGCTCAGGAAATGGCCGAAGCGATTTCTTCGGCGCGTTTGCGCATGGCGGCTTCGACCTCATCCACCTTGCCGGCATCGATACCCAATTCCAGCCATTTCGCGATCTCGATTTTCGACTCCACATATTTGTCCGCACCAAAGGCGGGGAACAGGTTTCCTGCCAGATGGGTCATCGCGATGAGGGGTTGGCCTGGGGCGTCCAGTGCCATATCGCCCGAATGGTGGTAGCGCAATACCGCAACGATGCCGGGCGTTATATTCCAGTGTTCGGCCAATAGCGCACCCAGTTCGCAGTGGTTCAATTCCAGCATTTCGGCTTCGAGCTTCGTGTAGCCCTCCCCGCCTTCGGTCGCGAGGCGGGCATGAAAGCGGTTGCTGAGATCGGGATCGATGTAGTCGAGCACCAGAAAACCGATGTCGTGCAGCAAGCCGGCAAGATAGATTTCCTCGTCCGGCGGGCGCATCTTTGGCGGCATGGCTTTGGAGAGCGTATCCATCGCCAATGCGATGGCGATGCTGTGTTGCCATAAGTGCGTCGCATCAAACAGCCCCGAGTGCTTGCGGGTGAGGGACGACATCATCGCAAAGCTCAACGCGATCATTTTGATGCGCTTGATGCCCAGCACGGCGGCGGCATCGTTGGTGGTCATGATCTTTCTCGATGTGCCGAAGAGCGGTGAATTGGCCAAGCCGACGATCCTAGCGGAGATCGCCGGATCTTGTTCCACCAGCTTGAGCAACTTCTCATCGCCGCTGTCCGTTGCCAGATTGATCGCGAGTATTTCCCGGGCGATCTTGGGCAGCGCGGGCAAGGATTCGAGGATGTTGACAGTGTTGCGTATTTCGAGCGAGTTCATACTCATTTCGTTGGGCTCCTTGACGGTTACGCGCGATCCGGGAACAGGGGATTCCCTGCGCTGTTTTCCTGCGCCCACGCCAATAATGCGCCTGCCTGCATCGGGCGGGCAATACCGTATCCCTGACCGATGTCGCACCCCATCCCGAGCAGGGTGCGGAAGTGCATCTCGGTCTCGATACCTTCGGCCACGGTTTGCAGATCGAATGCTTTGGATAGCGCGATGATGCCCAGCACGATGGCATGGTCGCCTTCGTTCACGGTCAGGTTGCGCACGAACGACTGGTCGATCTTGAGCGTATCGATAGGCAGACTGCTCAGGTAGGACAACGAGGAATAGCCCGTACCGAAGTCATCGAGCGCGAAGCTTACGCCGATCCGTTTGCTGTCTTCGATGATACGGGTGACCTGTGCAATATCTTCGAGGGCGACGGTCTCCAGCACTTCGATCTGGAAACGGTTGGACGGAAGCCCCGGATGTTGTGCGAGTTGTTGCTGTAGTTTTTCCACGAAGCCCTGCGATTCCAGATGGTGTGCCGAGATGTTGATGCTGACTTCGATGTCCAGCCCGGCGGCGCGCCACAGACCGAGTTGACGCAACGCGGAGGCGATGACCCATTCACCGATGGCGATGTCCAGATCGGTGTTCTTGATAGCGGGCAGGAACTTGATCGGCGGTATCAGCCCCATCTCGGGGTGGTTCCAGCGTATCAGCGCTTCGGTGCCGACAAGCTGCTGCGTGCGCAGATCGATCTTGGGCTGGTAGTAAAGCTCGAATTGACCGTTTTGCAAAGCCGACTGGATGCCCTTCAGCAATTCCTGCTGGGTGCGGGTGCGCTGATCCAATGCGGGGTCGTAGATGTGGAAGCGGTTTTTGCCGGACTGCTTCGCCATATACATGGCTTGATCCGCGTGGCGCAGCAGCGTGTCGGTATCTTCCTCGTCGAGCGGGTAGATGCTTACGCCGATGCTGGCGCTGAGTACGGAGGGTTTGCCTTTGATGTCGATAGGTTCGGAAATGATCGCGAGCATACGCTCCAGCGTCGTGTTGCATTCTTCGCCGCGCTCCAGGCCGAGCAGCAGGATGACGAACTCGTCCCCGCCCAGACGGGCGACGGTGTCGCCTCCGCGCACGGTGTGCTGGAGGCGCTGCGCGATTTCGATCAGCACGCGGTCTCCGGCATCGTGTCCCATGGTGTCGTTGATCGGCTTGAACCCGTCCAGATCGAGATAGCATACCGCCATCATATTCCGCTCGCGTGCCGCGCGGGCGATGGCCTGCTGCATGCGGTCGTTCAGCAACGTGCGGTTGGGAATACCGGTCAGCGCATCGTAATGCGCAATGCGTTCCAGTTGGGTTTCGTGCTGCTTGAGCATGGTGATATCGGAAGAAATGCCGACATAATGCGTGACCTCGCCCTGTTCATTGCTGATTGCCGAGATGGTCAGCCACTCCGCATACAATTCGCCGTTCTTTTTGCGGTTCCACACCTCTCCGGTCCAGTGGCCGGTGGTGACGATGGAATTCCACATGTTTTCGTAGAACGCCCGGTTCTGGTACCCGGATTGCAATAGGCGCGCGTTCTTGCCGAGCACTTCCTCGCGCGCGTAGCCGTTGATTTTGGTGAACGCCTCGTTGACTTCGATGATGTTGCAATTCACATCGGTGACGATGATCCCCTCCAGGGTGTTCGAGAACACCTTGGCGGTCAGGCGGAACCAGTCCTCGGCGCGTTTGCGCTCGGTGATATCCACCGCCAACCCGATCAGGCCGATGGCTTTGCCATCGTGGTCGAGCAATTTGGTTTTGGTGATTTCGAGCAGATGGTCTTTGCCGTCGACGAAGGGTATGACTTCGGTTGAAAGATGGGGATGCTCCTGTTTGAAACATTCGCGGTCGGAGCGGATGCAGCTCTCGGAGATCGCCGGCGGCAGCACCTCCACATAATGCCGGGCGGCCAGGAAGCGTTCTTCCGGGACGCCCACGGCATTGCAGAAAGTCTTGTTGACGAATCTCAGCTTGTCATCGACCCCCAGCATCCAGATACCCAGAGGGGAATTGTCGAGTATCGCTTGAAACAGTTGGCGTTCCGCATCCAGCGCCTTTCTCGATTGCGCGATCTCGATCTCGTCGCGTTTGCGCGAGGTGACGTCGCGGCCATTCAGCACGATGCCGCCGATTACCGGATTGGAGATCAGGTTGTGTCCCCGCATTTCGATGTCGCGGTAACTGCCGTCTTTATGCCTCATGCGGAATTCGTATTTTTCCAGTTCTTCCCCGTTGGGGTGGGCCAAGGCGTTGGCAAGCGCGGCGGCGGCTTTTTCGTGCTCGTCCGGATGGATCAGTTCGTTGACCTGTTTGCCGATCATTTCTTGCGGCGCGAAGCCCAATACCGGCTGAGCCGAGGGGGAAATGAATTTCACGATGCCGGCATCGGAGATGACGCCGATGATGTCGTTGCCGCTCTCTACCAGCGTGCGGAAACGCTCTTCGCTCAGCCGCAGTATTTTTTCTTCGGCCGCATATTGAGCGGCCTGTTCGTTGCAAATGTCGTAGTTGCGCAGGATCAGATACAGCGCGATCAGATACAGGCTGAAGGTGACGATATCGATGTGCATATAAGCGGTATTGAAGCCGGGCAAGAAGTGCCCGATCGCGACGGTCAGAATAATGAAGAGCAGCCAGTTGAGGCCGGCTCTTCTGCCTTTCAGGAAAAAGGCCGAGGCGGATAAAAGAAAGAACAGCGAGAGGCGCGTGGTGTTGTAGGGTGCCAGCAGGTAGATCGCGGTAAACAGCAGGCATGAGAGTGCCAGAGCGATAGAGCTGATCGCTTCGATATGTTCCTTATGGCGGTTGAGGTGATAGATCAGAGCGAAATTGCATAGCGCAAAAACGAAATCGATCATGCCCATGACCACACTGAACTGCCAGCGATAAAAACCCATTCCAAAAGCAACGATCCCGGCCAGCAAAAAGACGCTATTGAGGAAGGCTACTTTGTGGTTGAGTGCAATTCTTTTTTTTTCGGCGCTGAGTTTAAACATGTCTCTGCGTGTAAAAATAGCAGTGGATTACGTCCGCTGAAGCATAGCTTATTTCGACATATAAGGGGACAAAACCCAAGTAACCGTGTTCCAGTCGATTGAAACGGGGTAAGCAGGCAATTCGCGAAGCGAATGCTCGCAAAACACTGGATTCCGGTCAGCCCTCTATCCAGCTTTCCACCAAAGGTAGGCAATCTGCTATCGAGCAAGCTTGACGCAGAATTGATAGCCCTAGTGTCGCAAACCAGAAATAACGGGACAAATGAAACGGATGGATTTTTTTGTCAGGCAAGGCGCAGACCCGCAGCCGTATGGGTTATACGGCAAGGGGATGCAACGCGGCATGGCGAA
>SCUU01000060.1 GCA_004297065.1 Gallionellaceae bacterium
TTGCAAAAACGAAGGCATATAAGCACCTGCTTCCAGTTGCACCGAGGGGTTTGGCTTGAAAATACTATTGTGCATCACCGCTGGCCCTCGAAATTGAGGTGAATTTCAACAAACTGTTAGTGCTTGTTTTTTTGTTTAGTGGATTGGGAATAAAAAGGGGGCTTAGGTGATGAGTAATATTTGTGGCTTTATAAAAAAAGTCAGGTTATGAACGCCGTTATCGAAGCGGTAGACTTATTTTGTGGAGTTGGCGGATTAACCGCAGAATTAAAGGGCGCGACAAAATGAAAGTAGCCATTGCCCAAATCAACTGCACGGTGGGCGATCTCGCGGGGAACGCAGCGAAGATCGCCGACTACGCGCGACGCGCCAGGGAACAGGGCGCCGCAATCCTGCTCACGCCGGAACTCAGCCTGTGCGGTTATCCGCCGGAAGATTTGCTGCTGCGCGACGGTTTTTACCGCGCGTGCGACGCGGCGCTGTGCGAGTTGGCGCGGCAGGCGCAGGGCATCGCGTTGATCGTGGGGCATCCGCATCAGGACGGGGAGGATCGCTATAACGCGGCTTCGTTGCTGCGCGATGGCCGGGTTGTGCTCACTTACTTAAAACATTCTTTGCCCAACCACAGCGTGTTCGACGAGGAGCGCTATTTTGCGCACGGCGATCAGGCGTGCGTGTTCGCGATAGATGGGATCGAGTTCGCAATCAATATCTGCGCCGACGTGTGGGAAGAGCAGGCGGCCCGGCGCGCGCGCGATGCGGGAGCGGAGGTGCTGCTGGTGCTGAACGCGTCGCCCTACCATTTCGACAAACAGGCCATGCGCTACGACACGCTGCGCGACCGCATCGGCGACACCGGCATGAGCGTGGTGTATGCCAACATGGTGGGCGGACAGGACGAGCTGGTGTTCGACGGCGGCTCGTTCGCGATGGACGACAGGGGCGAGGTGACGCATCAATTCGCCGCGTTCGACGAGGTGCTCGGTTTCGTCGAAGTGCGCGATGGCAAACTGGTTCCGGGCGGACGAGTCGCGGTGGAAAAAGACGAGGCCAGCATCTACCGCGCCTTGTGCGTCGGCGTGCGCGACTATATCGTCAAAAACCGCTTCCCCGGTGTGCTGCTAGGCTTGTCCGGCGGCATCGACTCCGCGCTGACACTGGCCGTGGCGGTTGATGCGCTGGGGGCGGACAAGGTGCGCGCGGTGATGATGCCGTCGCCTTACACGGCGCAGATCAGTATCGACGATTCGCGCGAGATGGTGCGGTTGCTCGGTGTGCGCTACGAGGAACTGGACATCCAGCCGACTTTCACCGCGCTGCAAGACACGCTGTCGCCTTTGTTTAAAGACTTGCCGGCCGACACCACCGAAGAGAATTTGCAGGCGCGCATACGCGGCGTGTTGCTCATGGCGCTGTCCAACAAAACCGGCGCGCTGGTGCTGACCACGGGCAACAAGTCGGAGATGACCGTCGGTTACTGTACCCTGTACGGCGACATGGCGGGCGGCTTCGCGGTGCTCAAGGACGTGAGCAAAACTTGGGTATATCGCCTGTCGAACTACCGCAACACCCTCGGGCGCGTCATTCCCGAGCGCATCATCACGCGGCCGCCCAGCGCCGAACTGAAGCCGGATCAAACCGATCGGGACAGCCTGCCACCTTACGATGTGCTGGATGCCGTCATGGCGCTGTTCGTGGAGAAGAATCTCAGCATTCCCGAAATCATCGCGCGCGGCTATGCCGGGGCGGATGTGCTGCGCGTGGCGAAGCTGATCCGCATCAACGAATACAAACGCCGCCAGGCGCCGGTCGGCGTGCGCATCACGGACCGCAGTTTCGGCAAAGATTGGCGCTATCCGATCACGGCGCGTTATCAGGACGATTTTTAGTTATACTTGCCACACTATTTTTGCGGGAGCCATCATGAAAAAAATCGAAGCCATCATCAAGCCGTTCAAACTCGACGAAGTGCGCGAGGCCTTGTCCGAATTGGGCGTCAGCGGGTTGACCGTGACCGAGGTTAAAGGCTTCGGTCGCCAGAAAGGCCATACCGAGCTGTATCGCGGCGCGGAATATGTGGTGGACTTCCTGCCCAAGATTAAAGTCGAAATCGTGGTGACGGCAGAGATGCTGGACGCGGCCATCGAAGCCATCGTCAAAGTGGCGCGCACCGGCAAGATCGGCGACGGCAAAATATTTGTCACTTCGGTCGAGCAGGTCATACGCATACGCACCGGCGAAACCGGCGCGGAAGCGATCTAGCGGTTCCGGCGAACGTTTCAGGGAGGCGTTCGCCAATAATCCTAAAAAAAGCAGTTGTCCACGAAAGACACGAAAAACACGAACAAAACCAAAGAACTCACATGTAGCACAATGCACCCGTTGGGTGAGCCACCGAATGAATGTAACGAATTGTTTTTTTAGCGCATTTCGTGTTTTTCGTGGATGAGCTGAGGTTTTAAGGATAATATTTCCGGCGTCCGACCGGTTGGCGTTCACCACCCTGCGCTAGTGTCGCAAACCAGAAATAACGGGACAAATGAAACGGATGGATTTTTTTGTCAGGCAAGGCGCAGACCCGCAGCCGTATGGGGTATACGGCAAGGGGATGCAACGCGGCATGGCGA
>SCUU01000179.1 GCA_004297065.1 Gallionellaceae bacterium
GCATTTGTCTTTTATCCTGAAAGATGCATCTCAGATGGAGCATGCATCGGTGTTTGCCCAACAAAGGCAATCTTTTGGATGAGACCAATGGACTTTACTGTAGGTCAACCAGTACCACTCTACAAAAATTCCGTATTCGTAAAAGGCTGGACTGAATTAATCGATTAAGTCCGGTCAGAAATTCTTTTTATTATTTACTGATATTGTTGTATAGGTTGTTCTAATGTTCGTGTTGATGGTTTGATCTTTTGTATTGCTTCAACTAGATCAGTCTGAGTTATCTTTACGTCTTTTACCGACTGTGGTTTTCCTCCAATATGTCTTTTTAGACTAATTAACGCAGCCCTGTTACATACCTCGAAAATATCTGCACCAGTAAAGCCTCCTGTAAGTTCAACTAGTTTTGTAAAGTTGACATCGCCTGCAAGTGGCTTCTTTCTTGTATGTATTCTAAATATGTGCTCTCGACTTTTTGCATCTGGTTGTGCCACTTCAATAATCCTATCAAATCTTCCAGGACGTAGTAATGCAGGATCAATGATGTCTAATCTGTTTGTTGCACCAATTATCACTACATTATGAAGCTCCTCAAGGCCGTCTATCTCTGTTAATATTTGTGATACAACGTTTTCTGTTACATGTGAGTCTGAGCTACCGCCCCTTCGTGGAACAAGAGAATCAAGCTCATCAAAGAATATTATGCATGGTGCAGCCTGTCTTGCTTTTCTAAATATTTCTCTTAGACCTTTTTCTGATTCACCAACCCATTTTGATAGTAGCTCCGGTCCTTTAATGCTGATAAAATTTGATTCTGTCATTTTTGCAATTGCTTTTGCGATTAATGTTTTTCCAGTTCCTGGGGGTCCATGTAATAGAATGCCTTTTGGTGGAGTTATATCCAAGTGATCAAAAGCTTCTTTATGCTTTAATGGCCACTCTATTACTTCACGGAGCTCTTCTTTTAGTGAGTCTAATCCACCTATGTCATCCCATGTAACGTTAGGAACTTGCACTAAGACTTCTCTTAGTGCAGACGGTCTTACTTCTTTTAGTGCATCTCTAAAGTCTTCTCTTGTTATTTTGATTTTCTGTAGTATTTCAGTTGAGATTTTATCCTCTTCAAGATCAATTTCTGGTAGAATTCTTCGTAAGGATCTCATTGCTGACTCCTTTGCAAGTATTTCCAGATCAGCGCCTACAAATCCGTGTGTTATTTTTGAGATTTGTTGAAGATCAACTTTGTCATCTAGTGGCATTCCACGTGTGTGAATGTTAAGAATCTCATATCTTCCCTCATCATCAGGAATTCCGATCTCAATTTCTCGATCAAACCTTCCTGGTCGACGTAAAGCGGGATCAATTGAATCAGGTCTGTTTGTTGCAGCAATAACTACAACTTTGCCTCTACTTTTCATTCCATCCATAAGTGAAAGAAGTTGTGATACTACTCTTTTTTCTACTTCACCAGATACTTCATCACGTTTTGGTGCAATTGAATCAATTTCATCAATGAAGATTATGCTTGGAACATTTTCTTCTGCCTGCTTGAATATTTCACGTAGTCTTTCCTCGCTTTCACCATAATACTTGCTTATGATTTCAGGTCCACTTATTGTAGTAAAGTGTGCATTGGTTTCACCAGCAACTGCCTTTGCTAGTAGTGTTTTACCTGTTCCAGGAGGCCCATATAGCAAAACTCCCTTTGGAGCTTCAACGCCTATTTTTTCAAATAACTCTGGATGCCTCATTGGAAGTTCAATCATTTCACGAACTTTTTGTATCTCTTTTTTCAAACCGCCTAGATCATCATAAGTGACACGAGGAATGGAGTTTTCTACGGCTTTTGTCATTGAACCAAGCTTAAACTTAGTTTTTGTTGTTACGATAACAGCTTTTGAAGGACATGTTTTTACAACTGGTGATACAATAATCGT
>SCUU01000061.1 GCA_004297065.1 Gallionellaceae bacterium
AGAGGAGGCGAACGAGAAGCGGGTCAAGCAGGCAATCCGCGAAGCGGATGCTCGCAAAGGCAATCTCCAATCCCTGCGGGAGAAAGGGCAAACGAATCGCTACGCGAGTTTCACGTTAAATGCCAAATTGCCATTGCGCGAGCATATCATTTTGATATACTGAAACCCATGCACATCATCTCCATCAAAATGCTTCGTGAGTTCTGGCAAAAACACCCCGAGGCGGAGAAGGTATTGCGTGAATGGCACTCTGTCGTTGAACACGCCGAATTTGCCGATTTCAACGATGTGCGGGAATTTTTTAACTCGGCTGATTATGTCCCTCCCTATACGGTCTTTGATGTGGGTGGAAATAATTATCGGCTGGTGGTGATAGTCAGGTACCGATTCAAGAAGGTCTTTGTGCATAAGGTGATGACACACCGCGAATACGACAACTGGAACAAGCTATATCGGAAAGGCAGGGGTTAGTTATGCGTTCGACACACACTCAATTTGATATTCGGGCGATTCAAGCCTCTTGGCAGGCATTCGATGAGATGGCACATCTGCGCCCGATCCAAAATGAAAAAGAGTATGACCGGATAGTAGCGCTCATGAATTCTCTGCTCGACGCCGTCGGAGATGACGAAGATCATCCGCTGGATGGTTTGCTTAATTTGGTCGGTGACATGGTGTCAAAGTATGAACAAGAACATCATGCCATCGAAGCTGCTGCGCCTAACGATGCGCTGCGCTTTTTAATGGAGGCTCGCGGATTAAAACAAGAAGACCTCGCCGCCGTTGTGCCACAAAGCAATCTGTCGGCCATTTTGGCAGGGAAACGCAAAATCAGCGCAACGCTGGCGGGAAAGTTAGGCAAGTTCTTCGGCATTAGCCCCGCTGTATTTGTGCCGGTTTAACGGGCATGGCAAGCTGTCACCCCCGATAATGAAACCCGCCATGCCCGTTTCCCCCTATCCAACTTCCCCCCGCACGCGGGAGAAAGGGCAAACGAACCGCTACGCAAGTTTTCTGTCAATGAACGCAACCGGAGTAAGAAGTAATGGCTGATCCCAATATGAAAATCCTCGTGGTGGACGATTTTTCCACCATGCGCCGCATCGTGCGCAACCTGCTCAAGGAACTGGGCTTCGCCAATGTGCATGAGGCGGAAGACGGCATCGATGCGCTGAACAAACTGCGCGGTGAAGGCAATTTCGAATTCGTGGTGTCCGACTGGAACATGCCCAACATGACCGGCATCGACCTGCTGCGCACCATCCGCGGCGATGCCGCCCTAAAACATCTGCCGGTATTGATGGTCACGGCGGAAGCCAAGCGCGAGAACATCATCGAGGCCGCGCAAGCCGGTGCTTCCGGTTATGTGGTGAAGCCCTTCACCGCCGCCACGCTGGACGAGAAGCTGAAAAAGATATTCGCAACCATGCAAAAATGAGCGAGACCATGACCACGCCCACTCCGCGCAAAAAACGCACCGCCCTGCCTGATGCCAGGGTAGAGAAGATCGGCCTGGCCACCGCCAGACTGCACCGCATCCTCAAAGAACTCGGCCACACGCGCCGCCTGGAGAAATCGGCATCCACCATGCCGGATGCGCGCGAACGCCTCTCCTTCATCGACCGATCCATGCACGAAGCATCGGAGAAGACCATCAGCGCGGTCGAAGCATCGCTACCGTTAACCACCAGTAGCCGCACCGCCTGTGCCGACCTCTCCATGCGCCTTGCCGATGCCAACTTCGGCGAGAACCAAGCCCTCGTAATGGAAACCATCTCGAAACTGGGCGAGATCGCCATGGCGGAAGAGAGCGTGCGCCACAACCTGATGCAGATCATGGAAGCGCAGGAGTTCCGCGATGTCGCTGGGCAGATGGTCAACAAGATCGTGAATGCCGCCGTCGAGATCGAGAACATCCTGCTCGACATCCTCAAAGAATACGCCCCGGACACCAAAGACTCCCTCATCAGCACCGAAGGCCTCACCGCCGGGCCGGGACACCAGGCCAAAGACAGCGTGAACGGACAGGATGAAGTGGATGATTTGCTGGCTTCGCTGGGGCTTTGACGGAAAAACAGGGGCTAAATACCCAAGCCCCTGACACATACGCTGAACAGCCTCTGTGACTCTATTACTCCGGCACTCAAACAGCATTACTCCCGTCATTCCGGGCTCGAAAATAGTTTGGAACCCGGTAGTTAAACCGGCCTCCACGACGATCTTTTCCCGGCACTCCGCAAACGTCTAGCAAGTTAATCCCAGCGCACCGAACACCTCAATCTTTGCAATCTTAAAGATGCGCGCGATAGTAGTTAAGGAAATCTTCCGCAGCTAACGGCTTGCTGAAGTGGTAGCCCTGTATCTGATCGCAACCCAAGCTCTTCAGCAGTTCCAGTTGTTCCGCAGTCTCCACCCCTTCCGCCACGGTGGACAACCCCAATGTTTGCGCCATGGCGATGATGGTTTTCGCTATCGCCACGTCGTCGGCATTGGCTGGCGTGTCTTTGATGAACGCTCTATCCACCTTCAGGCAGTCGATGGGGAAGCGCTTCAGATATGCGAGCGACGAGTGCCCGGTGCCAAAGTCGTCGAGGGCGATGTGTATGCCCCTGTCGTGGATCGCGCCCAGCAAGCGGATGACGCTCTCGGGATCGTCCATCACCATGCTTTCGGTGATCTCCAGCTCCAGCGAGTTGACCGGTAGCCCGGACTCGGCAAGCGCGGCATCGATTTCGTCGAGCAGGTTGCCGGAACGGAGCTGGCGCGCGGAAAGGTTCACCGCCACGCGCAGGGGGCGCAGCCCGGCGCGTTGCCATTCCGCATTCTGGCGGCAGGCTTCGCGCAGCACCCAGCGACCGATAGCGACGATGAGCCCGGTATCTTCGGCCACGGGGATGAATTCGACCGGGGCGATCATGCCGCGCTCGGGATGCACCCAGCGCACCAGTGCTTCCATGCCGAGCAGGTGGCCCGATGCGGTGTCCACTTTGGGTTGGTATTGCAGGCGCAGCTCGCTGTTCCCCACAGCGTGTTGCAGGTCGGCGGCGAGGCGCAAGGTCTTGGCGGCGGCGCGGCTCATGGCTTCGTCGTAGACGGCGAAATCGTTGCCGCCCGCACGGCGCACGCGGTTACACGCGGAGGCCGCCTGCTGCACCATCGCCTCGACCATGCCCGTGACATCGTGGCAGTCTTCGCAATGCATGAGTGCGGCACCGATGGACAGCGTGGAGAACAGTTCGTGCCCGTCCACTTGCAGCGGCTGCTGGGAGGTGCCCAAAAAATATCTGGCGCGCTGTTCCGCAGCGGAGAGATCGCAAGGCAACCTGACCAGCACAAAGGCATTGCTGCCGAAACGGTACAGCTTCTCACCTTCCGGGTTGAGCGTGTCGCGCAGGCGCTGCGCGATCTTGACCAACCATTTCTCTGTCTCCGCCGCGCCGAAGCTCTCCAGTACCTCCTGCTCCTGGTCGGACACGAGCATCATCACCGAACCGGCACACTGTTGCGCATACGCAAGCCCCAGATCCTCGCGCAACTTGTATTGGTTGGGCAGGCCGGTGGCGGCATCGAAGTACGCCTGGTACGCCAAGCGCTCTTCCGCCTGTTTACGCGCGCTCACGTCCTTGAGGTAGACATGGAACTCGGCGAAGTCGGCCAGGTAGGCGACGGTGCATTCGAGCGTATGCGCGCCGTGTGCGTATTCGAATTGCGTGTTCACTGTCGGCGCGGCGCGGGTCTCAGACAGGTGTGCCGCCGCGCCGGCTGGCAACAACTGCGCCGGCTGCCCGACAGCGAGTCCGAAATGCGCGAGCATCTCTGCCGTCGCCGGATTGGCATATAACACCGCGCCCTCCGCGTTGAGGCGCAACACCGGGTTCGGGTCGCGCTCGGCGAACAGCGCCAGCCTGCGCCGTTCCGCGCCTTCGCGGATGATGGCGACGACGTAGTAGCCGACGAAAAAGGCGACGAAGAAGATCAACACCGAAAAGCCGATGACGGAGCGCACCATGGTCGATACGCTGCTATGCAAGTCCTCGCCCAGCATGTTCACGGCCCGCCGGTTGGCTGCGCTGATGACACCGAGCGTCTTCTCGATCTCGCGGACTTTGGGTTTTATCTGCGCCAGCGTCGCGCGCGCTTTGTCCCAATCGATATTGTTGCTGGCGAGCGTGCCGGACAATTCTTCCGAGAACTCCGCAAGTTCCGCCAAGCGTTCGCGCAGCCCGGCCACAGCGGCGCGCGAACCCGCCTCCGACTCCAGCGTGGCGACGATCTCGTTCAGGCGGGCGACAATCTCGTTCATGTGGGCTTTGTCCCGTGCATGCTGATTGAGGAATGCCTCACGCGTGGCGGTGTATGAATAATATTCGTACAGCAGACGCTCTTCGTCCGCGATGACACCGCGCAGATCGCCGATGTATTGGGACAAAGGAAGTTTCTCGGCGATAAAAATGTGATTCACCGCCCGCACCGAATCGCCCAGATAGACGATGCGCGCGGACACCGCGATGCCCACCATCAGCACGAGTAAAAAAGCCAGCCATATCCTGCGTTGCAGCATTGCGCACCTTTGCCATGTTTGGGGAAACCGCCACCCGCGTAACGGGTGGCATTGAATGCTAGTGTCGCAAACCAGAAATAACGAAACATTAAACGGCGTCTTTTTTCGCCATGCCGCGTTGCATCCCCTTGCCGTATAACCCATACGGCTGCGGGTCTGCGCCTTGCCTGACAAAAAA
>SCUU01000204.1 GCA_004297065.1 Gallionellaceae bacterium
AACCAGCGGTCGCGGACAGCGAGCGCTCGCTGCATGCCATGCGGGTCGAGCGCGACCTCGATCGTCGATTGGAGTTCGCGCTCCGCGAAGGGCTTGAGGAGGTAGCCGTAGGGCCTGGTGACCTCGGGCTGTTCAAGGCCGGGCTCGTCGACAGCCGGGTTGAGGTGGATGACCGGAACGCCGTATTCGGTATGCAGGCGCGCGGCGTCGTCGAGCCCCTTCCGCCGCATCTTCATGAACACGAGGTCGGGGCGGGTCGGGGCGACCTTCGCGAGAGCGTTCTCGCTCGTGGTGGTCGTCGCAGTCACCTCGTGGCCAAGCGCCGCGAGCGTCGCGCGGAGGTCGGAGTCCACGAACGGCTCGTCTTCGACGATCAGGATTGAGGACATCAGAATCGAGCCTAGGAGACTCAAGAAGGCGATACAACGTCAGATTCGTGACATGCCTGTATGGCAGACGCACCGCGTCCGCGCCCTTGAACGGAGTCTCGTGCCGAGGTGCCCGGAGCGCGCTGAGCGTGTGGCGCTCGTTCGGAGAGAATCGACAGCATACGGGGTACGCCTACGAAGAGACCTACATCCCCCGCTGGCGAGCGACATGGGCCATCTCCGTAGTGCCCGGCGAGCTCTGGCCGGTGGTCGTCGAGTGGGGAGCGCGTGTTCGTGACGAGCGCGGGCTACCACTCGCCGGGTGTGGCGCTTCAGGTGCTGCGAGCCGACACCGGTGTCCATGGGCTCCGGTCTACACGGTGGGGCACAATGCGGAACGATTGCCGTCGTGCCCGCCACCGCTTCGTCTGCTCGGCGGCCTCCGGCCGGTCGAGCGCTCCGGTCCGCGCTCAGAGCTCGCCTACGCCCTCGGCATCCGCACCACCTGTGGCCCGTGCACGTCCTGCGCGTCGAGCCATGCGACGGCCTCCTCGATCCCGCACCAGTCGATCGCGCCCGACTCGACGTCCACCTCCACGCCCTCGCACCGCCCGGTGCGGCGGTACAGGTCGAGGGCGACGATCCGACCCGGCACGCGGGCCCCACGTGCGACCTCGCTGTCGAGCTCGCGAACCCGCACCGTCACCTCGTCCCATGGCACCATGAAGGCAGGGTATCCCAGCGGCATCCCGCTCAGCTTCTCGTGCGCCAGGCGCCCGAGGACGAGACGGCCCGGTCGGCGCGAGTCTCCAGCTCGTCGAAGGCCGCGATCTCCTCGCGCACGGCCTCGACCTCCGCCTCGGTGGGCGGGGAGCCGTCGGTGCGCTCGATGACGATGCGCTCGAGCACGCGCTGCGCGCGGCGGCTGGGGGGCACGGTGGCGTCCATCCTTCCCCTATCGGTCACTCGGCGCCCAGCCGTAGGGCCGCCACGATGCGGGTCGAGGCGGGCTACGCTTCGGGATCGTGCCCATCCCGCGTGCCGAGTTCTTCCGCAGGCTGACCGAGGACCCTGGTGCCCTCGTCGTCGACACCGTCCCCGCGGTGAGCGAGGCCGCGCGCCAGGGGACTTCCATAGCGTCGCGGAGCTGGTCGCCGGTATCGCTGCGATCCCCTACCCGCCAACCGATCTCGGCGCGCGCCTTGCCGTCTACGTCCTCCTCGAGAAGGCCCTGGGGCGGCTCACCGCAGATGGGGAGGTCGAGGCCTACGTGCGTGGGGACGTGAGGTACTTCGCGGCGAGGCTCTGGCACGGCATGGGCGCGCGCACCGCCGCCGCGGAGATCGCGTGGGCCACCGAGGCGGCGCGGGACGCGGATAGTGACGTCGACCCGTTCGCTGCTCATCGAGGCGCTCTTCGTGCCCATCGGCGGAGTGGTCCGCTCCGACGGCTGACCGGCAGCCGGTCAAAGGATGAAGGACCGCGTGTTGGAGCGCTACCCCTTCGGCGGAAGATCGGAGTCGGTCGACCTGCGAGGGCGCACCACGATGTCATCGGCCACGGCGCCCCGCGCAGCGATGATCAGGGTGACCGCGTTCTCGCGATCGTACTTGCGCAACACCGTACGTACTTGCGCAACACCTCAATCGCCTCGTGTGGCGTGCAGCCGACCGCGAGGGCGAGCTCCTCGATCGTGAACGCGTGCTCGGCTACGGCGCGGGTCATCGCCTCGAAGAGCCTGCGTCGGTCAGCTCGGTGCATTGCGTTCCGATCTTCGCACCGAGGCGTACCCGCACAAAGAGGCCGCGATGGTCCGACCGGTACGGAGCGCCCACCGTTCCCGCGACGAGCGCCGCTCGTCTTAGCCTAGGTTTCGGGCTCAGGCGGCGCTGGGAGCTCCCGATCGCCACAGCTGAGCCCGCGCGAAGTGCCTGAGAGATAGGGGCTCCGTGCAGGCGGTTGACGCTCTTGCTATGGAAACTTCCCCCACCGCACGGAGCACCCCGAGGGTGCGTCGCGATGGGGCCGGTGGCAAGCGCCCCGACGGCCAACATCGCACTCGGATCCGCCAGCGCCCGGACCCGGCCAACCTCCATGTCCGCCCCACCCAGGATCCGCTCACGGGCGTCGTCGGGCTCGTCCCCTTCGGCACCTTCGTGAAGGGTCTCGGCGTCGACCGCGCCCTCCACGCCGCCATCGATCGGCTCAAGTCGGGCCTCCACATGGTCTATCGCGTGGGAGACGTCCTGCGCCTCCTGATCGACGGCCTCGTCGTCGGCGAGACCCGCGTCTACCCCATCGAGGCGCTCGCCGCCGACGCCCTCTTCACCCGCCTGGCTGGCGGCATGGTGCCGAGCGTTGACGTCCTCTACGACGACCTCCGACGCCTTGACGACGGAGACCCCGAACGACCGCTCGGCATGGTGGTCGAGCATGGTCTCGCTCTGCTCAAGGCCCGCTCGCACAAGCTGATCCACCTCGACATCGACACGACGGTCGAGCGCCTCTTCGGCGAGCAGATCGAGGGCGCCCGCAAGGGCCCCAACCCCCGCTACCGTGGCCGCGTCAGCTATCACCCGATCGTCGCGCGTGTCGCCGAGGTCAACGCCGTCGTCGGCGCGAGGCTGCGGCCCGGCGACACCGGCTTCGGCAACAACGACATGCCGTGGCTCAAGGGCGTGATCGAAGCGGTGCGCAATGCCGTCGGCCCCGACGTCGTGATCGTCGTGCGGATCGATGCGGCCGGAGACGCGATCGAGGTGCTGCGCGCGATCGACCAGCTCGGGTGCCTGTTCGTGATCAAGGCGCGCATGAGCCCGGACCTGTGCCGCGCGGTGGTCCTCGCCCCGGAGCGCTCGTGGCGCACGGTCGATCGGGACGCCGACGGCCGGCCCGTCCGGCAGGTGATGGCGGTGCCGGACTTCCGTCGCGCGGTGTGGGCGGAGCGGGCGGTGCAGTACGACGTGATCGCGGTGCGCGAGCGCGACCGCTCGGGCGGTCGGAAGCTGTACCTGTGGGCGGGCGAGGAGTGGACCGCACACGCCTTCGTCACCAACGCGCTCGACTGGGATGAGGACGAGCTCGCGCGGGAATACTCCCTTCGTGCCGGGATCGAGCCGCTGATCGGTGAGTTCAAGCACGGCTACGGGATCGGGCAGGTTCCGACGGGGGACTTCGGGGCGAACGAGGTGATGTACCTGCTCAAGCTGCTGGCCTACAACCTCGTCCAACGCTTCGTGCGCACCCTGCACCCGTCGCTGAGGTCGTGGCAGATCGCATGGCTGCGGCGCGTGCTCTTCCGTGTGCCAGGGCGACTGGTGCGCCATGCCCGCGGGACCACGCTACAGGTCCCCTTCGACTCGCGCATCGCCCCGCTGCGCAACTGACCGCAACAGAGCGCTGGAAGAGCGAGTGGGGGAAAGGGGGTCGTCTACCCGGAAAGGCAACAGATTGCGGGGAAGTGTCCAGCGAAGCCGACGGTGACTTCAGCAGAGTCGACGACCCGCCGACTCTGACTCTGGACGACCGGGGAGCCCGAAATCGAGGCTCAAGCCTGCTCTCGGACGGGCGCCGCTGGAGTCTGCGTCCGTCGAAGGCAGGTACGCCGTTCCGCGCGGTGCATCGTCCGATCGGCCTCCAGAGTGCCGCCGGATCCACGAGAAGACGAGATGCTGAAATCTTCGCGGGCCAATCATGATGGCTGCGAAACAGCTCTCGCAGGTTGACGGCCGGAAGAGACCGGTGTTAACGAGAAATCGGAGGTTCAATGCGTTCAACATGGGTGCTCGCCGGATGTGGAATGTGGCTGGCCGGGTGCGGCGGCTCGGGGATCGATCAGAGTGCCGAGGCAGTGACCGTGGGGGCGACCACAGAAATCTCGCCGCAGTCGAACACAAATAGTTCCCCGGCGTTGCCAGACGTGTACTTAGCTCCGACCCTCGCAGTCGTGCCTGGAACGGCGGGTAGGGCGCTCCTTTCGGTGTTCACAGATTCAAGTAAATTTGCGACGACCGGCTCCGTCGCGGGATGGGCGCTTAGCTCGAACGGCGGGTCGACCTGGGCGTACCGGGGCGCTCTCCCGCCGCCGCCGCCGCCGGCCAGCGGAACGACTCCCATCGCGGTCATCTCGGACCCGGTTCTCGCCTCGTCCCCGAACGTTAATCCGAAGAACCTCCCCGCGGTCTGGACCGCGATGACCAATTACGGCAGTGGGTTGGTCTGGGGGAGATTCACGATCGCCTCCTCCGTCTGTTCCCTGCTGTCCGGCTCGCCGGAGATCTGTCCGTTGGACAACCGCGTCATCTACCAGCCTCCCGCGAACTATGGCACGGACCGGCCTGACATCGTCCTCGACGCCGCGCACAACAGCCACCTCGTGTTCCGCGAGTTCAAGTTCGACTCGAGCCCGCTGAACGACCGATTTCATTACCTCCGCATCGACTCGCAGGGAACCGTCACGGCTGACTGTACATTGCCGCGTCCGGCGAATGCTCCGGCGCCGGGGTACAACAACGGTCACTATTATCTCCAGTACCCTCACCTGGGAATCACGAGTTGGGGGGGCTTGGTGGCTGCGTGGCAGGAGGTCCCTCACCCGGATTACGTCGCTTCGAGCCTCCGAGTGGACGGTACCCGATATCACATTTTCACCTCTGTCGGCTACGAGGGTGCCGGCGGGACCTGCCCGATCTCGTGGACAAGCCCCACCGAGGTCCTGACCGACCATCCTCCGCGCATCGCATCCTGGAGCGATTGGACCAATCAGCAAGTCTCCGCCTTCAGCCGCTCGGGCTACGTGTCGACGAGGACGCAGACGATGTATACGACGCCTCTCGTCGTGAATACCGTGGACGACCGCTGTTACATCGCCTACCGGACGTGGACCAGTTCCTCCGAGCAGGGGCAACTAGCGGTGGTCCGGAGTGCCGACGGGGTCAACTGGAGCGAACTCCCCCTGCTCACGACCAAGCCCGCCGTCGCCGGGACGCGAGCGTATCAGCCGACCCTCAGCACATCCGGTCCCCTCGTGACGGCGGCATGGTATTCCGATCGCGACAGCCCCGCCGCCCTCCCGAACGCCCGGCTTCGCGTGTACGTGTCGCGGTTCGACGTCACGTACTCGTCCGAGTTCGACTACGCCACGCCCGTGTCGATGAACGGCGCGGTCTCGTCGAACACGTTCTTCCCAACGCCGTCCGGCAGCACCTCGTTCGGAACAGCGCGGGTCAACCGCACGTGGTCGCCGACTGGCATGACGCCTCATTCGATCCCGTTTGGGCAGAACCTCTGGGGAGACCACATCGCGATGGCCGCCGGAGTCGGGACCTATCTACCGCTCGTCGGCTGGGCGGCCGCCGACGCCCAGACGTACGTCGCGTGGACGGACTCGTCGCGCATCACCACATCCGACACCGCGCAGCCCGGCGGAAACTCGCTTGAGGTTCGCGGGAGCCGGGTTGATGTCACGCCTTAGGGTCCATGCGCTGGCGGCGGTAGCCATCGCGCTCGGTTGCGCGCAGCGCGTCGTGCCCTCCCCGGAAGCAGGACAGGACGGAGGCGCGGTGGTCGATTGCGCCGGGGCTGAGCCTGACCGCTGCAACTGCGGTGCGACGGGATGTGAGCCTGGGCTCTGCTGTCTGCCCGACTTTACACGGTCGCCTGAAGTCTGGTTCTGTCATGCTCCACCGGCCGAGGGCGTTTGCATCGCGCGCAGCGGAGTGTCTCCCGATCAGTTCCGGGACTGCTGGTGCCGCGGCCAGCGGGCCAGGCGAGGCCCATGAGCATGCGACTCGGTCTGCTACTCGTGGTGACCGCCGGCTGCGGTGATGGCGTCCCCACTGCTCCGCTCGCCGGCGCTCAGGTCGGAGCCGAATGCGCCGACGATCGGGCTTGCGGAGCTGGCGCCATCTGCCGGTCACTCCGGCGCGCGGACGGCTCCGCGTTCGGCTTCTGCTATCCGGCGTCCCGCCCCGAGTGCTCGCGGACGCAGTGCTGTCCCGGCGAGTACCGTTGCCTGGGATCAGCTCTCGGACAGCGGGAGGGATACTGCTTTGAGGCGGATGAGGTCCGTACATTCTGCGCTCGGAACCCGCCGGGCACTTTCGGCTGCGTGTCTCCCGTGCCCGTGTACGTCTCCTGTGGCTAGCCGAGCTATTCTTCCATACGGTGCCTTCCTCACCGCAGCCCTGGCGGGCTGCGGCGCCGAGTTGCGCTCCGTCCCCGAGGCGCCTCCGGACTCAGGTCCCGACGTTCCGCCAAGCCCCCACCCTGCGATCATCTCGTTCGTCGGTGGGTCTGGGGGTGTCCGTCACCTTCAGCGGGGGGACGAACTCGCAGTGATCGCGGGACCACAAGGCGGCTACCACGTCCTCGTAGGGCTGACGTTCACTGGCATCCGCCCGCCAGTCACGATCGAATGGACTGTGACAACCCGTGGCACAGCCAGCGCGACCGAGATCATATCGGCCCGAGCTCAGTACGACGAGCGCAGCGGACTGACGGAGGACGGGGGTGTCTGGACCTCCCGGACGCAGTTGCTTGTGTTTCGAGATAGCGCGCACGTCGGGCAGTTCCTTGGCCGTCCGGTAACATTGCGGACTAGCGTTTCCGCCCGCGACTCTGTACTGGCGGCGACGGGAGAGATCGATCTCGTGCTGTCGCCGTCGTTCCATTAATGACGGTTTCGCTCCAGCAGTCGGGCTTCCGCACCTTCGAGATCGGCCGCCCGCGGGGTGAGTGATAAGTCTGGGATTCTGGCCGGCGCGTAAACCCACTTGTTCGCAGGTGTCAGGCGACAGCTAAACTGGGTCTCCCTCACTCTCGATGACGATCGGTTGCGCGGCCCGCCTCCCGTCGCAGCCTGCAGGCCCTCTTCAACGGGAAGGAGTCCACGATGCTCACCGCGTCCGTCTCTCCCTCCGTGGCCATGCTGTTCGCGCCCGACGCCGAGGTCCGGGTCGAGGGCCTTCGGGTCGCCGAGGGCGGAGTCATCCACGTCGCGCTGCTGAGTCCTCGTCACACCGCCCCGTGTCCGCTCTGCGGCCAGCAGGCGTCGCGTGTCCACAGCGCCTACTCCCGGTCCCTCGCGGACCTCGCGTGGCGGGGATTCCCCGTCCGCTTCGCCGAGCGGTTAGGTGATCTCGCGGCACCGTTCGCACGGCGCACGACGCGACTCGCCGCCACGTTGACTCATGTCGGCATGGCTCTCGGCGGCGAGGCGGGCGCCCGACTGCTGCCGTTCCTCGGGACCGCGGCGAGTCCCGCCACGCTCCTCCGTCTGGTACGTCGCTCGCCGTCGCTCGCGATGTCCACGCCGCGTGTCCTGGGCGTGGACGACTGGGCGTATCGACGCGGCCACACGTATGGCACGCTCCTGGTGGACCTCGAGCGGCGCGTGCCCATCGAGATCCTGCCCGACCGCGAGGCCGCCACCTTCGCGCAGTGGCTGCGCGAGCACCCCGGTGTCGGCACTCATGAGATTGGACCCGCCGGGTTCGGGTCAGTTTTCCCGGAATCCAGGCGTGGTACGTCTCCGACGTCACTCGGCTCCAGGATCTGACATCCGCGGCGCTCGGACGGAAGCGTCGTCGCCAGGGGTACAGGGCAGGGCGGCTGCACCAAAATCAACTGATTCCGAGCGAAAGCACGTGTTCGAGATACTCCACGTTTCGCCCTGCCTTGGCGCGCTTCGCAGCGACACCGCGGACCCTCTTCCCTCGTCGACTCGTATCGTCGCGGAGCAGGAGACTCACCGCGATGCCTCGGATCGCGGCAAGATTCGCTGCGGCGTTGGCCTCGTGAACCGCGCACTGGTCCTCTCCCATCTGGACGTCGAGTCTCCAGTGCAGGCCGTTCTCGATGCCCCAGTACTGCCGATTCCATCTCACGAAGGAGCACGGGCGGAACTACACACCGATTAAGGCCGCGGCGTGACCGTCAGGCCGCCCGCCAGGAAAGAGCCGCACCCCGTTGCAATTGGACGCCCTCTCACATGAACAAGCGATAATCCCGATCCTCCAGATGGGTGTCGTTCAGGAGCCTGGCAACTCGCGCAATCCGACCGGGAGACGAGAGATGCACAGGCACCTTTCCGTACAGATCGAACGAGTTCCAGTCCATCTTGGAGAGGCCAAGGAGTCCAGCAGCCAGCTCCTCCAGCGGCGTTGCTCCACAATGCCGCGTGAGGCGCAATGGCGCAGGGATCCGCGACTTTCCCTGATAGTAGTGGGCACCATGATACTTTGAAGAAATACCCGCGATGTCGCCGTGGACCCAGACCAACGCCTCGTTAGATCCATACGGGACCACGGTTCCGCGCTGGACCGGGAACGCGCCGGCGCCAACGCCGTCCTGCTCCGCGCGTACCAGTCGAGCGCCGTCCTCGACTTCAACGGTCAGAAGTTCAAGCTCGGGCACCCCCTCCAGTGCACTGCAGAATCCCTCGCGTTCCTCGCGCGTGAAGGGAGTGCGCTTCGCGATGCAGACGCGGCGCGGCATCGCCTGCCTGGCTTCAAAGACGATCTGCAAGGCCCTTGCTCCCACTCGGAAGGCATCGTCCCGCTTCAGGAACGGATTCTTCTTCCGGAAGAACGCAGGATCACCGATCTCGCTCAACTGAAAGCGAAGACCCAGGCCATTCGCCTGAAAGATATGGCTGCAGCACATGATTACTCGGTGCCGAGTGTCGGAGTGATCAAGGCCATACCCGATGCCGATGTGAACGGTACCATCATCTTGAGCGTCAAGGGTCCACGGGGTCCGGTTCGACTTCGCATAGAGGGCGAGCGCCATCCACCAGATCACCTCCAAACGGCGTCCCTTGGACAGCGTGGCCTCGCGCACTAGCTGCGTCCGAATGCCCCGTGGAGCCGCGAAGGCCTTGATGTGGTCATGAAGATCCCGCGTGGAACCGCCGGCTTCGATCTTCTCGATGCCCTTCCACATGGTGGGGATGATGACGAGGACCACTGACGCCGAGGCATGAGCCGCACTCACAATGGCTTCGCACACGTGCGCCAAGGCAGCGTCCTGCTGTTGGACAAGGCTGCCCGAAGGGAGTGAAGGGTCGTATTGTACCCTGCCGCCACCTTCCGTGGTGCCTACTTTGAATCCGAGAGAGAACGTCCTCTCGAATCCTTCGTAGGGGTACAGATAGTCGTCGCGAGAATCGACGTTGAAATGGCCGCCGCCGAGTTCCATGAGGAGCGCGTCGAGCGAGGTGGACAGGGCGGACGGAGTACACACTCCGAGCCGTAGCGGGGGACCTTCGAACCGAGGCAGGGCGAGCTCGGCGGGACCGCTGGCAATCATTCCTCGCAGAGGATGCTCGTCGGTGCCGCGGCCGAACCGGAGCTTCGGCTCGGGAAGATGAACCGCCGAAAGCACCCGATAGGCAGGGCCTACCGTTGGTACAAACCGGGCATTGTGATCGGGGGAGAGGACGTCAGCGAACTGCGGTCCCGGACGGATAGTTAGAACGGAGGAGTCATCGCCCCCCAGAGTTAGATGACGGTCCGCCTTCATGAGGCCGAAGGTCGTGCGCCATCCGCCGAGCTCCTCATTGAAGATCCTGTTCCACTGGCGCGACAGTTCTGACATGACCGTAAGTCGAACGGATTCCGGCGGATCCTCGCCTTCGGTTGGTGGAATGATGTGCCGGTCGGGGACGAGAGCGAGAATAGGTGTCGTATCCCTAAAATGGATGGTGACGTTGGCAGACCCCGTGACCTTGAAGCCTCCAGAGCCCCGCACCTCGTCTGCGTCGTCGGGGCTGTAGATCACCCATGAGCCGTGCGATCGGGCAAGGTTGAACTCCGCGCCTGCAAGCGCGCGCGCTACGTGGTCCGAAATCACACCGTGCATGACCGTTCCGACCTCAAGGTCAAACTGGGTGAACTTGACCTCCTTGATATCCTGCCGCTGAAGCCCGAGCGCGACGGCTAGCTCGGAAGGCGAACCCAATGCACACACATTTCCCCCGTGGAGGCCGCCGACAACAGGTCGTCCAGCCAGCAACTCCCGGAGGTGCTTCCACGACTTGACTTCCTTGGCCTCGCATGACCAGTACGCTTCCGGAAGCACCACCTCCCAGAGGTTGGACTTGGCGACGCCGGTCCGGCCTGGGTAGCCCACAAGCGCAAAGGGGGAAGACGGTCGTAGCGATGCCCCGTACGTTTCTGTCAGGAACCGCTCGTGCTCCTTTCGTGGCAACAAGAAGTGCGCCAGTCGCAGCATGAATTCGTCGAATCCGTCCGACTCGACAAGTCTCGCGTAATTTCCGTGGGCCGCCGCCAACTCGATAAGTGAGGCAACTTCGGGCAGAGGCTCCTTGCCACGGAAGTTCAGCCAATAGAGCGCACCGTTGCCCTTGCGGGCATAGGCTGCGCGAAGGGCGGTCATGATAGACTCGTCGGCTCCACCATAACCGACGACGATCAACGGCAGGTCGGTCACCAAGGTCCCGATCGCGTTGACGAAATGTTCGTCCAGAGCCCGGACCTCGTCCGCGGTGTTCTTCAGGGCGTCGTACCGGTAGTCCCCGTGAAGATGGATGAGATTGGCGTACTGGTCTCGCTCTGTGAGCGATCGTAGGCGGGTGGCAGAATCGAGTCCCGTCTCCCGGAGCGGGCGCTTTGCGCCTTCCGGGCGACCACGTAGAACGAGCGAGTCGAAATTCGTGGTCCACAGCCATCGAAAATGGCTCTGCTCCAGCATCGTTCCGAGGGCTCTGTAGCCTACGCTGGGTCGATCGACCTGACAGATCTGTTCAAAATACCGCCTCCGATCCTCTCCGTTCGGGTAGCAGGTCTCGAAGTAGTATCCGTACTCATCGCGACTTCCCAGCACGGGCACGCCGGGCCTGGAACTGAGCCAGTTCTGTATCCTCACGTGTACGCGCGGATCGGTGAGGTCCGACACAAACGCGGGGTTGAAGGTCGGGTTGGCGCTGAGGAACAAGCGCTGCTTGAGTTGCCAGATGCACTGCCATGCGGAGGGGATTCCCGACTTGACACTCGCCCCCGCACCCAGGAAGAGCATGGCCTCTGAAGGCTTGCTCAACGTGACGGCGCGAACAACAGATTCGATGTCGGTCTTAAGCTTGGCTGGCAGCATTCTGCGTTCCTCGTGGACGGCCTCTGTCGGCGCCATCCTTTGCGCGCGCGATCGCGGCATGGATCCTGGCTTCGTAGCGCGTGACATTCTCCTCAAGCAACTTATTGCGTCGGACATGCATAGCTTTACCCCGGAAAGGGTCCGCCCCACGTTCACCGGGTGCCTGACCGGAACAAGCCGAAGTCGCCTCTGATCGCACCCGGTTGATCTGGACGGGGGATAGTCCAGGCGGCTGGGATGGGAGACGAGCGCACGATGACGAACGAGACGAACAAGGGTGCGGCCGCGGGGCCGCTCGGGCCGGGGCAGCGGTGGAGCCTGAGCCGCAAGCGCGAGGTGGTGCTGCGCCTCCTCAAGGGTACGCGATGCGAGATCCCCATCCCTTCGGATGCGCCTCGTCGCTTGCGAGCCATGACTCCGTGTGGTGGGCGCCGCTGCCAGAGCCCCCGCGTCCCGCCAGCGCTGCCACTCCTTCGCG
>SCUU01000264.1 GCA_004297065.1 Gallionellaceae bacterium
TAGTTTGTCAAGCCCTAAGTTATTATACAGTAATTTCACTAGAAAAAAACAATGCGTGTAGAGTACGAAGAGTTTGAGACAGTTGAAGATATTTTCAGGTACATGGCATCAGTTGTTCCGCCAATGAAAAACACTATGCCAATTAACTCGTACAAAGGTTATGTCTTCTCTATAATTCCCCTCAGCCCTTCAACTGGTGATGTCTATCTATTGATTTACACAAAAGGAAAGCTTGACGGAAAAATAATAGAGTATGATATCAACGCAAACTCTTACAAAACAGTAAATGCGATAGAGCGAGCAGACAAGGTTTACTTTATTGTACTGACTCCAAAAAGAAACACACTTGTTGACGAAGCGCTAAAAAATCTGTAAAATCTATTTTGTGTATAGTGGCGCAGTAACAGACCTGCTTTTTGCATATTTTTCAACAATCTCTTCTGGCAATCTTCCATTGAAAAGGTCCTTGCAAAGACCACGTAGATATCTCATAATTGCCCATGTTCCTGCCTTTATCATACCATACATAATCAATTTCATTGGAGGCCCATAGGTTTTGTTGCGAAGAATGATTGGAATAATGTCATTAATTACTCGCAAATTATTTTCCCAGCATTTCCAAAATAGTGTAAACTGCGCCTCATTTAGGTTTCCAAAATGCATCGAGTTTTTCTCAGAAAAGTCCTGATAAAGTAAAGGTGCAACAAGGCCACGAAAGTTTGTGGCTCTAAAGTCTGTCATCATATCTATGGTATATTGCGTCTCATCAGGTGTCTCATCAGGCCAGCCAATGATGATAGTAGCTGCAGGGAACCAATGATTCTCATTTAGAATCCTTGCTCCTTCTCTTACAACCCAGCCCCACTCATCTGTTGAAAAGGCTTTGTCTTTACTCCAAGATGCTTTTTGACCATACTTGGTGCTACAGTCTCAATTCCAAGATTTGTTGCAAGCCATCTACCAGTTGTATGCATCTCATTTACTTCAGACATGTCATGTAATAATTTTGGATCAGCTACTACTGCAGAAAATGTCATATGTGTTGTGCCAATAAAGTTTGCGCCAAGCCCCTTGAGTCCTCTCCACAGCTCCATTATTGCATCATAGTTTGGCTGAAAGTCCTTATTATCACAACCATAAAGGAGCATCTCATCAGAGTGTAGCCATATGGAATCAAATCCATAATCAAGATTGATCTTTGCTTCATACTG
>SCUU01000062.1 GCA_004297065.1 Gallionellaceae bacterium
TTGATGTTTCCAAAATACATGACAAAAGTCTGGAATCACGTTACTTCCCTCACCCTCAGTCCCTCTCCCAGAGGGAGAGGGATGCAAAGCCCTTCTCCCTCTGGGAGAAGGGTGGGGATGAGGGACGGCGCGTGTCATGATTTAGGGAAACATCAATAATTGCGCGATGGCAGTCTAATCTTATCGTGCGACAGACAAAAATAAAGAAACACCGGGAGAGGGAGTTCAGTCATGCGCAATAACCAGCCAGTTAGCAACGTGGAGTACCAGCTAAAAAATGGCACGTTCATCGTGTCGCGCACCGATACGCGCGGCATGATTACTCACGTCAATCAGGATTTTATTGTTGTCAGCGGCTATACCGAACAGGAACTCATCGGCCAACCGCACAATATTTTGCGCCATCCCGATATGCCGGTGGAGGCCTTTGCCGACTTGTGGAACACCCTGAAAAGCGGCGAACCCTGGCATGGCCTGGTAAAGAACCGGCGCAAAGACGGCAGCTATTACTGGGTAGCGGCAGATGCCAGCCCGGTGATGGAAAACGGCCAGTGTGTGGGTTATGTGTCGGTACGCACCAAACCGCAGCTTGCCGATATTGCGGCGGCCGATGCGTTATACCGCAAGTTCCGCGAAGGCCACCAGGGCAATTGGGAAATCGTGCACGGGCAAGCGCGCAAGCGCCCGGGCTGGTGGAGCCGGTTCATCCCGCAACGTTTGGCACCGCGGTTGTGGCTGGCTTTCGGCGTGCTGTTGGCGGCGCTGCTGTTCGACGGCGGGCAAGGCTATTTGGCTTTGAAACATGCCGACGAATCGTTTGCGGACGTGGCCCATCGGCGCGTGTTTTTGGCAGTGGACATATACAAGATACGCGAACATGCCACCAACACCCGTGCGCAGATTATGCTGGCGCTGCAATACGAGCCGTCCGGGCGGCTAGCCGCGATGCAAGACCATCCGATTACCAGACATTTGGAGGCTATCGATAGCAACCTGGCGGAATTGCAGGAGCGTTTGGACAAATACGCAAAAGACGTGCATTCCGAAGCGGGCAAAAAACGTTTTGCGGAATTGCTCGCGGCATTTGAAGCGTATCGCACCGAAGCCGTCTTGCCGGCACGGGCCGCACTGGCGGAGAAGCGTTTTGAAGATGCCGAGAAACTGTTGCTGCAAAAAGTGTTGCCGTTAATGGATGAACTATCGGACAAGGTGAACGCGCAAGCCGGGCATGAACTGGACGGTGTGCAAAAAGCTTCCGGGGAGATCGCGGAAGAGGTGGGACATTCCACCAAGATGCTGCTGATCTCCATCGTTACCAGCATGCTCATCATATTGGTCTACAGCCAGCGCCTGATACGCGGTGTAACAAAAACGGCGCATGATCTGCGCGATGCGATGCGCTATGCGGCAGCGAACGGCGATTTGACCCAACGCGCCCCCAAGACAAACCGCAAGGACGAAATCGGCGAGATTACCAACACCTTCAACCAGTTGATGATCAGTGTCGGTGCCAGCATCTACGATGTGAAGCATGGTTCGATCGATATCCAGACGGTGGCCCACCAACTGGCCGGTTCGGCTGATGAGGTAAACCGGAGTTCGCAAGCACAGAATGAATCGGCGGCCACCACGGCATCGGCGGTGGAAGAAGTCACGGTCAGTATCGGTATGGTGGCGGACAACGCCGCCGAGGTGGGGCGCCAGGCCAAAGAAAGCGCCGCACTGACGCGCGAAGGTAACCGCAATGCGGATGCGATGGTGGCGGAGATCGACAGTATCGAGCAGGTAATGCGGCTGGTGGAGCAGTCGGTACACGAATTCATCGAACGTGCGCGCACTATTACCGGCATGACGCAGCAGGTGAAAGACATTGCCGACCAGACCAACCTGCTGGCGCTGAATGCCGCCATCGAGGCGGCGCGGGCCGGCGAACAGGGGCGCGGTTTTGCCGTGGTGGCGGACGAAGTGCGCAAACTGGCGGAAAAATCCGCACATTCGGCAAACGAGATCGACCGCATCACGCGCGAACTGGATACGCAATCCGGCCAAGTGGAAAAAACCATCGAGCGGGGAGTGCGCTCCATCCAGTCCACGCAAAAAAATGTGCAGCAGGTATCGGGCTTGTTGTTGCAGGCCGGTGCCGCGGTAGAACACGCCACAACCGGGGTGGGCGAAATTGCCGACGCGGTGCGCGAACAAAAATCCGCGGCCGACAGCATCGCCCACCATATCGAGGGCATCGCCCAGATGGCGGAAAAAAATCATGTCGCGGTGGCGGGTACGCACGAAAGCATCGCGATGCTGGAGGCGCTGTCGCACAAGCTCAGGCTGGCAGTAGAGCGGTTCAAAATTTAGAGAGTTTTGTAGGCGCAAGTTCAGTCGAGAAGTATGCATAGGGCTTACCCCCATCCCAACCTTCCCCCCGAGAGGGGGAAGGAGACCGTCCCCTCCCCCATGCAGGGGGAGGGCTATAACCAGCGACTTGGCAGCTTGCTGCCTTAGTCGAATGGCTAGTTGCTTCATCAGGGTGGGGGTAGAAGCTAACACCTAATGGTGGTTGATTTAACCTAAAAACCGCAGTTGAACGGGTAGCAATAGTTCGCAAACCCTCATCCCCAGCCCTTCTCCCGGAGGGAGAAGGGGGTTAAAGTCCCTTGTATGTTTTGCTGGACAAGGTTGTGTTTGTTGTTGGTTAATCTTATCTGGTCTGGCACGGCAGCTCGATAGTCCCCGGGGACACCAAGCCCGTGGGAGAGCAAGGAGCGTCG
>SCUU01000185.1 GCA_004297065.1 Gallionellaceae bacterium
AACAGTGGCAGGAACCTATACTGTTCAGATTTTTGTTTGGGAAAGCCTAGACAATCCTACTGCACTTTCCCCTACCTTACTTTTGAAAGTAAATGTAGTTGATGCCAAAGTTTAGACAAAAATAGAGAACTTGTTTTTGTACTTGCTAGATGTAACTAGTACATGAATGAGAAAATTTGCAGTAATTGTTCTAAACCTGTAGATGAGCACACAAAAAAAGAGCTGGTTTCATGTATGCTAGAGATTGCAAAGACTAGTGATTCTGTGCTAACTGATGAAGATGTGACGGAGTATTTTAATAAAATAAAAAGTAGTGAATTTTTTAGAATGACTGAAAGTCAAAAGAAAAAATCAGCGTTAGAATAATTTTTTAAAAAAAGGAAAAAAAGAGTATTTGGTTTTACTCGTTTACGTATGCTCTTTCACCGTGCTGTGCAAGATCAAGGCCAACTTCTTCTTCTTTTGGAGTAACCCTGATTCCGCCCGGCCATATCGCGTCCATTATCTTTAGTATAACAAGTGTCACTGCAAATGTGTATCCCAAAGACATTGATGCGCCGATTATGTTTATTGCCTGTTGCTCATAGCCTTCTGGTGTTCCAGTCCATGCACCTATTCCAACGCTGTTGACATGTGGGCTAGCCAGTGTTCCAGTAAGGATTGCACCTGCATATCCTCCTATTCCATGGACTCCCCATACATCCAGTGCGTCATCCCATTTTCGTGCGTTTTTGAATGCAACTGCGCCATAACAGACAGTTCCTGCAGCTATTCCAATGATTATTGATGCCATTGGGCCGACAAAACCTGATGCCGGCGTGATAGCTACTAGTCCTGCCACAGCTCCTGATGCGCCACCTACCATACTTGGCTTTCCAGTATGTGCCCAGCTCATCAGCATCCATGCTAGAGATGCCATTGCTGTTGCGGTGTTTGTTACAACCCATGCCGAAGTTGCGATGCCGTCTGCTAATAGTTCAGAACCTGCGTTGAATCCGAACCAGCCAAACCATAGAATTGATGCACCAAGAATTACCATTGGTACATTGTGTGGCTCCATTGGTAGCTTGCCATACCCTAGCCTTCTTCCAAGTACTAAAGCTGATGCAAGGCCTGCAAAGCCTGATGTTACATGGATGACTGTTCCACCTGCAAAGTCTAGTGCAAATGATGGACTAAGATCTGGATTGAGATCAATTGATCCTCCTCCGATAAATCCACCGCCCCAGACCCAGTGTGCTATTGGATCATAGACAAATGTTGCCCATACTAGTATGAAGACAACAAATGCGCTGTACTTCATTCTGTCAATGAATCCGCCAACAATTAGTGCTGGTGTGATGATAGCGAAGACTGCCTGGAATGCTACAAAGAGCTGATGTGGAATTGTGCCTGGCCATGACAGACTACAGTGTGCGTCTGGATTTGGCACATACTGTGCCCTAGACGATACTGCACCTGAGTCACTACATGCTCCTGGTGAACCAAGAGGTGCCCAGTTGGATACGTGGTTTAGTCCAACATACTCCAATGAACCCATGTACTTGTTCTGGTCAGAGTCGTTTGGACCAAATGCTAGACTGTATCCCCAGAGAACCCACTGGACTGAAATAAGACCAACTACGATGAAGGTCATTCCAATCACGTTTACAGAGTTCTTTGATCGTGCCAGTCCGCCGTAAAAGAATGCAACACCTGGTGTCATAAACAAGACAAGTGATGTCGCTGTTAGAACCCATGCAGTATCACCTGAATCGATAGCGCACGGCAACATGTTTCCGCTGCCGTCGTCATACCAGCATTCATGTGTGTTTCCTGTATAGATTCCAGAGGTTCCTTTTACCATGCCGTCCATTCCGTCTTCAGCCTGTTGAGCAAAAGCCTGTGAAAGTGCTGCTGTAGATGTTATAGCTACTGCTAATAGTAGTAGAAGAGCATACTTGCGGTTCCTAGAATTCATTACAGACCAACAAAATTGAAATTATATAAGCCTTAATGTCGATAAACTGTCAAACATGTAAATTATTATATTTATCATTGTAATGATAGTATCATAAAATGGCAAAATTACATCATGGTAGGTTTGAGGTTATACAAGCATGAGACTGAATCCGAAATTAGCTATTTTTGATACCTTTAAAACAAAAAAG
>SCUU01000265.1 GCA_004297065.1 Gallionellaceae bacterium
GGACACTTTACCTGAAGTAAGACTTGGAATTAAAAGAGAAACTAGGTAATGTGAAAGAGAATTGGATCTATTATCCGAAACCTGTAAACTAACAGGTAAAGGATGAATATCAAAGGAAATAAAAATTAGAAACCGACGAAAATTTGTTAGGTGTAAGAACCGACACAGACTTGACAACACCCTTTTTAAATATACATAAATAGTGTTTCATCTTTATTCGAAACAATATGAGTACTCATAAAGAATATGCGCTGATCGCTATTCTTGCTACAGCAGCAGTAATGGGAGCCATTCCGGCTTTTGCATCTGCTGAAGAAGCATGCCCAGATTGTGTTGGCGTGGAGGATGTAGGAATGCTACTACCAATTTCAGTTTGGACAGACAAGGCAGTGTATAACCAACCCGATACAATTCAAGTTGGTGGCCATGTCAAGGATCCAAATCCAAACTTGGATGTTACACTCAAGGTAGTTGGTCCCACAGGTAATATTGTCAAAGTAGATCAACTCATGGTTGATGACAATGGTGACTATGAAACTACACTGAGTACCGCAAGTCCATTATGGACAAAAAGCGGAGTCTATACGATCACAGTTCAATATGGAAAAATCGGTAGATCAAACGAAGTCCAGGTAGAGATTTTTGCAAGCGGAGTTTGTGGAGAATCAGAACTAGCTGCAAAAGCAGGTAATGAAACATACTGCATACCATATACTGTCATTGGTGCCACTGTAAAAAGTGGAATGATTGATCAAGAATCCAAATCCCTCATCGTGAGAATCGATGCTGCCAGTGATGGAGATCTTACTTTAAACATACCAAGATCAGTACTTGATTCAACATCAGGAACAGAGGATGACAGATTCTTTGTCTTAGTAAATGGCGAAGAACAGGACATATACAGCGAAGAAAAAACTGACACCACAAGATCTGTAACTATTCAATTCGAAAGTGGAGTTGATGAAATAGAGATCATTGGTACACAGGCAGTTCCAGAGTTTGGTGCAATAGCAGCTTTGGTACTTGCAGTTGCAATTATATCA
>SCUU01000266.1 GCA_004297065.1 Gallionellaceae bacterium
CCCCGATCGCGTTCGACCCGTACTATGCCTTCGAGTCGACCGGCCGGTTCGTGATCGTGGACGAGTATGATATCGCCGGCGGGGGCATCATCACCGACTTGGTGCATGACGAACAGGAGTTTCTGCGCGATGAAGCCAGGCGGAGGGATTTCGCCTGGGTCAAAGGAGAAGTGGGGGCGGAAGAGCGGGCGCAGCATTACGGACATCGGGCGGCGGTGGTGCTCCTCACGGGAGCGCCGCAGACCGGCAAGTCCTTCCTGGCCCGCAAGCTGGAGTCGGTGCTGGTGGCCGAGGGTCGTCATGCCTACCTGTTGGAGGGGGAAAACCTCCGGCGCGGCCTGGATGCGGACCTGGCCGGAGCGGACCAGGCCGGGACGGACGAGATGGCGCGCCGGTACGGCGAAGTGGCCCGCCTGCTCATCGACACGGGGCTGATCGTGGTGTCCACCACCAAAGCCTTCGGGTCGGCCTATGCGCAAGCCGCCCAAGCGATCCGTACCTTGGTGCATCCGGCTCCGGTCATCACCGTGCATATGAGCAAGGCGGCCGAGGAGTCGCCTCCCGACACGGATATCCAGTTCGCCGGGCCGAAGGACTTCGATGAGGCAGCGCGCCGGATCATCGAAGAACTCAAGAAAAAAGGCGTCCTGGCGCAGGCAATCGGGGGCAAGCCGACGTTTCAGTATTCAATTTGAGCGGTTTGACTCCCTCGAAACCCCTGTGTTACCGTGCCAATGCCACGAAGCGATCGACACCCGGCCTTCAGCAATCAAGAGTAGCCTGTTGCTGACGGCTGACAGTCTCTTTGGAGTTCGTCATGGCCGATAAAGACCTGAAATCCATCCTCAGCAAGCTCCAGTACAGCGACGACGCCAAGGTCGTCCAGCAGATTACCGCGCAGATGAAGCAGGTACAGGCCCGCATGGCCGGCATCCGGCACAAGCTGGTGGTCATGAGCGGCAAGGGCGGCGTCGGCAAGAGCATGACCACGGTGGACCTGGCTCTGGCGCTGGCCCGCCTGGGGCATAAAGTGGGGCTGCTGGACGTGGAC
>SCUU01000063.1 GCA_004297065.1 Gallionellaceae bacterium
GCGGGCAATAACACGGTCAGCGCCTTCAACCTGAACATGTTCACCGGTATCGCGAATGTCGGCGGCGACCAGTACATCAACAGTTATGAAACGCAAACGTGGGCTGGGACCCTGATGACTCCCACCAATTCCACCGCCATCACCGTGGTCGCGCCAACGGGCAGCACGGTCAACAGCGTGACTGTCGCGGGCACGCCGGTCACGGCGGGCGGCGCAGCAAGCGTGACCGCAACCAAGAACGCGACGAGCGGGGCTTACGAGTTCGACGCCACCAAGTTCGCGGACGGCAACCTGACTGTCACGGTGAACGCCACCCCGACGGGCGGCCTGGCCGCCAATCTCCCTGCCGTGACCCTCATCAAGGACACGCTGGCACCCACTGGCACCAATGTCACGGTTCACGTCGGCACCGATGCCAACGTTAGCTACAATGAAATCAGCAAAGCAACAACACTCACCATCGCCGGGCTGGGAGCCGGGGATAGCGTAGCAAGCATCTACATCTCCGGCACAAGCAAGACTGCCACGGCTACTGCAACTCCCGGCATGATAACAACGACCGGTGTTAGCGCCACCAAAGACGCCGCCGGCAACTGGACATTCGATGCCACCGGGTTTGCCGACGGCTCGCTGTCGGTCTCGACATCCCTCAAAGACGCTGCCGGCAACTGGGGCTACACCTCTTCCACTTTACAATTGTCCTCGGTTGCTCCGGTGACCGTAAATGTAGGTGGCGATGCCTATATCGCCAAGTGGGAGCTGCAAACTTGGGACATGCCCACAAGCAAGATGGTCAATTCGACGACGCTGAATGTGGCATCGAGTACCGCACTCGACACCATCACCGCAGTATCTGTTTCCGGCTTGAACAAGGCGGGGACGGCACAAACCACCGTGAATGCTACTGCGGGAACCGCCGGTGTCTATACCTTCGATGCCACACAGTTTTCGGAGGGCGCATTAACGGTCTCTGTCACAACATCGAAAAACGGCGTCAACACATTGAGCATAACCAAAGATACTATCGCTCCGACGGTAGACCAAACGGTGTTTGGCAACTACGCTATTCAAACCGGTGCCTCCATAACCATCGACAGTGCGGCAGTATTCGTGGGCGAAACCAATTCGTACGTGGGCGGCAGTTCATGGGGCGCACCATTTACCACCGCTACAACAGGCACCGTCACTACTTTGACAGCAGGCGCTACCGCTGGTTACGGCACGATATCGTTCTCGGCCAGCGACGCGGCCGGCAACTGGAATTACGCCGACACCTCGGTAGCTGTGTATAGCACTGTTGCTGCAGTGACCGCTGGCGGAACGACCATTGTAAATACCGCCGGTGCGCTGTATCAGGGTGGAGCGGGTAATGAAACGTTCGATATCTCCGGCACAAACACCAATGCGGTCATCGCTGGCGGCGCGGGTGCAGATACTGTGATACTGAATACTGCCGTGCTGGATTTTGCCCAAATTCGCGGCGGCGGCGATGCCTCGTTGGACGTACTGAGACTCACCAGCAAGCACAGCAATATCGATTTTGCTATGTACAACCACTGGGGGCAGCAAGTCGTTGCCAATTTTGAGGTCATCGACTTGGCAACGGACACTTTGGCAAACAAAGTAACGCTGACCGCTTACGATTTGTTCTTAATGCCCGTGAGTCAAATTGATGCCTTTACGGGAGCCAAAACATTGCGCATTGACGGCGGCACAAACGATACAGTCCAGTTGAGCGGTTGGGCCATGCTTGATCCTGTTACGATGCTCCCCTCCACCACCAAGACAGGTGGCCTCACCTTGGTGGGGATTGCGGGCGACTACAGCGCAACCGGAGATATCGCCGGATCGGGATACAGCAAATATACCGGCATATATAACGACTATGCCACCGGCGATCATCTGGTCGAAGTATTGTTACAACAAGGCGTTGTAGCCGCATAAGTTTAGCGGTCAAAGTTACCAGCAGTTCATCCGTTGCCCATTGCCTTGAGTTGTTCGGGGCAATGGGCTTCGGTTCATTTAACAGGTGCAGGTTATGCTTCCGGGACAGCGCAAATCAAGCCGGCTACAACGCCCCGCAACGTTTTCTCCGAATTGGGCAATCTGCGTAAATCCGTGTACCCTTTAAAAGATATTTTTCTGGACTAATTTTTGATGCAAGCAGGTGTCGCAGTAGAAAATCAACAAATTCCCGAAGTAAGCGGTGCCGATTTCGAGCCTCCGCGCGACGATTTGTTGCAATGCTTGGCTTTTGTTGCCAAGTTCTACGGCGATGAGCGCACGCTGGCGTCGTGGCGGCAGGGCTTGCCTGCCGGGCAGGTGGGTGCCGGGCCGCAAGTGGTGCTGGATGCGGCTGAGGAAGCCGGTTTTCTCGCACGCCTTGTACAACGCGAACTGAAAGACGTCCCCGAATACCTGTTCCCGGTAATCGTGTTGTTGAACGGAGAACGCGCCTGCATATGGCAGCGTCAGGTCGATATTGAAACGGTCGAAGTGGTTATGCCGGAAGATAGCGAGACCATGCTGCCGGTGCAAATGCCTTTCAACGAACTGGTAGCGCAGGCAACAGGCTACTGCATCTTCGTCAAACCGCCGGTGCGCCGCGACGAGCGCGCCGGAATCCATCTGGCGACGCATCCGGTAAGCTGGTTCTGGGGCACCTTGTGGCGCTACCGCAGCTATTACACCAACGTGGTCGCCGCCGCGATACTGGTCAATGTGCTCACATTGGCCGGCACTTTTTTCACCATGAATGTGTATGACCGCGTAGTGCCGAATCAGGCCTACACCACCCTGTGGGCGCTGGCACTGGGCACCGCACTGGCCATGACCTTCGAGTTTGCCGGGCGGCAATTGCGCAGTTATCTCGTGGATGTGGCGGGCAAGAAGGCCGACCTGGTACTGGGCGCAATGTTGTTCCGACAGACACTGGATATTCGTCTGGAAGCCAAACCGGCCTCCTCCGGTGCCTTCGCCAGCCAGTTGCGCGAATTCGAGTCGTTGCGCGATTTCGCCACTTCCGCCACGGTCGCCGCGCTCACCGATTTGCCTTTCGTCTTCCTGTTCGTCGCGGTGATCGCCATGGTCGGCGGGGTGCTGGCATGGGTGCCGGTCATCATCATTCCTTTCGTGATACTGATCGGCTGGCTGATCCAGAAACCGCTGGCGCGCTACATGAAAGAAAACATGCGCGAGTCGTCGCTCAAACACGGCCTGCTCATCGAATCCATCGAGGGCATGGAAACCCTGAAGGCCACCAACAGCCAGGGCTGGATGCAAAAGCGCTGGGAAGACTTCAGCGCGCTGTCGGCGATGACCTCGATGAAATCGCGCCTGCTCACCGCATGGGCGACCAATCTGGTGAGTTACGTGCAGCAGTTGGTCACGGTGATCCTGGTGGTGTGGGGCGCGTATCTCATCGGCGAGGGCAAACTCTCCATGGGCGCCCTGATCGGCGTGGTCATTCTGGCCGGGCGCGCCGTCTCGCCGCTGGCACAGGTGGTCGGACTCGCGGTGCGCTACCAACATGCAAAAGCCTCGCTCGACGTACTCAACGGGCTCATGAAACAGCCGACCGACCGCGACGCCAAGCAAACTTATCTGCCGCGCGGCCGCTTCGGCGGTAGCCTGCGTCTGGAGAACATGGGCTTCACCTACCCCCAGCAAAAGTTACCCGCCCTCGACAGCCTGAACCTGAACATCCAGCCCGGCGACAAGGTGGCGGTGCTGGGGCGCATCGGCAGCGGCAAATCCACCCTGTTGCGCGTACTGAACGGACTGTACCTGCCCACGCAGGGCAGCGTATACGCCGACAACATTGACCTGCGCCAGATCGACCCTGCCGACGTGCACCACAACGTCGGGCTGGTGTCGCAGGACTGCAAATTATTCTACGGCACCCTGCGCGAGAACGTGATGATGGCCGCGCCGTATTCCAGCCCGGAACAATTTCTCGAAGTGGCGAAAATTTCCGGCATCGAGATGTTGGCGGCACGGCATCCGCTCGGTTACGAAATGCAGATCGGCGAAGGCGGTGCGGGATTGTCCGGCGGGCAGCGCCAACTGGTGGCACTGGCGCGCTGCCTGCTGGCAAAGAATGCCATCGTGCTGATGGACGAACCGACCAGCGCGATGGACGGGCAAAGCGAAGCATTTTTCATGGCGCAAATGCAAAAAGAACTGGCCGGACGCACGCTGATTATCGCCACGCACCGCCTATCGTTGCTGGCCTTGGTAAACCGCGTGATCGTGCTGGATAACGGCAAGCTGGTTGTGGACGGGCCGCGCGACAAAGTCATGGCCGCGCTCAACGCCGGACAAGTGTCGGTACCGAACACGGCAATGCCGCCGACATAACGGGCATGACAAGTGTGTCGCCCATGATAATAAAACTTGCCATGCCCGTTTCCCTCACCTCAATCTTCAATTGGCTCCCTTTCCCACCGGGAGAGGGCATGGGGTGAGGGCGGGAGAGGAGGCGAACGAATCGCTACGCGAGTTTCACGTTAACGATTGGGCTTGAGCGGGGATGTTGCGCCGCAAGCGGCGCGGATAATTAAAATACGATGTCAAAAAAACCACAGAACACTAAAACTGAAGACCTGCAATACATGCGCGACCTGCACGCGGCGATGCTGGAGCAATCCGCCCCCAAAGTCGTCTGGGTGCTGTACCTGATCGCCCTCATCGTGGTGATCGGGCTGGTGTGGGCGGCGTTCGCGGAAGTGGAAGAAATCACCGAGGGCGAAGGCAAGGTCATCCCGATCAGCGGCGAACAAATCATCCAGAATCTGGAAGGCGGCATTCTCGCCGAACTGAATGTCAAAGAAGGGCAGGTGGTCGAAAAAGGACAGGTGCTGCTCAAGATCGACGCCACCAAAGCCACGGCCTCCTATCAGGAAAGCTACAACAAAATGATCGCGCTGATGGGCGGCGTGACGCGCCTGCGTGCCGAAGTATATGCCCGGCCGCTGACCTTCCCGCCCGAGGTGCAAGCCTATCCCGACATCATGCGCAACGAGCGCGAGTCGTTCAACTCCAGGCGGCGCGCGCTGGAACAAAGTGTTGCCGGACTGGAGCGCAGTCTGGCGCTGGTCGAAAATGAAATCGAAATGACTACGCCGCTGGTCGCCAAGGGACTGATCTCCGATCTCGAGCTCATCAAGGCCAAACGCCAGGCCAACGACACGCGTTTGCAAATCACCGAGCGCAAGAACAAATTCATCGCGGAGGCGAACCAGGAATTGGTGCGGGCGGAGAGCGAACTGGCGCAGGCGCGCGAGAACGCCATCGGGCGCGAAGACACTATGAAACGCACGCTGGTCAAAGCGCCGGTGAAAGGCACGGTGAAAAACATCAAAGTCACCACCATAGGCGGCGTGATCCCTTCCGCCACCGACATTATGGAAATCGTGCCGTTCGAAGATCAGCTCTTGATCGAGGCCAAGATTCCACCCAAGGACGTCGCCTTCCTGCGCCCCGGCCTGGAAGCGATGGTGAAGATAACCGCCTACGATTACTCTATTTACGGCGGATTGACCGGCACGCTGGAACACATCAGCCCGGACACGCTGCGCGAAGATCGCCCGAATGCCGCCCGCGCGCCCGGCAGCGATGTGTATTACAAGGTGGTCGTGCGCACCAACTCGGCCACCCTGAAGCGCGGCGACAAAGAATTCGCCATCATCCCCGGCATGACCACCAGCGTGCAGATCAAAACCGGAAAAAAGACCATTCTCGAATACCTGTTGAAACCCGTATTCAAAGCGCGCGAGGCGTTCCGTGAGCGTTAAGCTTTTGCGCGGGTGCGGCATCCTGCCGCAATCTGCCGCAGCATCCATCTTGCAGTGGAAAACGCTTGCATTGCTATGCTGCTGCGCGGTACCGCCCACGCAAGCCGCACCGTTGCAACTCAATATGAGTTTGGGCAACGCGGGGCTTGCGCTCACCGCCGAGGGACGCACCGGCATATCGGCCAAACCATCGGACAGCGCGCCGAAAATCGACCCGCCAGCCAGCATTGCCGCCCGCCCGGCAGAAACCCTGTTCCTGCAAAAACTGGCCGCTATCGCCCTGCAACGCAGCCCGCAGTTGCGCGACACCGAAGCCGCCTGGCATGCGGCGCAAATGGACACGGAAGATGTGCGCGGCGCGCGCTGGCCGCGCGTGGACATTACGGGAACCAGCCAAGCCAAAACCTTCGGCCCGGGCAACCCCTACGGCAACGGCACCACCAACCGCGTGGGCGTAACCCTCACCTATAACCTGTTCGACGGCGGTAAAACCGGCAAACAGATTTCCGCGAAGGAACACCAGGAAATATCCGCCCACGCGAAGTATCTGCAAATCCGCGAGCAGGTCGTTTTCGACACCACCAGCGTGTATTTGCAGATATTGAAATATCGCAAACTCGTCGAATTGCACCAGCAGAATGCCGAGCGGCTCGCGGTATTGGCCAACAAGATGGATGAGATCGTGCAAGTCATCGGCGGACGCCGCAGCGAATTGACGCAGGCCACGGCACGCCTGTTGCAGGCCAAGGAAAACCGTGCGGCCGCCGCAGCGAAGTTGAACGAATACAATGTGCAACTGCTCAAACTGATCGGCGCGGAAAATATGGCAAAAACCACGGGCGGCAAAATGCCCACCATTACCCCGATCCCGCCCGCAACCGGCATGTCCGTCGCAAAACAATCGCATCCGCTACTGGTTGCGGCCGAAGCCGACCGGCTGGCGCTGGACGACACCGCCACGGCGATCCGCAAGGGCAACTACTGGCCGGTGTTCGAAGTGCAGGCCTCCAAAATGTCCGGGGTGGACATCATGGGCTATAGCGATCCGGGCCAGATGTACCTCACCTTCAGGTGGAACGCCTTTCAGGGCTTCTCCGGCAAGGCACAGGAAAAAGCCGTACTGGAACGCGCCAATGCCGCGCAGGAAAAATATCAGCAAGCCGTGTTCGACATCGAATACAAACTCAACAGCGCCTGGACCGACTACCAGAACCAGCATGAGCGGATAATCAGCCTGCGCATACTCGCGATGAATACCGAGCAAGTGCGCAACGATTATTACTCCCAGTGGGAAACCCTGGGCAAACGCTCCCTGCTCGAAGTGCTGACCGCAGAGAACGAGCATGTGACAACCATGATTAATCTGGCCAGCAGCGAACTCGACGAACAACTCGCACTGGCGCGTCTGCGCTTTGAGTCCGGCACGCTGGTGGCATGGCTGTTCGACAATGTCGGCTGAAAACGTGCCGTTGGCTGGTTAATCCCGGAGCAATAGCATTTGCGCAGGAGCGTGCCCTGCTTCAGATTCCCGCATCCGCGACGCGACCGCCGCTGCAGCGCTCTATCCCGGACAAATCCCGCGCCGAAAATACATCCGCAAAACCGTTGCGCTGCAACAGCTCGCGCACCCGCGCGGCCTGATCGTAGCCGTGCTCCAGCAACAGCCAACCATTCTTTTCGAGGTGCGCACGCGCCTGTGCGGCGATGCGGCGGATATCGTCCAGACCGTCCGTGCCGGAAGCCAGCGCCGACAGCGGCTCGAAACGCACATCGCCCTGCGCCAAGTGATGGTCGGCAGCGGCGATATAGGGCGGATTGGAGACGATGATATCGAAACGCCTTCCGTCCAGTGCGGAAAACCAGTCGCTCTCGATGAAATGCACGCTGCTTATATTGTGCCGTTCAGCATTACCGCGCGCCACTTGCAGTGCCGCAGCCGAGGCATCGCACGCCCACACTTCGGCATCCGGGTGTTGTTGCGCGATTGCCAGCGCAATCGCGCCGCTGCCCGTGCCCATATCCAACACGCGAAATATACCCTCTCCCCCCAGCCCCTCTCCCGCAAGCGGGAAAGGGGGAGGCGAAGCGACGGGTAGGCGTTCCAGCGCCAACTCCACCAGCAACTCGGTATCCGGACGCGGGATCAAAGTAGCGGGAGTGACCACGAGATTCAGACCGAAGAATTCGCGTTCGCCGAGGATGTAGGCTATCGGCTCGCCGGCCAGGCGGCGTTGCAGCAAAGCTTGATAAGCGGTTTCTTCGGCGTCGCCCAGGACGCGCTCCGAATGCGCAAACAGATAGGCGCGCCCGACACCCAGCACTCGCTGCAACAGCATCTGCACTTCGGGGCGCGCTTCGTTTGCTTCAAGTGCAAGCGCGTTTCCCAGTAACCCGGCATCTTGCCGCAAGACATCGTGGATGCTACGCACGGGATCAGTTATCTTGCGCGAGCGCCGAGAGTTGCCCGGCCTGATGTTCGGCCATCAGCGCGCCGACCAGTTCGCCGATGTCGCCGTCCATGATCTGGTCCATCTTGTACAGCGTGAGGTTGATGCGGTGGTCGGTGACGCGGCCCTGCGGGAAGTTGTAGGTGCGGATGCGCTCGGAACGGTCGCCGCTGCCGACCAGCGATTTGCGTTCGGCGGCGAGTTTATTGTGGGCTGCGCTTTCCTGTTTGTCCTTGATACGTGCGGCCAGCACGCGCAAGGCCTGCGCCTTGTTCTGGTGCTGCGAGCGCCCGTCCTGACATTCGACCACCGTGCCTGTCGGCAGGTGGGTGATGCGCACGGCGGAGTCGGTCTTGTTGATGTGCTGGCCGCCCGCGCCGGATGCGCGAAAGGTGTCGATGCGCAGGTCGGCGGGGTTCAGTTCCACTTCGCCCACTTCGTCCGCCTCGGGCAGGATCGCTACGGTGCAGGCGGAAGTGTGGATGCGCCCCTGCGTCTCGGTGGCGGGCACGCGCTGCACGCGGTGCGCGCCGGACTCGAACTTCAGCACCGAGTAAGCGCCCTGGCCGACGATGCGCGCGATGACTTCCTTGTAGCCGCCCATTTCGCCCAGACTTTCGGAAATGATTTCCACCTGCCAGCGCCTGCGTTCGGCAAAGCGCGTGTACATGCGGAAGATGTCGCCCGCGAAAATCGCCGCTTCGTCGCCGCCCGTGCCTGCGCGCACTTCGAGAAACACGTTGCGCTCGTCGTTGGGGTCTTTCGGCAGCAGTTGTTTTTGCAGTTCGACTTCGAGCTGTTCCAGCTTCTCGCGCCCGGCCTTGATTTCGGCATCGGCGAATTCGCGCATGTCGGGGTCGCCCGCCATTTCCTGCGCCGTGGCGATGTCCGCCCCGCAAGCCTGGTGCGCGTGGAAGAGTTCCACCACCGGCTCGATTTCGGTGCGCTCGCGGTTGAGCTTGCGGAACATGTCCATGTCACGCGTGGCGTCTTCGCCGCTCAACAGGGTATTTACCTCGTCCAGCCGCTCGGCGAGCCGGGCGAGTTTGGAAGCAATGCTGGGTTTCATTTGTGGCTATCCATAAAACCGTTAACCCTAAACCCCTCCCAGCCTCCCCTTTTCAGGGGAGGAGCAGGCTTGGCTCTCCCCCTGAGAAGGGGGAGTTGGAGGGGGTTTGGGCTTGCTGGACTCCCGCCTGATTGGAGGGCTGCCTGCCCTGAACTTGTCAAAGGGCGGGAATGACGATCTAAACTCATTCCGGTGTATGCAGGTGGTAGATGCGATGCACGGCATCGAGCAGTGCTTCGCGTTCGCCGGCTTGCGCATGATTCAGCGTTTGCGTCGGCGCATGCAGGAATTTGTTGGTCAGCGCGTTGCCAAAAAATTCCAGCACCTTCTCCGGTGCCTCGCCTTTGGCCAACAGGCGCAGGGCTTTTTCCATCTCGTTGCGGCGCTGGCGTTCGGCATGGTCGCGCAGGGTGCGGATGGTCGGCACCACGCCACGCGATTCCATCCAGTGGGTGAAGTCGTGTACGCCGGAAGCGATGATGACCTCGGCTTCTTTCACCGCGCCCTGGCGCGCATCCAGCCCGTCGCGCACCACTTCGGAAAGGTCGTCCACGCTATAGAGGAATACGTCGTCCAGCTCGGCCACTTCGCGCTCCACGTCGCGCGGCACGGCCAGATCGACGATGAACAGCGGGCGGTGTTTGCGCGCCTTGAGCGCGCGCTCGACCATGCCCTTGCCGAGGATAGGCAATTGGCTGGCGGTGCAGGTGACGATAATGTCGTGCTGCGCCAGTTGCTCGGGCAATTCGTTCAGCGTGATGGCGTGACCGTTGATGCGCCGCGCCAATGTCTGCGCGCGCTCCAGCGTGCGGTTCGCCACGGTGATGTGTTTGGGATTGCGCGCCGCGAAATGCACCGCATTCAATTCGATCATCTCGCCCGCACCGATGAACAGCACGCGCTGCTCGGAGATACTGGGAAAAATGCGCTCGGATAGCTTCACTGCCGCCGCCGCCATCGACACCAGATTCGCGCCGATCTCGGTCTGTGTGCGCACGTCTTTCGCCACGGAGAAAGTGCGCTGAAACAGCTTGTGCAGCAGAAAACCCAACGTGCCCGCCTGCTCGGCCTGACGCACCGCCTGCTTCATCTGCCCCAATATCTGCGGCTCGCCCAGCACCATGGAATCCAACCCGCTCGCCACGCGGAAAGCGTGGTTCACGGCCTGCTCTTGCGGCAACTGGTAGATGTAGGGAGCGATCTCGGCAGCGGGTAGGCGGTGGTAGTTCGCCAGCCAGTCGATGGCCTGCTCGGGAGTGTTGGTGCTGCAATACACCTCGGTGCGGTTGCAGGTGGAAAGGATGGTCGCCTCTTTGGCCGCGCCATGATCCACCAGATCGCGCAACGCCGGCTCCATCGCATCGACATTGAACGCAATCCGCTCGCGCACCGAGAGCGGCGCGGTTTGATGGTTTATGCCAAAAGCGAATAGCTGCATGCTGCGGTAAGCCCGGAAGCTGGTTGATTCGGGGGGCGGATTATAGCTTTAATCGGGCGGGCGGCGAAATGGGTGGGGGGCGGACTGGTGAGAACCGCGCGCAAGCCACTGCTTATTGAGCTTCCCATAAATCAGACACTACCAGACGTAGCCTCTTGGTCTCGATTTGTCGGGGACCGTTTATGCGCCGGGACGGCTATAGGCATCAAGCCGGTGCGGAAGCCAGCTTGTTCAGGATATTCACGTAAACGTTGTATTTTTTATTGCCCGGATTGATTTTTCTCACCCGATCCAGATGCTCCCTAGCCTCGAATATCAGACGATCATCCTTGCCGTCCCGGGACATCAACCCGATCATCATGCCGCACAGATTCGCGATCATGAGGTCGTTGTTCGGAAGATTTTTCAGCGCTTGCCGCATAAGTTTAATGCCCTCCTCGAACTTCCCTTCGTTCGCGAGAATCACGCCCTGATTGTTGATTGCGATGACTTCCTGGGCGGATTTCTTGATTAACTCGTCACCCTCGCTACCCATGCCGGCATCTTCGAATACGGCCTCGACCATGTGAATGATGCCGGCATTTTCATGATTGTTTTTGACCACGCTTTCCAGCAAGCCGCACGCCTTGTTTTTTTGACCGAGCTTGAGCAACGCATTCGCCATGTCCATTGCCGTGGTAGCGCTGACGTTGCCGGGCTGATCGCGCATCAACTCCTCGGCGAGCGCGAGTGCCGCTACGGCTTTTTCCGGCTGACCCATTTTCTGGTAGGCCATGCCTTCGAGCACCGCTGTTTGCAGGGCTGCCTCGGGGTCGTCCCTGAATTCATCGCGGCTGCGATCCAGCACCTTCAGCGCCTCTGCGGGGTCGTCCTTGGCGGTCAACACTTTGGCCAGCCCGGCATAGGTGTTCGCGCTCTTGTGCACGGAATGCTCGCTGAGCTTGATGGCTTTTTCATATGCAGATTGAGCCAGGTCGAGTGCGCCGTTTTTGTATGCCGCATCCGCCAGGCTCTTTTGCCGCGCGGTCGCATTGGGGGACAAGAACATGGCGTTGGACAAAACGAGCTGCGCCTCTTTCAAGTCGCCCAGCGCATCGAGCGTTTTCGCCAGCCAATCCGCGGCTTCCAGATACATTTTATTTTCGTCGAGAACCTCCTGAAACAACTCTTTGGCACGGAAATAATCTTTGCTCATGAAATGCACTTTGCCCAGAGCTGTCTTGGCCCAAGGCGTGCTGCGCACAGCCAGGATGCTTTCGAAATAGGCCTTGGCTGCGGGGAAGTCGCCTATCGTTATCAATAGGTCGCTCTTGATGCGTTGCAGTTCCTGGGTACTGGTCGGCCGCGTCTTGATCTGTTCGTCGCACAAGGCAATCGCGCGAATGTAGTCCTTGGCCTTAACGGCTTTTTCAATGGGTTCCAGCGACAGCTTTTTCTCGATCAGTTTGTTGAGCCGGGTCTCCAGCAAGGACTCCGTGATCGGTTTCAACAGGTAATCGTCGGGCTTGGTTTCCGCCGCGCCCATGAACATGTCCATGGTCTTTTCCGCGGTGACCATCATCCAGATGGTGGAATAGCCGATGTAGTTTTTGTATTTGGCCTCTTCCAGAATTTGCTGGCCGTTTTGCCCGTGCCCGAGGTTATAGTCGCAGATCACAATGTCGTATTTCCTCGCCGCCAGCAGCGCAAGCGCCTCTTTCGCCGTACCGGCATTGTCCATGCTGGCCACGCCCATGGATTTGAGAAACCCCATCAGCATGGTGCGCATGCTCTGGAAGTCGTCGATGACCAGCGTGGCCGATTGTTTTAATGAAGTTGCCATGATTTTTCCGTGTAGCAGTTAACTTGTTCGAAGGGAAGCCGGGTTTGGGTAAGCGCGCTACGGCAGGGTCAACACGAAGCATCCGCCGCCATAGACGCCGCCATTCTCTATGCGCAGTTGCCCCTGCTTCCCCGCATTGCGGTGCATCCCCGCGACTTTGGAGGAAAAATAAAAACCCAGACCGGTGCTGCCGGTAGCAAAGCTGATCCCTTTGTTTTCCGCGATGTTCTCGAGCAACAGGCTCTCCGGATAGCCCCGGCCATTGTCTTCCACGCGGATTTCCAGCATGCCTTCGCGGGTTTGCGCCACAACGCGGATTTTGTCGGTGGTGTAGTTGTAGGCATTATTGAGTGCGTTGACCAAAACGCCGGTCACCAGATCGCGGTCAAAATACCAATAGCAATTTTCGGCACACTCCACAGAGACGGCTATTCCCTTGTAAGCCATGATGGATTCATTTTGCAGCACGATCTCTTCCAGCACGTCCCTGACCGATTGCTCCGCGATGTCTACCGGGTAGATGGATTTTCCCAGTTTGTAGAGACTCAGTATCTGGATGAGATTCACATTCATCCGGCTGGCCTCGTAGATCGTATGTCCCAGTTGCCCCAGCGTTGCTGCCTCGACTTTGTTCTGGCACTCGTCCATCAGCGTCTCCAGAAACCCGATCTGGATACTCAGGGAGTTCTTCATGTCGTGTATCGACGACGCGATAAAATCGGAGAAATTAATATCTTCCTGCTCCATGGTTCATCCTTTCTCATTGCCTTCCATAGCCGAAATGGCCGATAGCATAGCTGACGCAAAGGAACCGTGGATACTGCGATGGAAGCTAGATGGCCTGGCAACCCCGCTGGCATTCGACTGTTGTCGATAGGAGCTTGTCCTTTAGCCCGGAAGCTTTGCGTCCCCGCCTTTCGACGGGTTTGCCTTTGCAGGCGTCGATGTCTAAATCAACGATTGCGCGCGCACTCTAATGGACTTAGTCCGTTTGCGTCAAATGGTTTCATTGCTCGAATTGAACTCATTTAGTGAGCGCGACAGGCTGGTGATAGAATGCGCGCCTTAATTTTCAAGGCAACATCATGCTTTCCACCGCAAACTTAAAATTTCGTCGCGTACCGAAGCGGCGCTACAGGCCAGGAACATGGGACTGGTTTAGACATGCTGTTCGCATTGGGCTTGTGAAATATGAGGGTTAGAGGTGCCCAAAAACTTACTGTCCTCAAAACTATATCGCCACGGTCAAAGCACTCTGGCTCGATGCGATATGCGGCAACGAGATTTCGACGATGACTTTACAACCGCTGGGCGTCAATGGCACCCACTCGATGCTGCCGCCGAGCGCGGTGGCGCGCGTGCGCATGCTGTTCATGCCGCGGTTC
>SCUU01000267.1 GCA_004297065.1 Gallionellaceae bacterium
GCCTTTGTAGGACAGCAGCCGCAGCGAATTGATGACCACGACCAGCGTCGAGCCTTCGTGAAACAGCACCGCCGTGCCGATGCTCAGGCCAAATATGGTCGAGGGGATCAGCACCGCCACTACGCCCAGGCTCACCCAGAGGTTCTGCTTGATGATGCGGCTGGTAGCGCGGGACAGGCCTACGGCGAAAGGCAGATGCGCGAGGTCGTCCGACATCAGTGCCACGTCAGCGGTCTCCAGCGCCACGTCCGAGCCTGCTGCGCCCATCGCGATGCCCACCGTGGCGTTGGCCATCGCGGGCGCGTCGTTCACACCATCGCCCACCATCGCCACCTTACCTTCGCTGGCGATGAGGGCCTTGATAGTCTCCACCTTGTGCTCCGGCATCAGGTCGCCGCGCGCTTCGGTGAGGCCCACCGTTTTCGCTACCGCATCAGCCACCTGCTGGTTGTCGCCAGACAGCATGATCATTTTTTTGATGCCCAGCGCCTGCAACTCGCGCATAACCTGCGCGGCCACCGGGCGCGGCGTATCCATAACGCCGATCACGCCCAGGTAGCGGCTGCCGCGCCACACGATCATGGTGGTGCGGCCCGTCTCCACCAAGGTTCGATTGGCCTGGCTCACATCGGCCGGCACCGGCGTATCGGCCATTTCGGTGAACAGCACCGGCTTGCCGATGAATACCACGTCGCCCGCCACCAGCGCCTTGATGCCGCGCCCGGTGATGCTTTCAACCTCGGCAATCGCCAGCGCCTCCGCCTTGTCCTTGAGGCGTTCCCCAGCACCGTTGACGATGGCCAGCGCCAGCGGATGGTCGCTCTGCTTCTCGACGGCGAGCGCGACATTCAGCAGCTCCTCCTCGGTGCTGCCCTCGGCGGCGATCACATCGGTGAGCCGGGGCTTGCCCTCGGTGAGCGTGCCGGTCTTGTCGAAGGCGATGGCGGTGAGCGTGCCGAGGTTCTCCAGCGGCCCGCCGCCCTTCACCAGCACACCGCCGCGCGCCGCGCGCGCCACGCCGCTCAGCACCGCGCTCGGCACCGAGATGGCCAGCGCGCAGGGACTGGCCGCGACCAGCACCGCCATGGCGCGGTAGAAGCTGGCGGCAAAGGGCTCGTCCACCACCATCCAGGCCAGCATCAGC
>SCUU01000064.1 GCA_004297065.1 Gallionellaceae bacterium
TCCACGGTTCATTAATCCCCAGCAAGTGCCGGTACAGCTCTTTGCTTTCCATCGCTCGTCTCCTAACCCAGTCAGAGACGATAGATTATCTTTTACCCACGCAATTGTCCGATGAACCCTATTTTTCGCTAACAACAATGTACTGCTCAGGAGGTTGCATATGAAGGCATGGATTGGTCGCTGGTTAATGGGCGTGTCGATAATTCACACGCTGCTTTCCACTTTTGTATTCGCCAAAGTATTTCAGTCCATCTTCCAGCGCGGTCTGTTTGACACCGTTGGAGTCGACTCTTCTGTTGGCATTGCAGTCTGGTGTGCCCTATTTGGCGTAGCTCTCTTCATATGCGGACTTGCTATTTCCGTACTTGAGCAGACATCCCCTGGCGGTGCGCTACCGAAATCACTTGGCTTGGCTTTATTCACGCTGTCGACAATCGGAGTAGTGTTAATGCCCGCGTCTGGTTTCTGGTTGGCATTTCCTCCGGCTATTGCAATACTCGCCAGAAAGCCTGATGCCTCACTTGCGGCAGGAATCTAACATGGCGCTCAACCTCGCTCCCTTCGGTCGCTGGACGCTGCGCGATAAAGCCGCGCAGCGCCGGTTAGCTCTACGTTAGGGTTTGCCTTTCCGGTGTGTGAGTAAGCCCACAGTCTGAAAGGCGGCAGCAGTCTGGGTGTGCGGCACTGGGTTGACTCGTCGCGCCCTTTTCAGCGCAGTGGTTGCTGGTCGAGCAGTGGCATTGTTTGAAAGTTTTTTGGTGCAGTGGTTGGGTCGAGTTTCTCACCCTAACCCTGCGTTCGAGAGGGGCTGCGCAAAAGCGCGGCGCCCCTCAACTTCACGTTGGACAAAGGACGCAAACATGCTTGATAACCTTCGCAAAAGACTCTTACATCGGTTCTTAGATATCTATAAGCGGCGAAAACAACTCATGTGCGACGCCGGTGTGGACAATTGCCTGGACACAATTCGCGCGATGATGAAAAAAGTGAAGTATGGCTTCTTGATAAGCCACGGGGTGGATGGCTGGTGCAGCACAAGATTGGTTCAGCCCATTGTCGACTTTGACAACGGTGTGATCTGGATAGGCACCAATCCGACACTCAGAAAAGTCCGTGAAATTCGGGCTAATCCGAAGGTCACATTGGCGTTTGACGATGCCAAAGAGAACGCCAATCTTGTTCTTTACGGAGAAGCGAGAGTCGAGGCAGACATTTCATCAAGACGCCGCTACTGGAAGGAAGAGTGGCGGCTCTTTTTCCCTGGCGGACCAACCGGGAATGACTATGTTTTGCTTCGCATGGAGCCGATCAAAATAGAGCTGATGAATTTCAGCAGAAGCGTCGTCCCGGAGCCATTCGGCCTGAAACCCGCCGTCTTGATAAGGAAGGATGGAATGTGGCGCGTTGAAAACGATGTGGCCCAACAAGTCGCTGCAGCCGACCGCGAACAGCGCGGCGGCTGAGCTTCATCGTTAGGTATCAAGGAGAACACATGAAGAAAGCCAATAGACTCTTAGTATTCGGTGGTGCGTTGAGCATTGTCGCCGCATTGTTGCACGTAGCAATCGTCATCGGCGGGCCGCAGTGGTATAGATTTTTTGGCGCAGGCGAAGAGCTTGCCACAATGGCAGAAAAGGGGTCCTGGTATCCAGCCGTACTCACGTTCGGCATTGCGGTTGTTCTGTTGATTTGGGCACTCTACGCGTTTTCGGGCGCAGGTCTAATCAGGCGGCTTCCGCTTCTGAAAGTTGGCCTCGTTGTTATTTCTGCTATTTATCTGATTCGTGGGATTGCCTTCATTCCCGCTTACATCGTGAAGCCGGAAATTGTGGATGAATTTTTGGTTTGGAGTTCATTCATTTGTCTGGTATATGGGTTTGCCTACACCATGGGGACCAAACAGGTATGGGCAAAGCTATCAGCGAATTGATACATAACATGGCGTTCCAGAGGGACTGCGCAAAAGCGCGCAGCCCCTTAGCTCCACGTTAGAGGTGATACAACAATGCCGCTCGCAAAAATTGAAGTTCGGAAAACGTGGTCTCCCGCTCAAGTGCAGAAAATCATTGAGGGTGTCTACCTTGCCCAGCGAGAGGCGCTACAGATTCCTGAGCATGATCGTCAAATCAGGTTCATCGAGCATAGGCCAGAGCACTTTCATGTTCCACCGGGCAAGTCCGAGAATTACACACTTGTCGAAATCACCATTTTTGCAGGCCGTTCTATTAATGCGAAACGCACGCTGTATCAATCCATCATAAAAAATCTCGGGACGGTTGGCATTGCTCCAGAAGATATTTTTATCGTGCTTAATGAAGTGGCACTCGAAAACTGGGGTATTCGTGGCGGGGTGCCAGCCTCCGAAGTCGATCTTGGATTCAAGATCAATGTTTAGCCCCATCACGTCTAACCCCCCGCTCAACCAGGACGGCACAAAAGCGCGGAGCCGGTTAACTCCCTACATGGGCGCCCACTTTTGCCAAGCTTCCAATCGAAGATTTTGGGGTAGGTAAAGATTGCGGCCATACATCCGGATTTTGAGTGGGGCTATCGCCCCTATCCCCGATGGAATTCGCCGGATGGGGCTCCATCACGTTGTCGGGCTTTTCGCCCATGGAGCTAATCGGACTTGCCCTCTCACGGTCTGACCTGTCTCGCCGCCATTTCATGATTGCCCGTGCAATCGGTGGTTCTGCCCCTTCTACTCGTTAACCTGATTTTACTCGACCCACGTTCTTGTTGTGCCCGCCCATCAGCTTTCTCATCCAGCTCTCCGGTTCCGCTCTGTTCTCGGCAAAGCGGATGACAGCCCGCGCACCGTGGATCATCAGGGTGCGCGGGTAGGTGTCGCCGCGTTTGCTGGTGCCCAACAGATTCTGTTTGCCGCCGCTGAAATTCTGTTTGGGTACCAGCCCCATCCACGCGGCGAGCTGCCGGCCATTTTTGAACTCCCGGGCATCGCCCATGGTCGCCACGATCGCGCTCGCGGTGATCGGTCCCAGTCCCGGTATTTCTTTCAGGTTCTCCGCCAGCCATTCGATCAGGTTGCCCATCGTGCCGGGTAATCCGTTCTCTCCGTCTTCCAGTATCTCCGGCACCTGCTTGATGATTGAGTTGATCCCTTGCGGGATGACGATGCCGAATTCGGAGAGCAGGCCGCGTATCTGGTTGGCCTGCGCCGTTCTGGCTTTGACGAACCCTTGGCGCGCGCGATGCGCCGACAGGATCGCTTGTTGCTCGACGTTCTTCATCGGGACAGAGCGCATGTCCGGTCTGCCCACGGCTCCGCACCCGCCATGTCGTTCTTGTTGGTTTTGACATAGGGTTTGACGAACTTCGGCACCATCGGCTTGACCGTGTGGCCGTATTGCCGGAACAGCCGCGCCCAGTGGGCACCAAAGGTAGACAATCCGCATCCAGCCTGCGGCTGGGCGGAATCGACACCGCGCCGCCGCAAGCTTCCATGCCGGTCAGGCACGGTTCCAGGCTGGCGAAGTATTTCGCCATCTCCGCGCGTTTCAGTTGCTTGCGCACCG
>SCUU01000065.1 GCA_004297065.1 Gallionellaceae bacterium
CGCGTCGACGCTATTGGGCAAAGCGACATCGAGGACCTGGCCGCGGCGGTGACGGAATTGGGTGCGGACGTGGCGATTCTGGCAGCGCTTTCAGGCGACCGCAGACTGATGGATCAAAAAGTGCAGCAGCTGCGCCCACTATTGCCACGGACGATTGAGACGAGAGGGCTAGTGTCGGATTGGAACGATCAGCCGTCATGTTACCTGTAGGCTGGGGGGCATGCCGCGTGTGATTAAAGGGGCGAGGCTCGATTAATTGAATGTCCTCTTCGGGTCGAGGCTGTGTGAAAACTCACGCCTGAAAAAAGCCGACCTTTCAGATCGCGCTACATTGAATTCTTTTCGGCTAGGAATGGTAACAAGACCTCCTAAGGGTTTGTTGAAATTCGCGTGATTTTCTCTGCTGCTTCACGTTTTTATTGGCTCAAGTTTTTTTCTTGCATATTTTCGACTGATTGCCGACCCATGATGCTTGGTTTCACGCTTGAATCGATGTGCTCGCTGCGTTTTCGCGGTGTTTCTGCTGCACTTGCGCCGCGTCGGGCGCACCTATCCCGTCAAGTTCACCAAGCGCACCAAGTTGCCCCCCGTGAGCGCCAGTTGGTACTGTGCCTTCATGCGATCCAGTCCACGCACCATTGCGCGGCGCATCGTCGACCATGTCTTCGGCCAAGCATGCACCCGTTCGGCCATCTGCCGCTTGATCTGGCTGATCGCATACCCCGGATGGCGGCTGGTGCGTGCGTCAATCGCGCTGCCGCCAGGACGGCGCGTGTTCTGTGCCACATGCGGAGTGATGTTGCGCTCTCGACATTGGGTCACGAAGTCAGCCGTATCGTAGTTTTTGTCAGCCCCCAAGGTGCGGCGCTTGGTGCGTGCCGGCTCCGGGCTGGGGTCAGCCGTTTTGTCCATCAGCGCCACCGCGGCTTCGCGCTCGGCGGTGCCGGTGGCGTGGGTGACGGTCGCGGCCACTGCAAAGCCGTACCGGTTCTCGGTGAGCGCGTGTCCCAAATAGGCCAGATGGGCTTCGCCGCCTTGGCTCTTCTTGAACAGTCGTGCATCCGGGTCGGTCGTCGAAGCGTGGGTGTCGTTGCTGCGCTCCTGCCCTCGGAAGTTGCTGCCGCCACCTTCATCATCGCTACCGTCTTTGCGCACGAACGAGGCCTGCGAGGCCCACGCGCGGATCATCGTGCCGTCCACCGAGAAGTGTTCGTCGGACAACAGATTCTCGGCGCGTGCACCATCGAGCACTTGTTCAAACAGTACCTCAGGCGTGCCGCCTTCGAGCAGGCGGTCGCGGTTCTTGGTGAACGAGGAGTGATCCCACGGCTGTTCATGCAGGGGCAAGCCGACAAACCAGCGATACAGCATGTTGTAGCGCAACTGCTCGACCAGTTGTCGCTCGCTTCGAATGCCGAACAGGACTTGCAGCATCAGGGCGCGCAGCAGCTTCTCGGGTGGAATCGATTCGCGGCCCAACCGGCTGTAGAGTTCACCAAAGTGAGTATCCATGCGCAAGAGGCAGCCGTTGAATACATCGCGCACCCGGCGCAACGGGTGATCGGCGGGAACATATTGA
>SCUU01000210.1 GCA_004297065.1 Gallionellaceae bacterium
GCCTAACACCTGAGTTAAGCCGCGCCGCGAAGCGGCGTCGGCTTGGACGAATTGTTAGGCCTATGCTACGTGGATTGCGTAAACCAAGAGCAGACAATCACCGCGGTACAGGGCGTAACCCCACTCAAAGGGCTTCTCGCCGAGCCTGAACGCTAACGAGTAAGGTCGAATCCTGTCTCCCGGCCGATAAGCGGCCCTGAAGGCTCGCCAATTCGTGTTGCCGTTCCACGGAGTCGATGTTGCCGGGCGCCCGTGACGTGAAGGCTGAAGTCCGAGATCCGCCATCTTCTTCAGAGAGATGTCGGCGCCAGTAATTTTGAGGCGTGCGTCCGTGGCCTGACACCGACCAACACCTTCGGCTTCGGCTGAGAGGCTCGCGGCGAGAAGAACGAGTGCAAGGATCTTGTTCATAGGCCTAACACCTGAGTTAAGCCGCGACGCGAAGCGGCGTCGGCTTGGACGAATTGTTAGGTGCCTGGCGGCCGAAACGGCCAGTTCAGAGACCCGAGAGGAAAGAAACGCGGAACGCAACCTGTGACCGCTACCCAAGCAAACACCAGCCAAACATAGCTACAGACCACTGCGGTCAGGAGTGACCCGTGGCGCCAGCTCAACCCCACGATTCCGATGCCGTTTGCCAGAACGGCGACAGCTGCCAGCACCGAGGCCAACACGATTACAACCGCACCGACCCGCGCCGCGCTTGAGACAGGATACTTGCTTGCTTCGATCTTCATACAGGCACCTAACACCTGAGTTAAGCCGCGCCGCGAAGCGGCGTCGGCTTGGACGAATTGTTAGCCCTCACCCCCGGCTCCATTGGTCGCGAATGGTGTAGACGACCGAGAAAATCTTCCAGCCTTGCTCGGTGCGCACCATTTGCCACATCTCCTTGCCCCAGTTCATCTTCTTGCCGTTAGCCAGGAATGTATAGTCGAAGGAGACCGAGGCAATCTCACCGTCTGTTTCGATCTTGACGTTGGAAAAGGTTTCTTCGCGCGGCTCCTTTGCCGCCACCGCGGAGTCGATTAGGCCAACGAAGTTATTGGTTGGTATCTGGCGAGCTTTGATCGCATCCGGCTTGGTTTTCCGGATGTGCTCAAGACGGGTGTCTTCGGACACGAATTGCCAGCCAATATCCTCGGGCTTCTCCGAGAAGAAGAGGCTCATGTAGCTAGCCTTGTCCTTCCGCATCAGCGAGGTGCGGAACTGCTCGACGACGCCTCGGATCGCCTCCTCCTGCTCAGACCGGCCGGTGTGCGCGACTTCCGCAGCCTGGCAGGTGCTAGCGACGAAGCAGCACGCGAGGATTAGAGCTTTTGCTACGGACATTCCGTGATCCTTGTTGTGAGGGCTAACACCTGAGTTAAGCCGCGCGGTGTAGTGGAGGAAAACAGGGCAGGCTTTCTCTGCCCTGTTTGCCGTAACGAAGCGGCGTCGGCTTGGACGAATTGTTAGCTGCCGCTCGACGACGGCTGATCTGCAGCCCGCGGCATGACAACCACATGGTAGCCAGTCCCCTTGAGATCGACCTCGAATGAAGGAGTCTTGGATAGGTTGGCTTTCATGCTCGGACTCCATTTCGGAACCCACTTCCCGCCAGCTAAGCCGTAAACCTTTGCCTTGACCAGCGATTGTTCCCCAGCAGGCTCTTGCGCCGACGCGACGATGCGAACTTTGCCGGGCAACTCAATGACGGCATCCTGACCGAAAGGCACCCAAACGCTTGAGCTCGCGACCGGTGTGCCCGACTGCATCACACGCGTATCGAACCGTACGCCCGCAGACCCGGCAAAAGCGAGAGCGGGGCACAGCACCAGGGAAACAGCTGCGATGAGTTTTTTCACTACACACTCCTTGTTGTTGGGAAAGGAAGCTAACACCTGAGTTAAGCCGCGCCGCGAAGCGGCGTCGGCTTGGACGAATTGTTAGGCCTTGGCCGTCTGATCACGGTAGCGGCCTGCAAGCCAGCCGACCACAAAGACAGCCAAGACGCACTGCAGGGCAAGCAAGGTGTGGAACAACCACGGCGGGGGTTCGTGCGAGTTGCCTGAAAGCAGGGATGCACCTTGGCCGGGCAGGTAAAAAACCGGACTGATCCATTCCAGCACCACAAGGATCTGTTTTTGGGCAATGAAAATAATTGCCAGGGCGAGCACAGAACCAAGGATCAACGATTCAACCACAGGACGTTTGACGGTTTTCACGATTGCTCCATGGCGTGACGGCGTATGTGTCCCCTGCTGGGGCGGGCTCGACGATGCTCAGCGTGGGGAGCCATGCCGTCAAGACCCGGGGCGGTGGTCTTGTTCGTCGCCGTGGCAGCCAAGGGCACATGCCCTGGAGCTTTTTCGCACCGATCGCTTGAATAGTGATCCAAGGCCTAACACCTGAGTTAAGCCGCGCCGCGAAGCGGCGTCGGCTTGGACGAATTGTTAGGTGTTGCCTTATACAAGGCCGAGCACCAGCTTGAGACCAAGATCGACCTTCTGGAGC
>SCUU01000268.1 GCA_004297065.1 Gallionellaceae bacterium
GAAAAGTCAGGATCTCTTCATAATATTTCAGCAGTCTCTTCGATAAGCGTTTCCAGTTTTTATTCTTGAAAGGCTGGCAGGCAAAATCCAAAAGCCTTCCCTTGATTAAACTCACCCGGTGGGCAAACGTCCACGGCGCCAATTCTCCACGCTTTTGATCCAGTCGCTTGGCGTCATTTAAAATTCTTTTCAGTTGCCGGTAAGCCAAAAGATATTCCATGCTTCGGTCTGTTTCCCGGCACCGATGCATTTCACGAATCAAATGCACCAGACACCGCTGTCGTCTCTTTCCCGATTTGTCATAAGCCGATAAAAAATCACTGAGCAAAATCCCTCGATAGTTTTTGCCCAGCATCTCTTGAGGAATTTTTTGCCCACGGCTTTGAGCAATCCGGTACAAAGCCAGCCTCTGATTGACAAAATCCCAGAGCCAGTGGTTGATCCCCGCAATCTTCCAGCCTGTTTCATCCCCGTGGATCCATGGGCTGGCACGCACCGCATCCACAATCACTTGCTTTTCAACTTCCAGCCAATGCGCCAGCCGCTGCAAGGCTTGCGCCAACGCAGAATCCGTCACCGTTAAGCCACACAACTCCTTAAACATCATCTGAATCTTCGAGTACGGCAGCCCATGATGATATTTCATCAGGATCGTCTGAACCAAAACATTCGGCCCCAAATAACTGCAGGGAATTTCTCCAGGACCGTAAGGGGCTCTCTGGAGTTTGTGGCAATGACTGCACTGATAGGCATGCCGGATAAATTTTGTCGCTTCCACATGGGCCGGTACAATATCTTCCTGAACGTGTTCTTCATCTTCACTCGGCCAAGGACTTAAAGACTTTCTTCCACAATCGGGACATTTCTCAAGCGTTTGCTCAACAACGTGATGAATGATTTCCGGTTTGGGTCGGGTGCAGCCGGGATGCCCCACCGGCCTTCCCAATTTCTTCCAGCGTTTCTTCTTCTTATAAACGGGGACTTTAATAAAGGCAGGTTTGTTGATTTGTTTCTTTAAATCTTCAAGCTGCTTCTCAAGCGCTTGATTCAGATCG
>SCUU01000192.1 GCA_004297065.1 Gallionellaceae bacterium
GGCCAAGCGTAGCTTCGGCCTCAACATCCAGACGAGCCTCACCGAGGTGGACCAGCGGGTCATCCAGCAGAGCGCCACCGCGCAGGCGAACTTCGTGCGCGATGAGTTCGGGCGCCGCTCCGACGTGTTCAGCCAGAAGGCGCGCGACATCGTTTCGAGCAGCCTTGAGCGGGGCATGGGGCGCGAGGAGGTCATGGAGAGGCTGAGCGCCGGGCTCGGCGAAGCGGGCCTCGTGCGGAGCGACAACTATTGGCGCACCGTGGGCAACTCCTTTGCCGGGCGCTCTCGCTCGTACGCGAACCTCTCCTCGATGCGCGACGGCGGGGTGAAGCACTTCACCTTCGAGGCCGTGCTCGACGAGCTTACGAGTGAGGTCTGCCGGTTCATGCACGGCAAGAAGTTCAAGGTGGAGTCGGGGCTCGGTGCGTTCCAGCGCACCGCAGAGCTCAGCGACCCGGGCAACGTGAAGGACACCCAACCCTGGCTCGCCATGGGCAGCGACGGTGAGGGGAACCAATTCCTCTACTTCAAGAACAGCGCTGGGGAGCAGACCAGGGTGGCCGATGTGGTCGAGACCGCCGAGGGGCAGCTTGACACGGTGGGACAGTACGCCGATGCCATGAGCATCTCGCAGCTCGAGGCCGCGGGCATCGTTACCCCACCCCTCCACGGCAACTGTAGAAGTACGATTGTCGCCGAAGACTGACTTTGCCGTTGCACCATGCTACGGGGAGCAGCATGAACAAGGGCATGACGCGGGACGTGCTGGGCCGGCTGACGGCACTCCCCGCCGAGGAGCGTTTCTGGGTGTCGGTCAAGAAGACCAGAAGGTGCTGGCTTTGGACGGCGAGTGCAGACGAGGACGGCTACGGGTGGTTCACCGGGTTCGGTCAGCGGAAAGCGCACCGCGCGTCGTGGGTGCTGCACCACGGGAGAATCCCTCCGAGGAAGCAGGTTCTCCACCACTGCGACACGCCGGGGTGCGTGAGACCAGACCACCTCTGCATCGGAACGAACGTGCGGAACCACGCCGACAAGCGGCTTCGTGGTCGGTCGAAGGGAATCAACGCCGGAAGCAAGAACGGGATGCGCACGCACCCAGAGGCGCGCTCGCTCGGCTCAAGGAACGGGGGCGCGAGGCTGGACGAGGGGCGGGTCTTGGAGATGCGGCGCCTGCGTCGAGAGGGGCTCACCTACCGCGCTATCGCTGCGCGTTTTGGTGTGCACCACTCGACAGCCGTGCGCGCGGTCCGAGGAGATGGCTGGCGCCACGTTGCTACCATCGTTGCCGAAGACTGACTTCCCCGATACATTCGCACTCGATGGACTACGGAGTTTTTGCGAGCCTCGTCACCGAGGACCAGGTTGCGAAGGTCGTGCGCGGCTTCGAGGCCGCCATCATGGCGTCCTTCGCCACGGACCAGGCACGGCTTCCCGTGGTCTCGACGCGCGAACTGCGCATCACGCACGCTGAAATGAAGCGGCGAACGGAGATGTGCATGCGGATGTTCAAGGAGCTGCGCGGCGACCTGAAGTGGGGCGTCGACCGCATCCTGGACAGACTTCCGGCGTTCCTCCGGTGCGAGCTCGATGGTATCCCTTGGAAACCAGACGACCGCACCATCTGGACGCCAGAGGGCGACACGAGGTAGTGATTGGCCCTTAACGGGCCGGAGCAGGGAGAGAGACCCATGAGCATGAAGGAGACGTTGGCGAAGCTGAGTGAGGCGCTCGGCACGAGCATCGACGGCCCGAAAACGGTCACGATGTCCCAGACCGAGTTCCTCGCGTACGCGAAGGACCAAGTGGAGAAGGCAAAGAAGGAGGACGAGGAGAAGGCCAAGAAGCGCCTCGACCACCTTCGCTCCACCGTCAACGTGCTTCAGAAGGGCGCGTGGGAAGGCAGCAACGACAAGGTGTCGGTGGAGATGTATACCGACCCCGGGCAGGAGGTCTCGACGGAGACCGAGACCGCCCTCGATGCCGCCGCGGGTAAGGGCACCCAAGCGGACGCCAGCTTCGCCGCTCCCGAGGGTGCGCAGAGCTTCGCCAAGACGATGGAGAATCTCTCCAACGCGATGGCCCAGATTGCCCCCGCGCAGACCATGGCGACCGACGCCGTGAACAACGCGGCACCTCCGCCCGAGCCCACGAGCAACGAGCTCCCCGGCTTCTGGCCGCTCGACATGAACACGAAGCCCTTCCGTGAGGAAGGCATCGCGAAGAGCGCCGACAAGGACGGATGGGGGAGCGACCCCTGGGCTGCCGCTCGCTGAAAAGAGGAGCTTCGTGAACAAGACCAGGGGCACCACCGGGCGCCGTCGCGTCGCGAAAAGCGCAGCGACGGCTGAAGTGCTTCCCGGGCAGATGACGCTGTTCGGAGAGCAGCGCTATCTCGACATGCCTCTGAAGCGGGGGCCGAGTCCGTTCTCCCTGACGTACTCGGCCAACGCGGGCCGCCTCGAGCTCAACAACTTGGAGGCGCCGCTCGTGTGGAAGCTGGCGCTGCCCCGTGGCGTCTCGAAGGGCGCGGTAGCGGATGCGTTCAGCCCGCTGGGCGACCGCTTCTCGCATGCGATGCTTGAACCGTTCGCGGTGGCCGCAGAGCAGGAGCTCAAGGCGGAGCCGCCCCCGGCTGCACCACCCTCGCCCATCGCCAACGGCTTCGCCGAGTTCGGACTCCAGCTCGACGGAGACCACGAGTACTTCTTCTCGAAGTGCGGCGGGATGGTCGGCATCGTCCGCATCAAGCGCAAGGACGACGGTTCGTACAGCGCCTCGATGGTGAAGGGCTACGTGCCGCGCGTGCTACAGCCCGACGTCGTGAAGGCGGGCATCATGCCCTCGCCTGGCAGCTCGGCTCTGCCCAAGTCGCTCGAGGCCGTCGTACCTCCCGAGTACCAATACTGGAAGGCCACGGGAGATGAAGCGCGCGGGATGCGCGACGCGCTGGCCGAGAGCGGCTTCTTCAACGACGAGTGCATCAAGACCGTCGACGGCGAGATGCGCAAGGTCGAGGTTCGATACTTCCTCTACGAGCCAGGCGCCGCGCCGACCAACGGTGCGACCAAGCGTGCGAAGCGCGCGATGCCTCTGACGTTGGCCGACAAGGTTGTGAAGCTCCTGCCCGACGTGGGCCGGCTGGGCGTGAACCCCTTCGACGCTGGGGACGACTGGCTTGAGCAGCTCGACAAGAACGACCGGCCCGGAGTCATCCTCATGCTCTCCGCGCCCAGCACGGACGTGAGCCCGCGCGAGATTGCGCGCGCCGTCTCCACGCTCAAGGCGGACTGGTTCATCGACTACGACGACAGCGACGCCTCGCGCGTCGCCCTCGCCGCGGTGGGCCCCATCTACAAGGTGCACGACGCACCCGACCGGCTCTTCTGCTCCAGCTTCACACCCGCCGCGCCCGAGCTCGTGGAGTGGGTGCAGCCCCCGCGCATGCCGACGCGCAAGGCGCTCAAGACGGTGCAGTTCCAGGGGCTCACCGTGAAAATCGACCGGCCCAAGGGCTTCGTCCAGAAGGGCAAGGACGACGACGGCAACGAGTGGAGCCGCACCTACGAGCTCGACTACGGGTTCATCCCGCGCACGAAGGGCGGCGACGGCGAAGAGCTCGACGTGTTCATGGGCCCCAGCGGAGACTCGTCGCGCGCGTTCTGGGTCACGCAACAGAAGGCCGACGGCAGCTTCGACGAGTACAAGCTCTTCCTCGGCTTCGACTCACCGCGCGACGCGCGCCTGGCGTACGCCGCGCACATCCCCGAGAAGTTCTACGCGGGCATGACGGAGATGAGCGTCGAGCAGCTCAAGGCTCTCCTGAACCTCGAGCCCACCGTCGAGCTCTTGAAGACCCTCGTGCGTCCCACCGTTGGCTTCGACGCCCCCACCGATGCCGTGCTGCGCGCCTTCGACCGCCATATGTCGAAGGTCGTGAAGGCCGGTACCGCGGGCGACGAGCGCTACGTGCTGGGCATCGTGCTCGAGCCCGATGTTGTCGACGCGCAGAACGACACCTACTCCGCCGAAGAGGTCCGCGCTGCGGAGCACGTCTTCATGGAGGAGTACCGGAACCTCGGCTTCATGCATAAGCAGATGGTCACCGGCGACGTGAAGATTCTCGAGAGCTACATCGCGCCGGTCGACTTCGCGATGGGGGACATCAACGTGAAGAAGGGGACTTGGCTCATGGCAGTCCGCGTCCTCGACGACGGGTTGTGGAGGCAGGTCAAGTCAGGTGGCCTGACAGGCTTCTCGATTGGGGGGTCCGCGGTGCGGAAGCCCGCGTAACCCTTCATTGACAACGGAGCGCACGACAGCGCACACTTGCGAGGCACGAACGTGACTACGAAGACAAGAGCGAACACGACGAAAGCGGGCGACGAGCGCGTGCATCGTCTCACCGAAATCGTGGTCGAAGAAGTCTCTATGGTCGACCGTGCCGCTAACAAGCGCAAGTTCTTGGTGGTGAAAAGGAGTGACGAGATGGGTGCTGAGCTCACGCCGGATGGCAAGGGTGGCTTCACGGCGGCGACGCCGGCAACTCAACAGACCAAGGCCGGGGCGTGCCCGCCCGCTGGCGACAAGAAGAAGCCCGCCATGAAGGCGCTCGAGCTTCCTCCTGGCGCGAAGCAGATGATGGGGCCGCTGCTCGAGAAGGCAGCCGAGCGCCTCAAGGCTCTCGCCGACGAGGTCTCCTCATCGAAGGACGCCGAGGTCCCCGAGGAGGGCGGCATCCCGCCCATCCCCGAGGAGTTCTGGTCGGAGCTCGTGAGCATCTGCGACTCGCTCGCGCAGCTCGACACCATGTATCCGAAGGCACCGGCTGCACCCGAAGAGGGTGAGCCGCCGCCTGCTGAGGGCGAGCCCGCCCCGGCGGAGATGCAGATGGCCGCCAAGGCGCTCGTCGCAAAGTTCGGCGCGAAGATGTCCAAGGAGCGCCTCTCGCGTTTCGAGCAAGCGCTCAGCGTGCTGGGCAGCATCCTCCAAGAGCTGCGCCCCCAGGCCGGTGAAGCCGCTGCACCGAGCGAGATGCAGATGTCGGCGAAGGGCCCCGCGCGCAAGGAAGCGCCCGCACCTCAAGCCAACGACGAGCTCAAGAAGGGGCTCGAGAAGATGGCCACCATGCTCACCTCCGTGGTGGGCACGGTGAAGAAGCAGAGCGACGAGCTCGCTGCCATCAAGAAGTCTCGTGGCCAGGGCAACGGTCTCACCATCGAGGGAGGCCCTTCCCGGCGCGAGACGCAAGAGGTATCGTGGCCGCTAGACATGAACAGCCCGGTCACGAGGGACAACGTTCACAAGCAGGAGTCGTTCTTCGACGACTGAGGAGCGAGTTCGGTTCGCTCATACCGTGAAGGAGAAATGCGATGGGACTCGCAGCAGGACTGATGGACAACAGGACGATTCTCGAGAAGGCCGACCTCGCGCTGAGCGACCTCACCACGAGCGGCGGATTGCTTCAGCCCGCGCAAGCGGCGAAGTTCATGCGCATCCTCATCAAGCAGGGGAAGCTCATGGGCATCAGCACGGTCGTGCCGATGCGCTCGCCGAAGCAGCTCATCGAGAAGATTCGCTTCGCGGGCCGCGTGCTCCGCGCTGGCGCCGAAGCAACGGCGCTCGCCTCGGGTGACCGAGCGAAGCCCAACCTCGGGAAGGTCGAGCTCGACGCCAAGCTCTTCAAGGCGGAGGTCCGACTCGACAACGAAGTCCTGGAAGACTCCATCGAGCGGTCCGAGCTGCGCCAGACCATCATGCAGATTCTGGCGGAGCGCATCGCCACCGACATCGAGGAGGTCGCGGTCAACGGAGACACGACCAGCGGCGACCCGTTCCTCGCGCAGTTCAACGGCATCCTGAAGGCGGCCACGTCCAACGTCGTCGACGCGACGGACACGACGCTCAACAAGACCATCTTCAAGGACATGCTCAAGGCGTTGCCGTCCGAGTTCCTCCGGAACAAGGCGGAGATGCGGTTCATCACCTCGGTCGACGCCGAGCTCGACTACCGCGATGCGATTGCCGACCGGCAGACCATCGTCGGCGACAAGTTCCTGGAGCAGGAGGCGCCGATTCAGTACAGCGGCATCCCCATCCTGGACAGCCAGCTCTTCCCCGAGAACATCGGGACGGGCTCGCACTGCACGTCGGTCATCTTCACCGACCCAAAGAACATCAACTTCGGCATCTGGCGGAACATCCGCATCGAGACCGACAAGCTCGTGAGCGAGGGCGTCCTCATCATCGTCGCCACCCTGCGCTTCGACGTGAAGTACGCAGAGGAGACGGCGGTGGTGAAGGCCATCAACGTCAAGGTGGCGTGAGGGTAACCTGACCCACCCAACCCCTTAGCCGGCGCAGCCGGCGGAAAGACGGAGACGGAAGATGGCACTTGGAGCATTGACGATTGTGGAGAAGGTAGAGGCAGTCGGCCCCGCCTTCACCTACCGCTGCACCATCGTGGGCGACGGAGCTTACTCCGCTGGCGGGTCGACCGGCCTGCTCGCGAAGCTCCGCGTTGCGACGGGCAAGGAGAACCTCAACATCATCGGCGTTCAGGGTCAGTCTGCCCCGGCGACGGTCTCGGAGCTCGAGTACGACCACACGAACGAGAAGTTGTTCGCGCGCGTTCGTGCCACGGGCGTCGAGTCGGCGGTGGCTGACCAGTCGGCTGTCACCTACGGCCTCGTCATCGACGCGGCGTAAGGAGACACCATGGCTGCCATTACCAAGAGGTTCGGCTCGGGTGGCGCAGGGCTGGCTCCCGGTGGCAACGCTGGGAAGCCCGACCTCGCCACCATCCTCCGCGACGGCGTGGACGACGTGACGGAGCTGCGAACGCAGTTCATCGCGTTGCTCGCCAAGCTGGACGCGGACGGCGGGGTCACCGACGTGAACTACGCGTCGACCTTGACGCCCGCCGCCCTGAAGAACACGAAGGCTTGAAGAAGCCACCCCGGCGGTCACCCGGGGTAGCCCTGAGAGGAACCGCACATGAGTGAACTGCTCGTACGCCTGAAGCCCTT
>SCUU01000269.1 GCA_004297065.1 Gallionellaceae bacterium
CAAGATCGACGGCTGTGAGGCCTCGGCCGCCAGCACGGGTGCGACCGGCCTAATCATGGCGGAGCGCGGGGTGGCACCACGCCGTGCATACCTGCTCCGCGGTGTTAGAACGTCATGACCAGCCGTCCGCGCGTGCCCCCCGCCTCCAGCCGACGATGGGCCTCCCCGACGCGTTCCGGGGGGTAGGTGGCGGCCACACGCAGGGTAAGGGCTCTAGACTCTACGAGCTGCCGGAGGCGGTCCAGTTTTTCGAAGTCGCCGTCGTACGTGCGCACCGAGGTCACCGTGAATGTGATGCCCCGTTGGGGCGCGCCCACAAAACCACGCACTGACGTGAACGCGCCCCCGTCGCGGACGGTAGGAATCACTTTTTCGTTGAGGACAGCGCCGTCGGCGAGACCGTCGACGCCGTGGGGGAAGTGTTCTAAGATCCGCGTGGCGACATCGTTGCCGCGGCGCACGACGATATCAGCCCCAAGTGCGGCGACGAGGGCGTGATCGACCTCGGACGCATCGGCGATGACCGTCAACCCCTCGGCCTTGGCCAGCTGCACGACATAGCCACCGTACGCACCGGCGGCCCCGGTCACCGCGAGCGTCTGCCCTGGCGACAGGTCAAGCAGGTCGAGCGACTGCCGGGCCGTGAGGCCGTTCATGGGCAGCGTGCACGCCTCGACGTGCGTGGTGCCGGCCGGTGCAGGAACCACCGCGCGCGCCTGCAGGACGACCTGTTCGCGATAGGCCCCGTGGCTGCCCTTCGGGACCACCATGGCCATGACCGCGTCCCCCACCCGCACTCCCGTGGAGACCCCATCGCCGACCTCGTCGACGATCCCGGCCGCGTCCATGCCCGGCACGTAGGGCGGCGGGTCCACCTTCTGCTGCTCGGCCCGTGAGCCGTTCCGTGCCATCGTGTCCGTGGGGTTCACCGCCGCCGCGTATATCCGCACACGCACCTGGCCGGGGCCGGCGTGGACTTCGGGCAGATCGACGATTTCCAGCGCCTCCGGGCCTCCATGGACCATAATGCCTACTGCACGCATGTTCGCCACCTTTCGTTGTACAAGCCTCTATCGGCCTGAGCCGGCAGCTCACGCCAGGACCAGACGCAGCAGTGCGCGCTCGACCGCCGCGCGGGTCATTGGGACCTTGTGGCCATTCTTGGCCAGTGGTTGTGCGTGGACCACCGCCAGGGCACCGGCCTGGCCGGCCACAGCCGCGGACAGGGATTGACCACACAGCCACTGTGCGACGTCGGGCAGACGCCACGGCATCGGCGCCACGCCGCCCAACACCACGTTGGCAGTCCGTATGCGCGCGCCATCCATCTGCAGCACCACCGCTACGCTGACTTCGGCATGGGTCCAGGCTGCCCGGTCGGTGATTTTCAGATAGGTGCTGACGACGCCCGCCGCGGGCGTCGGGACGCGGACGCCGGTGAGGAGTTCCGTGGCCGCGAGGACGTTTTCCCGCGCCGGGTTCTGGCT
>SCUU01000066.1 GCA_004297065.1 Gallionellaceae bacterium
AGAAAAAACTCACTCGGAAAAAGAAACAGAAAGCCGGGGCAGCGCCGTTCCGCTGCATGCATAAGGTTACCCTCTTAAACTCGATGCATTATTGTCTTGACGGAGGGGTCCACTGCACGGCTTTCTTTTCTATAACATGTTCACGCAATGTGATCTTGCCCTCGCGTGCCGATTGCAATGCGCCGAATCCTTCTTTCAGTTCTTCAAATAATTTGCGTTTCATTTTATCCTCCTCGCATCCAATTCTTGCTTGAGCAAATCTTTCAAAAGTTTTCGTTGCGCCGTCGTAAGATCGTCCATCTCATCTTTGTTGTACACGGTGTATAGCCAAAACTGCTTACCTGACATCCACCAGTAGTAAATCACCCGAAGCCCGCCGCGCTTATACTCTTTCGCTTCAAGATAGTGGTAACACTCGTCTGAACCATCCGCATTGGCTATTGGCGTGAAAAGCATACTAGAAAGGATCAATACTGCTTTTGCGTATTGGCACACTTTAGAAAAAGTAAGTGAAATCATAAAAATCCTTATTGTTTAAATCGACGTACTACTGATACTAGTCATATTTTGAAATACTCATTTCAACGCGGCAGCTTCGCTGCGCATTTGATTTGCATGCGTCATGTCGCCGATTTCACGAAAGAGACTTTCCGCTTGGCCATACCATTGCTTGGCTTTAGCATTGTCGCCTCGGCTCTCTTCCAGTCGGGCGAGATACAAATTCCCCGTCGCCTCCGAGTACTTATCACCCATCAACCGGATGGCATTCAACCCGGCCAGAAGTTCTGCTTCCGCTGCGTCGTACTTTCGGGCTTCCCGCAAAACATTACCCAAGTTGAGTTGCCATTTTGCCGCACCGTGTCCATTTCCACCTGCTTAAATGCCTGCAGTGCGTCTTTCGCGCGTCCGATACCGTCATACGCTTTTCCTAGGCACAGCCAAGCATAGAGTTGTGCTCCACGATCCAGGTCGGTGCGGCGCAGCAGAGTTTGCGCGGCCTGCTCGGCGCGGGCGTAATCTTGGGAATTAAGGAAAATAAAGCAGGCTTTGAGGTCATCAACCGTGCTCGCTCGGGCAAGCGGCATAGCCAGCAGGCCGGAGAGCACAACGACCAGTATTGCGATGAAACGCGGGATTGAAACGGTCAACATGAAATTCTCTTGGAACGAATTGGAATGCGGCGATGCGCCGCGCGGAAATACGGCGGGTTCGTTCAGGGAGGTGCGCGCGGGGCGCGGCGTTCAGCGCGGGAACTTAATGCGGAGGGCGCAATCTGTTGCTTGCTTGCTTGCTTGCTTGCTTGCTTGCTTGCTTGCTTGCTTGCTTGCTTGCTTGCTTGCTTGCTTGCTTGCTTGCTTGCTTGCGCGGTGTGGGTGGAGGAATTCATGGGCAGGGAGTGTAGCACAGCAAAACGACCGCATGATGCGTAGGGTTTGTAACATTGTGGAAACGGAACAAACCTCTGCCATGCGCTACAATGCGCGCCACTTTTCACACACCAGAAGGACTGAACCATGAAGCAATACAGCAAACGCCTCGCCGCCATCCACTGGCTCACGCTACTGCTCTTTATCGCCGCTTTTTATCTCGGCCATGAGCTCGACGAGACCGAAGCCGCCGCTGCCAAGATGGCGCTCTATCCGTGGCACTTCATCATGGGCGACCTGGTGCTGATCCTTACCCTGATCCGTACTTATTTTCTGCGCAAGGACGGCAAGCCAGCCCCGATCGAAGTCGGCAGCGCTATCGCCAATAAGGTGTCTGTCGGTATCCATCATCTGCTGTATGTGTTGCTCATCGCACTGCCCGTAAGCGGCATGATTATGATTAACACGACGGGTGTGATTGCCGCACTACAGGCGCATGATGCGGGCAAGCTGCCCGATCTGGAGAAATTCGCGATCCACGAAGTGCATGCCGCCATCGTCGCCATCCTCCTGCTGACCATCGCGCTGCATGTCGCTGCCGCGCTGCACCACCAGTTCATCCTCAAGGACAATCTGCTGCGCCGCATGATGTTCAAGCGCTTCGACGACTGATCTATGGCTGCGCTGAAAACATCGGTTTCGCTCCCTCCCCCGCTGGGGGAGGGTTGGGGTGAGGGCTTCCAATCAGAGGAGCGCTCCCTCGCCCTGATGAACCCCCTAGCCAATCGACTAAGTCCGCACACCCCACCCGCCGTTGGCGGGCAGAGTACAAGAGCGGAAAAGTCGCTGGTTATCTCCCATTGGGCGAGGGGGCTGATTCAGCGCCTACCCTAAATCTTGCTGACGCGCCCAACGTCCGCATCCCCCGCATGGAATACCTCGCCGTCAAACATCTGCACATGACTTGTGTGGCCGTGAGCTACGCGCTGTTCTTCGTGCGCGGCATCTGGATGCTGCGCGCCTCGCCGCTGCTGCAACAGCGCTGGGTGAAGGTCGCGCCGCATATCGTGGATACGCTGCTGCTCGTGAGCGCCATCACGCTGGCCTATCTGCTCGGCATCTCGCCACTGGCGGAACCCTGGTTGGGCGCAAAGATCATTGCACTGCTGATCTACATCGTGCTCGGCTCGGTCGCATTGAAGCGCGGCAAGACGCTACGCATCCGTTTGGCGGCATGGCTCGTTGCACAGGGAGTGTTCTTTTACATCGTGGCGGTCGCCATCACGCGTGATGTGCGACCGTGGTTGAACTGACGTCAGGCTGATTTCCTGAGCGCGATAGCCAAAGCCAGCGCGCCGAGAAACAAAAAATTGAGCAGCGCCCATTCCGGCAGACCCAGCGTCAGGAAGGTCCAGCCTTTGGCGGCACACTCGCCCGAGCCGTGCATCAACTCTTGCCACACGTCGGCCATGGGAAAGTTCGCCAACATGAAGTCTAGGCCCGGGCCGCAGGCTGGTACTTGGTCTTTGGGTAGATGCTGTATCCAGATATGGCGTCCCGCTACAGCCACTCCCCCCAGCGCCGTGAGCGCGATCAATGTGGAATAGACCCAACGCCCGACCCGCCCGGCGTTGTGTATGACCGCACAGAAGAACAGCACACCGATCACAATAAAGATGACGCGTTGCACCATACACAATGGGCAAGGGTCTTCGCGCAGGCCGTATTGCAGATACAGTGCTCCGGCTATCAATCCGAGAACGACCAGGGCGCCTGCCAGATATAACCAGCGAGGGGAGATAGTGCGCCATAGTTCCAACAGTTTATTCATTACCCTCTCCCCACCCCTCTCCCACAAGTGGGCGAGGGAGAAAAATCACTCCGCCTCATCTATCCACGCTGCCTGTATCGCTTCCAGCACCTTCTCGCCGCCGCGATGATGGTCGTCGTCGAAACCATCCAGATCGACCACCAGGTTGTGCAAATCGACAAAACGAATGGTTTTCGGATCCGTATCCGCATGTTTTTCCGACAGGGCTATAGCGATGTCGCGCACGTCAGTCCATTTCATTTTTTGCCTCCCTCTTTTGCCATGTTGATGGTGTACTTGGGTATCTCGATGACGAGATCGGTGCTGCCCACCACGGCCTGACAGCTCAGGCGCGAGTTACCTTCCAAGCCCCATGCTTTGTCCAGCATATCCTCTTCAAGTTCCGTGGCTTCTTCCAAGCTGTTGAAGCCCTCGCGCACGATCACGTGACAGGTGGTGCAGGCGCAGGATTTCTCGCAGGCGTGCTCGATTTCGATGTCGTGCTCCAGCAGCGCATCGCAGATGGAAGTGCCAGGTTCGGCTTCAAACAGCGCGCCCTTGGGGCAAAGTTCTTCGTGGGGTAATACGATGATCTGGGGCATATCAGTTATCCAATTCCGAAATCTTGTGTCCGGTCAGTGCGTGCGACACGCTCTTGTCCATGCGCGCCTGTGCAAAGGCGACGGTCGCATCGTTCAACTGCCCCACTGCGCGTTTGATGGCGAGATGGTCGCCGCCTTGCAGCGTAGTGCGCAAAACTTCCATGCTGGCAAGTATGCGCGCCTGCGCTTCTTTACTCAGCAAACTATTACCGTCCTGCTCCAATGCATTGCCCACAGCCTCCAGCAACTGATTGGCTTCCACCTGCTGTTCGCGCAAGGCACGCGCTTGCATGTCGTCGCGTGCATGGCGGGTGGAATCCTGCAACATGCGCGCCACTTCCGCATCGCTCAACCCGTACGACGGCTTGACCACGATGTGCGATTCCACGCCGCTGCTTTGTTCGCGCGCGGTCACGCTCAACAAGCCGTCGGCATCGATCTGGTAGGTGACGCGGATGCGCGCCGCGCCCGCCACCATCGGCGGAATGCCGCGCAATTCGAAGCGCGCCAGCGAGCGGCAATCGCTCACCAGCTCGCGCTCGCCTTGCACCACGTGCACGCTCATCGCGGTCTGTCCGTCCTTGAAGGTGGTGAACTCCTGCGCGCGGGCGGTGGGGATAGTACTGTTACGCGGGATAATTTTTTCGGTGAGCCCGCCCATGGTTTCGATGCCCAGAGACAGCGGGCAGACATCCAGCAGCAGCCAGTCGTCGCCGCTGCGGTTGCCCGCCAGCACGTTGGCCTGGATCGCCGCACCGAGCGCGACCACTTTGTCGGGGTCGAGATTGGTCAGCGGCGTTTGCTTGAAAAACTCCGCCACCGCGCGCTGCACTTGCGGCATGCGCGTGGAGCCGCCGACCATCACCACGCCCTTGATCTCGTCCGCCGCCAACCCCGCATCGCGCAAGGCGCGGCGCATCGGCTGTAGGGTGCGCGCCACCAGATTTTGCGTCATGGCATAAAAATCCTGCTGCGTCAGCTCGGTGTCCACCATTTCGCCGCCGCCCAACACCGCCGTGATGCGCGTCTCTGCCCGATCCGTCAACGCTTCCTTGGCGGCGCGGGCATGGGTCAGCAGCAAGCGCGTATCGCGCGCGCCGAGCGCGGAGAGGTTATTTTTTTCCAGCAGCCAGCAGTAGATGCGCTGGTCGAAATCGTCGCCGCCCAACGCCGAATCGCCGTTGGTGGCGAGCACTTCGAACACGCCTTTGGATAATTTCAGGATGGAAATATCGAAGGTGCCGCCGCCCAGATCGTAAACCGCGTAGATGCCCTCGGCGGCATTATCCAGGCCGTAAGCGATAGCTGCCGCAGTCGGCTCGTTGAGCAGGCGCAGCACGTTCAGCCCCGCCAGCTTGGCGGCATCCTTGGTGGCTTGGCGCTGCGCGTCGTCGAAATAAGCGGGCACGGTGATGACTGCGCCGACCAGTTCGCCGCCCAGACTTTGTTCGGCGCGGATACGCAGCACTTTCAGTATCTCGGCAGAAACTTCGACCGGGCTTTTCACCCCGGCGACAGTGCGCAGTTGCAACATGCCGGGGGCATCGACGAAACGGTACGGCAGGTTGGCGATATCGCCCACATCGTTCAGCCCGCGCCCCATGAAGCGCTTCACCGACACGATGGTGTTGGCCGGGTCTTCGCTCTGCACCGCCTGCGCCGCATCGCCCACTTGCACCGTACCGTCCGCCGCATAGCGCACCACGGAAGGCAGCAAGGCGCGCCCGCCCTCGTCGTTCAGCACCAGGCTGATGCCGTTGCGCACCGTGGCGACGAGGGAGTTGGTGGTGCCGAGGTCGATACCGACGGCATGCCGGTGCTGGTGGGGAGAGGCACTCAGGCCGGGTTCGGAAATTTGCAGTAGTGCCATTTTGTAGGGTGGGCACGTTTGTGCCCGCACGGATAAATTGTTAAAAGGTTAAGCCCACGCAAACTTGATTCAGAAAACACAATACGTAGTCCGTAGTTGTGGAGTCTTTATCCAAGCGAACCTCATGGATGCCAACCTTGGCAGCTATTTTTTTCGCACCAGCTTGAAGACCTAGCGGTGAGACCAGAATGCCACCGGCAGCTCCGGTATCTTGTATGACAAAAGCCAAGCCGGCAGTTAATGCCTGACTAACCCCGCTCTTTGTGTAGCACTTACGCTCCACGACCACGAAGTGGCACTCATCCTCTGAACATCCCTTTGCATCAATCTCCCAATCGGTACCGCACTCACCAGGGACAATTTGTTTTCCTTCAAACCTGCCAAGTCCGAACTTTTCCGCAAACTGATTCAGTAAGTATGTAGCAACTTCCTCGTAGCTTTTCCAGTTCTTTTTGGGCATAAGCGCCTCAAGATGAAGAATAAATTTTAGGATAATTTGCAACCAATATTCGCGCCATCGTCTTACATATTCCCGCCATAAATAATTGAACAGGTATTGCGTCGCCTTTGGCCTATAGATCGAATTGCAAATCAGCCTCGTAATTCCGTCCACCATAATAAATGCCAACGATAGTTACCATCTCCACATCTACAGCAAAGGCAATCACCGTTCGTTTTTTGTAATTGGTGATGCGCAGACCGGGACGAATATCGTCGCGGCAAGTTCCTCGATTCGGGAACGTCTGCAAACCCTCACAATGCGTGACGATGGCATTGATATAGCGCTCGGCAGATTCCGGCGAAGCGGCATCCGCAATATAACCATAGAGTGCCGCAAGTTGATCCTGCGCTTCTGGCGTAAAAATGACGTGATACTGCTTCACGCTTTTGCGGTGGCTTTTTTATGTTTGACTGCGAGCGTTGCTCGTACCTGTTCAACCGTGACAGCCCTAGTCGGGTCTGCTTTCAGCGCGTCGTATGCAGGCCCCACCTCTTGCAATAACCAACTCTCCATAGCACGGTCACGCGCCATCAAGACACGCAACCCATCGCGAATCACTTCGCTTTCGGTAGCGTATTCACCGGTCGCAACTTTTGTTTTCACAACGTCCGCCATCTCATTCGGCAGGGTGATACTGAATTGCTGGGTTGTGCGCATTATGAGCCTCCACAAAAAACAGGATTAAATCCTATTCCACCGAATATTCCAGGTCAAGGAACTGAAAATATCCACCCCATTGGGGATGAGCTGGTTAAAGAAAATTTCGCGTAAACGATCCAGAAAACCAATATCAACCGACTGCATCAATTATCAATTTCGTCGAATGCGGAGCCGATCTCTTCCCCCAGTTTTTCAAAGAATTTCAATTTTCGCACAATACCGGCTGCGGCGAGATAGTCGTGCTCGCTGTCGATCAATTGCGCGAGCTGTTGCTGCAAGGCGCGCGCATCGTGCTGCAGCTTGCCCTGCAACTCGTCCAGGACAGAACTATCTTTGGCTTGGCGCGCCTCTTCAATCGCCTCGCGCCACTCCATCTGCCGCATCAGGAAATCCAGCGGCATCGCGGTATTGGTTTCCTCCTGCGTTTCCACCCCGCGCAAAGCCAGCAGATAGCGGGCACGATCCAGCGGCTTGCGCAGGGTCTGGTAGGCTTCGTTGACGCGCGTCGCCCATTGCATGGAAACGCGGCGCCCGGTTTCGGGCAGATGAGCGAATTTGTCGGGATGGACTTGCGCTTGCAGCGTGCGGTAACCCCGCTCAAGCAGGGTGGTGTCGAGTTGAAAACGAGCGGGGAGATTGAAGAGCTGGAAAAAGTCCTGCTGAAAACAAGATTCGTCGAAGACAAATCGAGTTTCGGCACTGCCAAAATCGCTGCCGACGGGAAGCATCAACTCGTCCTCGTCAAAAACCAAAACAATTTAGCCAGAGCGTGTGTTGTTGGGGCTTTAGCCCAGTACACCCAAAGGGTGCGAGAACCTCTTCGAGACAACCACGGCCTACACCTTGCGAATGCGGATGGACGCGGATATTCGCGGATGTTTTATCAGTGCTCATCTGTGTGCATCGGTGGCCAATGAAGTTTCTAAACCTTGAAGCTTTCGCCGCAGCCGCACTGGTCTTTCACGTTAGGATTGTTGAATTTGAACCCTTCGTTCAATCCTTCGCGCGCGTAGTCCAGCTCCATACCGTCGAGGTAGGGCAGGCTCTGCGGATCCACCAGCACGGTAACGCCCTTACTGACGAATTGCATATCGCCGGCATCCGCCGCATCGGCGAACTCCAGTTTGTAGGCCATGCCGGAACAGCCGCTGGTACGCACACCGAGACGCAGGCCAACGCCCTTGCCGCGCTTGGCCAGAAAATTTTGCACGTGCTTCGCAGCGTTTGCGGTAAGAGTCACTGACATCACAATTCTCCAACTATTTACTGCCGCCACATGCGGCGGCTTCAACCGTAGTCCCGTGCTTCGCCTTGTAATCCGCCACGGCCGCCTTGATGGCGTCTTCCGCCAGGATCGAGCAATGGATTTTCACCGGCGGCAACGCCAATTCTTCGGCGATTTGCGTGTTCTTGATCGCCAGCGCCTGCTCCACCGTCTTGCCTTTAACCCACTCGGTCACCAGCGAACTGGACGCAATCGCCGAACCGCAGCCGTAAGTTTTGAACTTGGCATCCTCGATCACGCCGTCCTTGCCGACCTTGATCTGCAATTTCATCACATCGCCGCAGGCTGGCGCACCGACCATGCCGGTACCGACAAAAGTATCGTCCTTGTCCAGCGAGCCGACGTTGCGCGGATTCTCATAGTGATCTAAAACTTTTTCGCTGTAAGCCATAGTAGTTCGCTCCTTTCAGTCGCTGTTAGCTGTTAGTTGTTAGTTCCTAGTCGAGAGTTGATTTTTCTTTTAACTAACGGCTAGCGACTAACTTCTAACGACTGCTTTTCTAATGTGCAGCCCACTGCACGTTATTCAAATCCACCCCGTCTTTGAACATCTCCCACAATGGAGAGAGTTCACGGAGTTTGGCAATTTTTTCCTGCAAGAGTTTCACCGCGTAATCCACTTCCTCTGCCGTAGTAAAACGACCGATGGTGAAACGGATTGAACTGTGCGCCAGTTCGTCGTTGCGCCCCAGGGCGCGCAACACATAAGACGGTTCCAGACTCGCCGAAGTACAGGCCGAGCCGCTGGATACCGCGATGTCCTTCACCGCCATGATGAGCGATTCGCCCTCGACGAAGTTGAAGCTCACATTCAGGTTGTGCGGGACGCGATGTTCCATGTCGCCGTTCAGGTACACCTCTTCCATGCCCGACAGCCCTGTCCACAAAAGGTCGCGCAAAGCGCGGATGCGTTCGCCCTCGGCGGCCATTTCTTCCCTGGCAATGCGAAAGGCTTCGCCCATGCCGACGATCTGGTGCGGTGCCAATGTGCCGGAGCGGAAACCGCGCTCGTGCCCGCCACCGTGCATCTGCGCCTCCAGGCGCACACGCGGTTTGCGCCGCACGTACAGCGCGCCTATGCCTTTGGGGCCGTAGGTCTTGTGCGCCGAGAACGACATCAGATCGACTTTCAATTTCTGCAGATCGATCGCCACTTTTCCGGTGGCCTGCGCCGCATCCACATGAAACAGGATGCCGCGTTCGCGGCAGATTTCGCCGATGGCCGCAATGTCCTGAATCACGCCGATCTCGTTGTTCACCAGCATTACCGACACGATGGTGGTGTCGGGACGCAACGCGGCTTTGAGCTTGTCCAGATCGAGCAGACCGTTCGGCTCGGGATCGAGATAGGTCGCCGCGAAGCCCTGACGTTCCAGTTCGCGCACCGTATCGAGTATGGCTTTGTGTTCGGTTTGCACGGTAACGATGTGCTTGCCTTTGTCGGCATAGAAGTGCGCCGCCCCCTTCAAGGCGAGGTTGTTCGACTCGGTCGCCCCGGACGTCCATACAATCTCTTTCGGGTCGGCATTCACCAGCGCGGCGACTTGTTCGCGCGCGCGTTCCACCGCCTCGTCCGCGGCCCAGCCGAAAGCATGGGAACGCGAAGCCGGGTTGCCGAATTTCTCGGTCAGGTACGGGATCATCGCCTCGGCCACGCGCGGATCGACCGGGGTGGTCGCCGAATAATCCAGATAAATAGGGAAATGCAAAGCCATGTAAACCTCTAGTTAAGCCGACGTCTGTGCGGATTTTCCCGTGCCTTTGGGCATTGAGATGGGTGCCGCTTCGGAATGAGCCTTCGCCTGCCCGTCCACCAGTTGCTGCAAATTCACGCCGGAAAGGTACTCGTGTATTTTTTCGTTCAGCCCATGCCACAAATCGTGCGTCAAGCAAGGCTTGCCGTCCTGACAATTGCCTTGCTCGCCGCAATTGGTGGCATCCAGCGGCTCGTCCACCGCAAGGATAATATCCACAATAGAAATCTTGTTTGCCGGGCGCGCCAGACAGTAGCCGCCACCGGGGCCGCGCACACTGGCTACCACATTATTCTTGCGCAACTTGCCGAACAACTGCTCCAGATAAGACAGAGAAATTCTCTGCCGTTCGCCAATACCGGCCAATGTGACAGGCCCGCGCCCGCCTCGTGTTGCCAAATCAACCATTGCCGTTACAGCAAACCGTCCTTTAGTGGTCAAACGCATAATTTCCTCGCAGGTTTTTCTTGTCCTAAATCAATAAGGACGCCGAAACGCCCCTCCCATCCCGAAAAGCATAATAGAATACCCGATTTTTTTAGTCAACAATTTTATTGAGGTAGTTGGGATCGAACTTATCGGCTGTTGCGCGCTCCTCTTCCACGCCCACGCCCATTTTCTCCAAATGCTGCAAGATGAGCTCGATGCGCCGATCGACGGTGACGCTATGCCCGATCAGGCCGTGCAAGGCTTTGGATACAGGATCGTTCTGGTCGCCGCTCAAACCGTAGGCATTGAAACCGCCGGATTTTTTCACCTCGTCCAGTATGCGTGCGGGGATGCCAGCCGCCGTCGCGCCCGCCGGAACTTCTTTCACCACCACCGCGTTGGAGCCGATCTTCGCCCCGTCGCCGATGGCGATAGGGCCGAGTATCTTCGCGCCCGCGCCCACCACCACACCGTTGCCCAGCGTGGGATGGCGCTTGCCTTCCTTCCACGATGTGCCGCCCAGCGTCACGCCGTGATACAGCGTCACATCGTCGCCGATCTCCGCCGTCTCACCGATCACCACGCCCATGCCGTGGTCGATAAAGAAACGTCGCCCGATGGTCGCCCCCGGATGGATTTCGATGCCGGTCAGAAAGCGCGCGATGTGCGACAGCAGGCGCGCCAGCCAATACAGCCTCCACTTCCACAAGCCGTGCGACATGCGATGCAGGATGCGCGCATGCACGCCGGGATAGCAGGTCAGCACTTCGAGGGTGCTGCGCGCTGCGGGGTCGCGGTCGAATACGCTTTTGATGTCTTCTTTAATCGCTCTGAACATTGCTCACATCTCGCTTCAATTGGCCGTGGTACTGCGTCGTCAGCGTCAGGATACCACGCAAAATATTAACCTCTTCCGGCTCCAGCCGCGCCCGCGCATACAGGCGGCGCAGCTTGTGCATGAGCTTGGTGGGATGCTTGCCGTTGAGGAATTCGATCTCGACCAGCGTTTCTTCCAGCTGACGGAAAAATCCCTCCACATGCTCCGCCGAGGCGGGGTTCACTTCCGGCGCTCCGCAATCGCCCTGCCCCGCCGCCAGGCGCAATTCGTAACTCACCAATTGCACGGCTGCCGCCAGGTTGAGCGAAGAGAAATCCGGGTTCACCGGAATGCGCACCATCAACTGGCAGCGCGCCAACTCATCATTGGTGAGGCCGGACATCTCCGTGCCGAACAACAGGGCCACAGGTTGCTGCGCCTGCTGCATTACCAGCGGCATGGCCTCGCGCGGTGCCAGCACTTCCTGCGAGATGTCGCGCACCCGTGCCGACATGCCCGCCACGAACACCGCGCCCTGCAAGGCTTCGTCCAGCGTGGCGCACACCACCGCCTTAGCCAGTATGTCGTCCGCCCCCGCCGCCATCGCCGCAGCTTGCGCATCGGGGAAAAAGCGCGGGTTAATCAGATACAACCGCGACAGCCCCATCGTCTTCATGGCGCGCGCCGCCGCCCCGATGTTGCCGGGGTGGCTGGTATGGCTGAGGATGACTCTGACGTTGTTTAACATGCTTCAATTTTCAAAAGATTTTCATCCGCATAACCAGCCGCTTGCCCCGCTCTTTGGGGCTTAGCGGAATGGCTAGTAGTTCCATCAGATTTCGCAGATTGACGCAGATTTCAAATCAAAATCGGAAAACCAAAATGACTCGCAATGCTCGCATTGATGGGGTTTTGCATTGACTTAATCTGCGTCAATCTGCGAAATCTGCGGATAACTGTTTTTTTAGATGTTTATTCAAAACGCAATACCAACTAAAATGGCATCTGTTTCTTCGTTCATTAAAAAGGTTTCGCTCTCATGCATCCCATGCTCAACATCGCGGTGAAGGCCGCGCGTCGCGCCGGAAATCTCATCCATCGTGCCGCCGACAACATCGATCACCTCACGGTCACCAAGAAATCCAACGCCGATTACGTCAGCGAAGTGGATCGCACCGCCGAACAAACCATCATCCAGACCATTCTGGATGTGTATCCGAACCATGCGATTTTAGCAGAAGAGAGCGGCACCCAAGGCGAGTCGGAGTATGTCTGGATCATCGACCCCCTGGATGGCACCACCAATTTCCTGCATGGCGTACCGCAATACGCTGTCTCCATCGCCCTGCAGCACAACGGCGTACTCACCCAAGCCGTCATCTACGACCCGACCAAGAACGACCTCTTCACCGCCACGCGCGGACGCGGCGCGTTCCTCAACGACAAGCGTATCCGCGTGAGCAAGCGCGACCAACTCGCCGACAGCCTGATCGGCACCGGCTTCCCCTATTCCAAAATGGATCATCTCGACGCCTACCTGAACATCCTGCGCGACGTGATGCAAAAGACTGCGGGCCTGCGCCGCCCCGGTTCCGCCGCGCTGGACTTGGCGTGGACCGCTGCAGGCCGTTACGACGCCTTCTTCGAGACCGGACTCAAACCCTGGGACATCGCAGCCGGCTGCCTGCTCATCACAGAAGCGGGCGGCATGGTCAGCGACCTGCAAGGCAACGAGGGCTATCTCAAGAGCGGCCACATCTGCGCGGGCAACCCCAAGATTTTCGCGCAACTGCTGCAAGTAATGGCACCGCACCTGACGCCCGCATTGAAAGGTCAAACAGCAGACGCCAACTGAATATGGACACTCTGCTCATCCTCGCCATTGCAACCATCGTTATCGTACTGCTCTTCGAGTACACCAACGGTTTCCACGACGCCGCCAACATCATCGCCACCGTCATCGCCTCGCGCGCGATGACGCCGGTGCAGGCCGTGCTGATGGTCGCTTTCTTCGAGTTCCTCGGCCCCTTGCTGGGCGGCACGGCGGTCGCCAATACCATCGGTAAATTCGTCGCGCTGGACGACCTCGACCGCGTCATGTCGCTCACCATCGTACTGTGCGGACTCGTCGGTGCGATTGCGTGGAACCTGATCACCTGGTGGCGCGGCATTCCCTCATCATCGTCGCACGCACTGGTCGGTGGCCTGGTCGGCGTGGTCGTCGTTGCCGCGGGAGCAAACCATGTCGCATGGGGATTTAGCGAACTCATGCACGGGTACCTGACTGGCGTCGCCAAAGTCATCGCTGCGCTGATCCTGTCGCCTATCATCGGCTTCTGGGTCGGTTTCGCGCTGCACAAAACCATGCTGCTGTTGCTGCGCGGCGCGCATCCCTCCATCAACCGCGACCTGCGCCACCTGCAATTCGTCACCTCCGCCGGGCTGGCCTTCTCGCACGGCGCCAACGATGCGCAGAAAAGCATGGGCATGCTCACACTGGTATTGCTGCTCGGCGGCTTCATCCCCACCTTCGAGGTGCCGTTCTGGGTGATGCTGGCCTGCTCCATGACCATCACGCTGGGCATCCTCTCCGGCGGCTGGCAGATCGTGCGCACGCTGGGCTTTGCGATTTATAAAATCCGTCCGCTACACGCGCTGGATTCGCAGATGGCCTCCGCCGGCGTCATTTTGAGTTCGTCGCTGCTCGGTGCCCCCGTCTCCACCACCCACGTCGTCGCCTCGTCCATCATGGGCATCGGTGCCTCCGAGCGCCCCAAGGCCGTGCGCTGGGGCAAAGCGCGCGAGATCGTTACCACCTGGCTCATCACCATCCCCGGCGCAGCTTTGATGTCGATCGGTTGCCATCTTGTCGTCCGCGCATTCATCTGAGAAAATTCCTATGACCGAAGCTTCTAAAACACTGCTGGCAATCATTCTGGACCGGGTCTTCCCCAAAGTGCCGGATTTCTTCCAGATGCTGACCGAGCAGACCCTCAAAGTCGAGCACACCGTCAACCTGCTGGTCGAATACATGGAAAACGGCGGCGCGGAAGTCGCCGTTGCGCTGAAGGAAGACGTACATGGGGCCGACCTCATCAAAGTACGCAACCTGCACGAACTCAACGATGCCTTCTCCACGCCGCTAGACCGCGAAGACATCTACCGCGCCATCATGGCGCTCGACGACATCGTGATGTACTGCAAAACCACCGTACACGAGATGGATGTGCTCGGCGTCACGCCCGACAACTTCATGCTCGGTATCTCCCACAACATCAGGGAGGGCGTCAATGCACTGGCCGTCGGCTTCGCCAAACTGGGCAGTGCCCCGGCCTCTGCCGCGAAGGATGCCGACGCGGCACGCAAAGCCGAACGCCATGCCGAAAAACAGTACCGCGTGGCATTGTCCACCCTGTTCGAAGGCGACGATTACATCAGCATGTTCAAACGCCGCGAGATCTACCGCCACCTCACCAATGCCGCCCAGCACATGGCACAGTGCGCCAACACGCTGCACGACATCGTGGTCAAAATCAGTTGATTCCAGCAGCATGAACGCACCGGAAAAATCACAGCACACGCCGATGATGCAGCAGTATTTGCGCATCAAAGCCGAACACGCCGACAAGCTGCTGTTCTACCGCATGGGCGATTTCTACGAACTGTTCCATGACGATGCGGTGCGCGTCGCCAAGCTGCTCGACATCACGCTGACGCAGCGCGGCGCTTCCAACGGGCAACCGATCAAGATGGCGGGCGTGCCCTATCACGCCGCCGAGCAATACCTCGCGCGGCTGGTAAAAATGGGCGAATCCGTCGCCATCTGCGAACAGATCGGCGACCCCGCCACCAGCAAAGGCCCGGTCGAGCGCAAAGTGGTGCGCGTCGTCACGCCCGGCACCGTCACCGATTCCGCCTTGCTGGAAGAGAAGCGCGACAACCTGCTGCTCGCTTTGTCTTTCTCCTCCCCTGAAGTGGGTCAAGCAGGCATTCCGCAAAGCGGAAGCTCGCACAAGGGGAGGCCGGGAGGGGTTGAAGTCGGCCTTGCATGGCTCAACCTTGCCTCCGGCCAGTTCACCCTCGCCGAAGTCGCCTCCAAGCAACTGCCCGCCGAACTGGAGCGCCTGCAACCTTCCGAGATACTGGTCGCGGAGAACAGCGAACGCCCCCTCTCCCCCCTCACCCCAACCCTCTCCCAGAGGGAGAGGGGGCTATCACGGGCCGGGGTGGGGGAACACTCCGGGACACCACTCAAATCGCTGCCCGATTGGCACTTCGAGCGCGACACCGCGCACCGTGCGCTGTGCCAACAGTTCGGCACACGCGACCTCGCCGGGTTCGGCTGCGAAGAATTCACTGTGGGGCTGGAAGCCGCCGGTGCACTGCTCGGCTATGCCAAGCTCACCCAAGGCCAGAGCATCGCCCACATCCGCAGCGCGCAGGTGTACCACGCCGACCAATTCGTGCGCATGGACGCCACCACCCGCCGCAACCTGGAAATCACCCAAACGCTACGCGGCGAGCCCGCGCCCACCCTGATGTCGCTGCTCGACACCTGCGCCACCAATATGGGCAGTAGATTGTTATCTCATTGGCTGCACCATCCGCTGCGCAACCGCGCCGTGTTGCGCGACCGGCTGGATGCGGTGGATGAACTGGGCGAGAAATACGCCGCTGTGCGCGAGCACCTCAAACCCAGCGTGGACGTGGAGCGCATCACCGCCCGCATCGCCCTGAAGAGCGCGAGGCCGCGCGACCTTTCCGGCTTGCGCGATACCCTGAAGCAACTGCCCCGGCTGCATGGCATCTTGTCAGACATCGCCGCCCCGCGCATTCAGCAACTCACTACCGACTTGCAAGCCGATGCCGCACTGGCGGAACTGCTGCAAAAAACACTCAAGGAAGAGCCCTCATCCGTGCTGCGCGAAGGCGGCGTGATCGCCGACGGTTACGACGCCGAGCTGGACGAACTGCGCGGCATCCAGACCAACTGCGGCGACTTCCTGCTGGAGTTGGAAAAACGCGAACGCACGCGCACCGGCATCAACACGCTCAAGGTGGAATACAACCGCGTACACGGTTTCTACATCGAGGTGAGCATCGCGCAATCGGTGAACGTGCCGGACGACTACCGCCGCCGCCAGACGCTGAAAAACGCCGAGCGTTACATCACGCCCGAACTGAAAGCCTTCGAGGACAAGGCGCTCTCGGCCAACGAGCGCGCCCTGGCGCGCGAGAAGTTTCTCTACGAGCAACTGCTCGACCAGCTTGCACCGTTCATTCCGCAACTGCAAGACATCGCCGCCGCCATCGCCGAACTGGACGTGCTCGCCACCTTCGCCGAACGCGCTGCCACGCTCGACTTCAGCGCGCCGCAATTTGGCGACGATGCGCAGATCAACATCATCAAAGGTCGCCATCCGGTGGTGCAAGCGCAAGTGGACACCTTCACCCCGAACGACTGCACGCTCAACGATGCGCGCCGCACGCTGCTCATCACCGGCCCCAATATGGGCGGTAAATCGACCTACATGCGCCAGACCGCCATCATCGCGTTGCTCGCGCATGTCGGCTCTTTCGTCCCCGCACAAGAAGCCGTGCTGGGCGAGATCGACCAGATTTTCACGCGCATCGGCGCATCGGACGACTTGGCCTCGGGACGCTCCACCTTCATGGTCGAGATGACCGAAGCCGCAAACATCCTGCACAACGCCACCGAAAAAAGTCTCGTGCTGGTGGACGAAATCGGGCGCGGCACCAGCACCTTCGACGGCCTCGCCCTCGCCTACGCCATCGCGCGCCACCTGCTGGAAATCAACCGCAGCTACACCCTGTTCGCCACCCACTATTTCGAGCTCACGCGGCTGGCCGAAGAATTCAAACAACTCGCCAACGTCCACCTCGCCGCCATCGAACACCAGCACAGCATCGTCTTCCTGCACAGCGTGAACGAAGGTGCAGCCAGCCAGAGCTACGGCCTGCAAGTGGCAGCGTTAGCGGGCGTACCCAACGATGTCATCCGCGCCGCGAAAAAACAACTGCTCAAACTGGAACAAAACAGCGCCGCACAAAATCCGCAGGGGGATTTGTTTGACCAGCGGCCAGTGGTGATGGAAGAAGAGCCGGAAGAACATCCGCTGCTTGCGGCACTGCGCGATTTGCAGCCGGATGACTTGAGTCCGAAGGAAGCGTTGGAGAGGATTTATCAGTTGAAGAAGCTGGTGTAGCCAAGCCGCTGGACAACAGTGCTAAACTGCAAGCAAATCATCCCGCTCAATCAATGACATGGAATGTAAAACACTGCACTTCTCCCGCCACGCTTTCGAACGTATGTTCCAGCGCGGGGTTGAGCCGTCAGCAGTTGTGCATATCGTTGCGGAAGCGGAAATTATTTTCGAATACTCGGATGACAAGCCATACCCCAGCGCACTGTTGCTGGGCTCTTATGGCAAACAAGCTATACATGTCGTGGTCGCGCGATCCACAGCTGGAGAATGCCACCTAGCAGTTTGTTGAAATTCACCTCAATTTCGAGGGCCAGCGGTGATGCACAATAGTATTTTCAAGCCAAACCCCTCGGTGCAACTGGAAGCAGGTGCTTATATGCCTTCG
>SCUU01000270.1 GCA_004297065.1 Gallionellaceae bacterium
CCGCTTGCCGCCCTTCACGAGGACGCCGTCCGGTCCCGGCCGGAATCCGGCGTCGGCCAGGAGTTGCCGCGCCCGGACGGGGTCGAACGGCCGGGGCTTGAGCTGCCGGTTGGCCCATGGGCCGTTCGGCACCATGTCGCTCACGGCCGGTTCGGCCTGGCCCTTCATGATGTTCTTGATGATCGACTCCTTGGGCGTCGCGAAGTCCAGCGCCTGGCGCACCCGGACGTCGCGCAGGAACTCGTACTCGTCGAGCTGGATGAGCGCGTACACGGGAGACAGGTATCGCTTCACGACGACGGTGGGCAGGCGCAGGATCTCCTCCAGCCGGGCCGGTGGAACACTCGCCAGCAGGCTGAGCTCCCCGGCACGGAGGAGGTTCACCTGCGTGTTCCGGTCCGGTACGATCCGTACGATGAGGCGTTGGAGCTTGGGCCGGGATCGCCAGTAGTACGGGTTCGCGGTGAGCGTCACGTGGTCATCGGTGGCAAATTCGGAGACGGCGAACGGCCCGGTCCCCACCGGCTTCTGGTTGAACGGCGCGCGGTTGATCTGCTCCGCCGAGAGCGGCCCCAGCACGTGCTGCGGCACGATCGCCGCGCCGGCGATCTGGTCGCGGAACGGCGCATAGGGTTCTTTGAGACGATAGACGATCGACGCCGGCGTCGGGGTGTCGATCGACGCGATCTTGTCGAATCCGGACGCATAGGTGATGTGCACATCCTTGTTGGTCGCGAGCTGCCACGTGAACTTCGCGTCGGCGGACGTGAGCGGCTCGCCGTCCGACCAGCGAACACCCGGGCGAAGGGTGAACGTCCAGGTCAGGCCGTCGCGGCTGACCGTATACCCCGTCGCGAGCGCGGGCTCCCATTCGCCCTTGTAGTTGATCGTGTACAGGCTGTTGAATACGTACCGGGTGACCTGGCTGCTGGCCAGGAGGCTCGCCAGGTACGGATTGAAGTTGTCGGGGTTTTCCGA
>SCUU01000271.1 GCA_004297065.1 Gallionellaceae bacterium
GTTCTTCTTCAACTTCATCCGCAGCATGGTCCGGGGCCCGATCGCCAGCGCGAACCCGTGGCGCGCGAACACGCTCGAGTGGCTAGCACCGTCGCCGCCGCCCCACGGCAACTTCGCGGAACTGCCCGAGGTCTACCGTGGTCCGTACGAGTACAGCACCGAGGATCGGGAGGAAGATTTCTGGCCGCAGCACGTGCCCGACGATTCGCCCGCGCCGGCGGCCAGCGCCGGCGGCGGGTGGTAGGAGCGATCAGTGACGTCACGACCCATCGCCACGACGCGCAGCGTGATGGAGGTGCCTACCGGCCGGCTGGCCATGTGGTGGGTGCTGGCGTCGGAAACCGTGATCTTCGGCGGCCTCCTCGGCTCCTACGTCATGATGCGATTGCGCCATGGCGCCTGGGCCGACCAGGCGGCGAACACCAACACGTGGACGGGCGCGTTCAACACGCTGGTGCTGCTGACCTCGAGCCTGTCTGCCGTCCTGGCGCACCAGGCCGCCGAGCGAGCCGACGGCCCGAAGGCGGCCCGCCTGCTGCGCTGCACGATTCTCGGCGGCGGCGTGTTTCTCATGGTCAAGGCCTTCGAGTGGACTCATGAAATCCAGGAAGGCTTCACCATCACCTCGAGCCTGTTCTGGTCCTTCTATTACACGGCGGCTGGCCTTCATGCCGCACACGTCGTGGCCGGCATGGTCATCATGTTCATCGTGTCACTGACGGCCGCGCGCAACGAGGAGCTCCACCGCGTCGAGATCGCCGGTATCTACTGGCATTTCGTCGACGTGGTGTGGATCTTCCTGTTCCCTCTTCTCTACATCGCCAAGTGAGGGCCATGGCCGAGCGCGCACACGCCGACGCACTCCACCACGACGAGACCAACTACGTGGCGATCTGGGGTGTGCTCTGCGCCCTGCTGGGTGTCAGCGTCCTCGGGCCGATGGCCGGTGTCCGATTCCTCACCCTGATCACGGCCTTCGGCATCGCCATCGTCAAGGCGTATCTCGTGTGCAGCTACTTCATGCACCTGAGCATCGAGAAGAAGTGGGTGGCCTATATCCTCGGCTTCATGCTGGCGCTCATGCTGGTTTTTTATGGAGGAGTGGCCCCGGACGTATTCAGGCATGAGGGGCTGCGCTGGCAGAAGACGTACGTGGAACCCGTGAGGCCATGACCACAATGGAGCAGACCGTGCGCGTCGTGGGCCCGGGCGCTCGGCGCGAGGTGGTCCCGAGCGGCCTCCTCGGCATGGTGATCTTCGTCGGCACGGAGGTCATGTTCTTTGCCGGGCTGATCAGCGCGTTCACGATTTCGAAGGCGGGCGCTCCACGGGATGCGTGGAACCTGGCCGGCGGGCAGGTTC
>SCUU01000067.1 GCA_004297065.1 Gallionellaceae bacterium
GCGCGAAAAGAAACAATTGGTTACATTCATTCGGTGTCTCACCCAACGGGTTGCATTGTGCTACATGTGAGTTCTTTGGTTTTGTTCGTGTTTTTCGTGGACAACTGCTTTTTTTAGGATAATACTTTCTGCCCATGCATAACGCCGATCTGCTCGCCCGCTCCCGCTCCGCCGTATGGCATCCCTGCACACAGATGAAGCGCCATGAAACTTTGCCGCTGGTTCCCATCCGGCGCGGCGAGGGTGTATGGCTGTACGACTGCGACGGCAAGCGCTACCTGGATAGCGTGAGTTCGTGGTGGGTGAACTTGTTCGGTCACAGCAATCCGCGCATCAACGCCGCCATCACCGACCAACTCGGCAAATTGGAACATGTGATGCTGGCGGGCTTTACCCACGAGCCGGTGGTGCAATTATCCGAGAGCTTGCGCGAACTCGCACCCGCCGGGCTCGGACATTGTTTTTACGGTTCGGACGGCGCATCGGCCACCGAAATCGCCTTGAAGATGAGCGCCCACTACTGGCGCAACAGCGGCAAACCGCATAAAACGCATTTCCTCAGCCTGCAAAACAGTTATCACGGCGAAACGCTCGGGGCGCTGTCGGTGACCGACGTGGCGCTGTTCAAGGATGCTTACGGTGCGCTGATTTTGCAGAACGCTACGGTGCCGAGCCCGGATAGCCGCAATGCGGCAGAGGGCGAGGACGCGCAAAGTTTTGCCTTGCGTTGCGCGGCACAACTCGAAACCCATTTGCGGCAACACCACGCAAACATCGCCGCCCTGATCGTGGAACCGCTGGTGCAGGGCGCGGCGGGCATGGCCATGTACCACCCGGCATATCTGCGCCGGGCGCGCGAACTGTGCGATCAATATCGGGTGCATTTGATTGCGGATGAGATTGCCGTGGGTATGGGGCGCACCGGGACGATGTTTGCCTGCGAACAGGCAGGGAATCAACTAGGCCTCCCCGCCAGCGGGGAGGCGGCGGTCGCTCTTTCTCCCTCTGGGGGAAAGTTGGAAAGGGGGGGCATCACGCCCGACTTCCTGCTATTGTCCAAAGGCATCACCGGCGGCTATCTGCCCTTGTCGATTGTGATGACCACGGATATGGTCTATCAGGCTTTCTACGCGGACGAGGTGGCGCGCGGTTTTTTGCATTCGCACTCCTACACCGGCAACCCGCTGGCATGCCGCGCGGCGCTGGCTACGCTGGACATTTTCGCCAGCGATAATGTGCTGCATAGCAATCGCGGAAAAGCCGCCTATCTCAACCGTATCGCCGCACCGTTGCGCGAACACCCCAAGGTTAAAAACTTCCGCAATACCGGCATGATCTGGGCATTTGAGGTCGATACGCCGCATGCCGATTTTGCCCGGCGCTGTTTCAGCCTCGCACTCGGGCACGAGTTGCTGTTGCGCCCGATGGGGAACACGGTATATTTCATGCCGCCTTATGTCATCAGCACAAACGAAATCGACTTCCTCGTGGAACAAACCCTGAAAACTATCGAGCGCCTCTGTTAAACGCAGCCATGAAATTTTTTTACGCACCGTTGCTCTGCCTCGGCCTTATCGCCAATGCGCATGCCGTCGCCCTGCCCGGCGGGGTACGCGATGCGCTCAAGCAAGCCCATATCCCGCAAAGCGGCATCGGCATCGAAGTGCGCGAAATCAACGCGCGCTCGGCGTTAATCAGCGTCAATGCGCGACAGGCCATGAATCCGGCTTCGACCATGAAGCTGCTCACCACCTACGCGGGTCTGGAGCTGTTGGGCCCGGGCTACACCTGGAAAACCGAGGCCTATCTGGACGGCAAGCTGGACAAAGGCGTGCTGCAAGGCAACCTGATCTTGAAGGGGTACGGCGACCCGAAGTTCACCATCGAACAATTCTGGTTGTGGCTGAGCGAACTGCGCGCGCGCGGCCTGCGCGAGATACAGGGCGATCTGGTGCTGGACCGCAGTTTTTTCAACCTTCCCGCGCACGACCCCGCCGATTTCGACAACGACCCGGTGCGCGCCTACAACGTCGGCCCGGATGCGCTGCTGCTGAATTTCAACACCTTGCGCCTGCGTTATTTGCCCGACGGCAACCGCCTGAAAGTCATCAGCGAGCCGCCATTGGAAGGTATGCGGCTGGACAACCAACTCGCGCCCCTGCCCGCCCCCAACTGCGAGAACTGGGACGACACCATCCACATCCAGCCGCGCGGCGACAGCGTGGTCTTGCAAGGCGGCTATCCGAGCGAATGCGGCGAGCGCGAGCAAAATCTCAATGTCATGCCGCACACGCGCTACGTAGCCGCCGTGTTTAATGCAATCTGGCAAGAACTCGGCGGCACGCTGAAAGGCAACACGCGCGAAGGCATTGCGGGCGGCAATGCAAAACTTTTCGCCACGCATTATTCCGAACCGCTGGCCGAGGTGATCCGCGACATCAACAAATTCAGCAACAACGTCATGGCGCGCCAGTTGTTCCTGACCTTGGGCACGGTTACGCAAGCATCCGCCAGCGCATCCATCCCGCTCAGCATCCTGACCACGAAGAGTTGGCTGGCCCAGAATAAATTATCGTTCCCCGAGCTGGTGTTGGAAAACGGCGCAGGCCTGTCGCGCCAGGAACGTATCAGCGCGCAACATCTGGCGCAACTGCTGCGCAGTGCCGCGCACAGCCCGTTCAACGCGGAATTCACCGCCTCGCTGCCCATACTCGGCGTGGACGGCTCGGTGAAGAAACGCCTCAAAGGAACCGCTGCCGCCAGTCGCGCGCATTTGAAGACAGGGACCCTGGAGGGGGTCAAAACCATCGCGGGCTATGTGAGATCCAAGAGCGGCAAGGAATGGATCATCGTGTTTCTTATCAATCATCCGAATGCAAAACTCGGCGGTGCTGCTCAGGATGCATTGATCGAGTGGGTACAAAAACGCTAAGGATGCGCTGATTTAATCATAGCTGCTCCCTCCCCCTCCGGGGGAGGGCTGGGGTGAGGGCGGCGAATCAAAGAGTTATTCCCTCACCCTAGCCCTCTCCCAAAGGGAGAGGGGATTAAATCAGTGTTTCCCTAAAGAGTTGCGGCAATTCTCCGTATAACCCGCGCGCACTTAACAGCCCCAGTGCCTTTTAACCCAAATGATCCGTATAGATTCGGCACGATTTACCGTGAGTTTATGGCTAACCACGCCCTCCCCTTCAAGGGGATAGCCAGCGGCTTGCCGCGTTTTGTGCGGCTTAGTGAGATGGCTAGTGTCGCAAACCAGAAATAACGGGACATGAAACGGCGTCTTTTTTCGCCATGCCGCGTTATTTCTGGTTTGCGACACTAGTTGCTCCATCAGTCGTTTCATCAGGGATGGGGTGGGGATGGGTGAAATACCGGCCATAGCCAGACCCGATTAATGTTTGGTCGTATTTAACGGGCTAGGTTCGAGTTGTTTTTGGTAACACGCGTAAGGCGCAACTCGCGTAGATATTAATTGGCAGACGCTCTGGCCGACAGGCATTTGCAATACCGCTGGCTTTTCCATAGTATGCCTTACTTATTTCTTACCAAGGAGCTGTAACATGGAAACCACCAAGCTATCCAGCAAAGGGCAGGTTATCCTGCCCGCCGCCATCCGTGCGGCAAACCAATGGAAGGCGGGGGTAGAGTTTGCCGTTGAGGACACGGGAGAAGGCGTGCTGTTGCGCCCGCTCAAGCCGTTTTCCGCCACCACGCTAGCCGATGTGGCAGGCTGCGCCGGATACACAGGCAAGGCGCGCTCGCTGGAGGAAATGGACAAGGCCGTTACTGCGGAAGTCAAGGCGCGCTATGCACGCCGTTGATACCAATGTTCTGGTGCGCCTGCTCACTGGCGACGATGCGGCGCAAAGTAAACGCGCCGCTGCACTATTCAAGAAAGAATCCATCTTCATCCCAAAGACTGTCCTGCTCGAAACAGAATGGGTGTTGCGCCGCCTGTATCGCCTTGAGCGCGCGACCGTTATCGGCAGCTTGCGAAAATTGGGCGGGCTGGGCAATGTCGAGCTCGAACAGCCGTTGGTGGTTGCACAAGCATTGCAATGGTGCGAGGACGGCATGGACTTCGCGGATGCGCTGCACCTGGCATCCAGTCATGGCGCGAGTAAATTCGCCACGTTTGACGGGCAAATGAAAAAAGATGCACCGGCTGAATCTAAGCCGGTGGTCAGGCTGCTGTAAGTGCGTTGGGTTACGCGGAAAAGCCGCTAACCCAACCTACGAAATTCACAACCCCAATTCGCCCCACATCGCATCCACTTTAGCCTTCACCGCCGCGTCCATCACGATGGGCGTACCCCATACACGTTGCGTCTCGCCCAGCCATTTGTTGGTGGCGTCCAGCCCCATCTTGCCGCCGAGACCGCTCACCGGTGAGGCGAAGTCGAGATAGTCGATAGGCGTGTTGTCCACCAGCAGCGTGTCGCGCACCGGATCCATGCGCGTGGTGATCGCCCAGATGACTTCTTTCCAGTCGCGCACATCGATGTCGTCGTCCACCACGATAATAAATTTTGTGTACATGAACTGGCGCAGGAAACTCCAGATGCCGAACATCACGCGCTTGGCATGCCCGGCATATTGCTTCTTGATGCTCACCACCGCCATGCGATACGAGCAACCTTCCGGCGGCAGGTAGAAGTCGGCGATTTCGGGAAACTGTTTTTGCAGCAGCGGCACGAACACTTCGTTCAGCGCCACGCCCAGCATCGCCGGTTCGTCGGGTGGTTTGCCGGTGTAGGTGGAGTGGTAGATCGGGTTAGCGCGCATGGTGATGCGGGCTATGGTGAACACGGGGAAATGATCCTGCTCGTTGTAGTAGCCGGTGTGGTCGCCGTAAGGGCCTTCGAGCGCAGTCTCGCCCGGGTGGATCACGCCTTCCAGCACGATCTCGGCGGACGCGGGCACTTGCAGCTCGCTGCCGATGCACTTCACCAATTCGGTTTTGCTGCCGCGCAACAAGCCGGCGAACTGGTATTCGCTCAGACTATCTGGAACCGGAGTCACCGCACCGAGGATGGTCGCCGGATCGGCGCCGATCACCACCGCGACCGGGAAGGGCTGCCCCGGATTCTTCTCGCAATGGTCGCGGAAATCCAACGCGCCGCCGCGATGTGCCAGCCAGCGCATGATGACCTTGTTCGGCCCCAAGACCTGCTGGCGATAGATGCCTAGGTTCTGGCGCGGCTTGTTCGGCCCGCGCGTGACTACCAGTCCCCAAGTAATGAGCGGCGCAACATCGCCCGGCCAGCAATGCTGGATGGGTAGTTTCGACAGATCGACATCCTTGCCTTCCCACACGATTTCCTGGCACGGCGCGGAAGACAGCACTTTGGGCGACATGGTGAGCACCTGCTTCAGCACCGGCCATTTATCCCAGGCGTCCTTCAAACCTTTGGGTGGCTCCGGTTCTTTGAGGTAGGCGAGCAGTTTGCCGACTTCGCGCAACGCACCGATGTTTTCTTCACCCATGCCCAGTGCCACTCGGCGCGGTGTGCCGAACAGGTTGGTGAGCACCGGCATCTTGTGTCCGACCACATTCTCGAACAGCAGCGCCGGGCCCTGCGCGCGCAACACGCGGTCGCAGATTTCCGTCATTTCCAGATGCGTGGAGACCGGCGCAGTGACGCGCTTGAGTTCGCCGAGTTTTTCCAGTTGTGCGATGAAGTCGCGCAGGTCGTGATATTTCATCCTAAAACCTCAATTCGTCCACGAAAAACACGAAAGGCACGAAAAACAACAATGGGTTACATTCATTCGGTGATTCACCCATTGGGTTGCATTGTGCTGCATGTGAGCTCTTTAGGTTTTGTTCGTGTTTTTTGTGACTTTCGTGGATAACTGCTTTTTCTAGGTTCATGGTTATTCCGGGTAAAAACCTGCTTCGCCCTCGGGGCGGGTCTTGAAACGTTTGTGCAGCCAGAAGTATTGCTCCGGCATCTCCAGTACGCGCTGTTCGATGAACTCGTTCATGCGCCGTGTGTCGGCAACATCGTCGCCGCTGGGATAGTTCTCCCATGCGGGATAGAAAGTCAGCACATAACCCTCGCCGCCGGGCAGCAGGCGCGTAATGCTGGGTACGACTTTGGCTCCGGTCATCTGCGCAATGCGCGGCAAAGAAGTCATCGTGGCCGCAGGCACACCGAAAAACGGGGTGAAAACACCATCCTTGACACCTTGATCCTGATCTGTCGGGTAAATAAACGGCATGCCTTCACGCATTCCTTTGAGAATGGGCCGCAACCCCTGTTGGCGCGAATAGAGGCGCTGACTGCGAAAGCGCGCACGCTTTTGCCGCAGCAGTTCGGTCAGGTAACGATTTTTCTGGTTTGCATACATGCACACCGTATCGGTATGTTGCGCAACCCACTGCCCACCCACATCCATGCCGACAAAATGCGGCGTGAGCAGAATGGAGGGTTTGTCTTTGATCGCGTCAAAGTGCTCAATGCCCTCGACTCTAATCAGGCCGCGAATACGCTCGGCACTGCCCCACCACAGAATACTGCGCTCGATAAGCCCGCGCATGAACATCTTGAAATGCTCGCGTACCAGTTTCGCGCGCGCCGCATCGCCCATGTCGGGAAAGCAAAGTTTCAGGTTGATCATGCCCACGGTGCGGCGTTCCTTGGCCAGCCAGTAAAACACAGACCCCAAACCGTTGCCGATCACCACAATTAGGCGGAACGGCAGAAAATGAATCAGCCAGAAAATAAAAACGCCGGGGCGTGCCAACATTACTGCTCCTTGGGTGTCTCGGGTGGCTGTGCGCCGCGTGGAATTTTGTAACGGTTGTAACTCCACAGATATTGCTCGGGGCAGGTGCGTATCACCGCTTCCAATGCCGCGTTCATCTGCTGCGGGATGGGCGCCTGCGCATCAAAACGGAACGGCGAAAAGTGCATGGCGTACCCGCCTCCCTGTGGCAATCTTTGCGCATAACACATTACCACGGCGGCTCCGCTGGATTCCAACAAGCGCTTCACCAGCGTCATGGTATAGGCCGGACGCCCGAAGAACGGAGCCCATTCGCCCTCGCCACTGCCCGGCACCTGGTCGGGCAACACGCCGATGACTTCGCCGCGTTTGAGCGCCTTGAGCAGAGTGCGCACCCCGCCGATGTCCGCACGCGCCAATTTCATCTGGCCGCGTTCGCGCCCTGCGCGCATCACCTTGTCCAGCCATGCCAGTTTGGGTACGCGATACATACAGGTCATAGGCAGCTTGTCGCCCACATATTGTCCGATGACCTCGAAGCAACCGATGTGCGGCGTGAGGATGATGAGCCCCTTGCCCTGCACCTGCGCGGCCTCGACCAGCTCCCATCCATGACATTCTTTTACACTGGCGACCACTTGCGCCAGCGGGCGACGCCACATCCAAGGCAGCTCGGCGACCCCCTTGCCCGACTCGGCCACGTTCGCTTCCAGCAATCTCTGGAACTCGGCCTCATCGCTGCCATCCCATCCGTTCAGCAGATTCTCGTTCAGGCGTTCGGCATATTTGCGCGACGTCAGATATGTCAGCCAGCCCGCGACGACGCCCAGCCGATGCAATACCGACAGCGGCAGGCGCGACATCAGACCGAACAACCAAAACGCCAGGGAAGAGCTCATAGATTAGGCAGTGATGCAATTTTTGTTATAATCCGCGCCCCATTTAATTTTCCAGAGCGAGCGTATCGTCATGAGCGAATATTTTTTTACATCTGAATCGGTTTCCGAAGGCCATCCAGACAAGGTCGCAGACCAGATATCCGATGCGATTCTGGACGCCATTCTAGCCCAAGACCCTTATGCTCGTGTAGCAGCCGAGACGCTGGTCACGACCGGCCTGACGGTGTTGGCAGGCGAGATCACCACTACCGCGCAAGTAAATTACGCCAAGGTGGCGCGCGAAGCCATACGCCGTATCGGCTACGACGACCCGAGCCTGCGCTTCGACGCGGACGGCTGCTCGGTGCATGTGTGCTACGGCACGCAAAGCCCCAACATCGCGCAGGGCGTGGATCGCGCTTCCGACGATTACCTGAATCAGGGCGCGGGCGACCAAGGGTTGATGTTCGGTTACGCCTGCCGCGAAACCGATACCTTGATGCCATTGCCGATCTATCTGTCGCACCGCATCGTCGAGCGTCAGGCATTGCTGCGCAAAGATGGCCGCCTGCCTTGGTTGCGCCCGGATGCGAAGAGCCAGGTTACCGTGAAATATCAGCACGGCAAACCGTACTGCATCGACACCGTGGTGCTCTCCACCCAGCACTCGCCGGAGTTCTCCCCGCCGGAAAAACAAAAGGCGCTGCACGAAGCCGTGATCGAAGACATCATCAAGCCGATGCTGCCGAAAGAACTCATCAAGGGCGAGATCAAATATCTGGTGAACCCGACCGGTTGCTTCGAGATCGGTGGCCCGCACGGCGATGCCGGCCTGACCGGACGCAAGATCATCGTCGATACCTACGGCGGCGCAGCCCCTCACGGCGGCGGTGCGTTCTCCGGCAAGGATCCGTCCAAGGTTGACCGTTCCGCCGCTTACGCGGGTCGTTATGTGGCGAAGAACATCGTCGCTGCCGGATTGGCCGACAAGTGCTTGGTGCAGATCAGCTACGCTATCGGCGTAGCGCAACCCACCAGCGTCATGGTCACCACCTACGGCACCGGGAAAATCTCCGACGAGAAAATCACCGAACTGGTGAAGACCCATTTCGACCTGCGCCCCAAGGGCATCGTGCAAATGCTCAACCTGCTGCGTCCGATCTACCAGAACACCGCTGCTTACGGCCACTTCGGGCGCGAAGAGCCGGATTTCACTTGGGAAGCAACCGACAAGGCAGCTATCTTGAAGGCAGACGCGGGATTGTAATTAACAAACATTCAGTCCACGAAACACACGAAAAGCACGAACACAAAAACAACTCAGGTGGTGTTGAAATTTTCGTGAGTTTCGTGTTTTTCGTGGACAAGTAGTTTCAAGTTTATTTTGTATCACCCATCCCACCGAGGGGCGCTGCAGCAGTCACCGTACGGTGAAACTGTCAGGCTCGGAGGGGATGGTTCAACCGTAGCAACGGCGCCCATTCATTAACTTACTAAATGAATGGAGTGCTTTATGCCTAACAAAGACTACGTCATCGCCGACATCAACCTGGCCTCATGGGGCCGCAAAGAGATCGCCATCGCCGAAACAGAAATGCCCGGCCTGATGGCGATCCGCGCAGAATTCGCCAAGACGCAACCGCTCAAAGGCGCGCGCATCACCGGTTCGCTGCACATGACTATCCAGACCGCCGTACTGATCGAGACGCTGAAGGCGCTCGGCGCGGAAGTGCGCTGGGCTTCGTGCAACATCTTCTCGACGCAGGATCACGCCGCCGCCGCCATCGCTGCGGGCGGTACGCCCGTGTTCGCGGTGAAGGGCGAAACGCTGACCGAATACTGGGACTACACCCACCGCATTTTCGAATGGGCGGACGGCGGTTTGACCAATATGATTTTGGACGATGGCGGCGACGCGACCTTGTTGCTGCACCTCGGCACCCGCGCCGAAACTGACGCATCCCTCATCAGCAAGCCGGGTTCGGAAGAAGAGACCTGTTTGTTCGCTTCGATCAAGGCCAAGCTGGCACAAGACAAGACTTGGTATTCCAAGCGTCTCGCCGCCGTGAAGGGCGTGACCGAAGAGACCACCACCGGCGTACACCGTCTGTACCAGATGCACCAGCGCGGCGAGCTGAAATTCCCCGGCATCAACGTCAATGACTCCGTCACCAAATCCAAGTTCGACAACCTGTACGGCTGCCGCGAATCGCTGGTGGACGGCATCAAGCGCGCCACCGACGTGATGATCGCGGGCAAGATCGCGGTGATTGCCGGTTACGGCGACGTGGGCAAGGGCTCCGCACAAGCCATGCGCGCATTGTCCGCGCAAGTGTGGGTCACCGAGATCGACCCGATCTGCGCGCTGCAAGCCGCGATGGAAGGTTACCGCGTGGTCACCATGGAATATGCCGCCGACAAGGCCGACATTTTCGTGACGACAACCGGCAACTTCCACGTCATCACGCACGACCACATGAAAGCGATGAAGAACAATGCCATCGTGTGCAACATCGGCCACTTCGACAACGAGATCGACGTCGCGTCGCTGGAAAAATACCAGTGGGAAGAAATCAAGCCGCAGGTCGATCACGTAATTTTCCCGCCCATAAACAATCAACCATCCAAGCGCATCATCCTGCTGGCCAAGGGTCGTCTGGTGAACCTCGGTTGCGGTACCGGCCATCCGTCCTACGTGATGTCCTCTTCCTTCGCCAACCAGACCATCGCGCAGATCGAGTTGTGGACGGAAGCGAAGAAAGGCAGCAACAAATATCCAGTGGGCGTTTATACTTTGCCCAAGCATTTGGACGAGAAAGTCGCGCGCCTGCAACTGAAGACGCTGAACGCGCAATTGTCCGAATTGTCGGATCAGCAAGCCGCTTACATCAATGTGCCGAAGGAAGGTCCGTACAAGGCCGATCACTACCGCTACTAAACTAGACCGCCAAGTCAGTCGGAAGCACGGGGGCGGGATATTCCCGCCCTTGTTACCATGAGAAAACTATGTATCTACTTTTGATCTGGATACTGAATGCGCTGGCGCTGATCGCCGTCGCCAATTTCGTCCCCGGCATCCACGTGGACGGCTTTGCTGCGGCCCTGATCGCCGCGTTCTTCCTGGGTCTGGTCAACACCCTCATCCGCCCGATCTTTTTGATCCTTACCTTACCCGTCACCATGATTACGTTGGGGCTGTTCATCTTCGTCATCAACGGCCTGCTGTTCTGGTTCACGGGTTCGATACTCAAAGGCTTTGTGGTCGATAGCTTCTGGAACGGCGTCATGGGCGCGGTGTTGTACAGCATCTTCTCGTGGGCGCTTTCCGCGGCCGCCGCACAAATCATGAGGAAACAATCGTGAACAAACCGATTATCAGTTTTGAATTTTTCCCGCCGCAAACACCCGAAGGCACGGAAAAGCTCACCGCAACACGCAGATTGCTCGCCACACTCAAACCGGAATTTTTCTCCGTCACGTTCGGCGCGGGTGGCTCCACGCAGGATCGCACGCTGGAAACTATTCGGAAGATTCATGCCGAAGGTTATCAGGCCGCGCCCCACCTGTCCTGCGTGGGCTCCACCCGCGAAAATATCCGCGCGCTGCTGCATACCTACAAGGACATGGGCATCAAGCGCATCGTCGCTTTGCGCGGCGACCTGCCTTCCGGCATGGGCAGCATCGGTGAGTTCCAGTACGCCAACGAACTGGTGTCGTTCATCCGCGCCGAGACCGGCGAACACTTCCATATCGAAGTGGCCGCCTATCCCGAGTTTCACCCGCAAGCGAACTCCGCGCGTGACGACATGCTCAACTTCAAGCGCAAAATGCACGCGGGCGCGAACTCGGCCATTACACAGTATTTCTACAACGCGGACGCCTATTTCCGTTTCGTCGAAGAGACGCGCAAGCTCGGTGTCACCGCCCCCATCGTGCCCGGCATTATGCCCATAGCCCGCTACTCGCAGCTCGCGCGCTTCTCCGACACTTGCGGTGCCGAAATTCCGCGCTGGATGCGCAAGACGCTGGAAGGCTACGGCGACGACGTGGAATCGGTGCAACGCTTCGGTTGTGATGTGGTCACGCAACTGTGCGAGAAGCTCAACGCGGGCGGCGCACCGGGACTGCACTTCTACACCTTGAACCAGGCGAACGCCTCGCTGGAAATCCTCAAACAACTCGGCTATCACGCGTAGTTCTTTTTATCCGCAGATTACGCAGATTGACGCAGATTTTTGGGTGGCATTGGCTGGGACGACTGACGTCAACTTTGTTTGTTTTTAATCTGAGTGAATCTGCGTAATCTGCGGACAAAGGTTTTAAATTGAAAATACCAGAACTCCTTCTTCCCGCTGGCACGTTAGATAAAATGCGCACCGCCTACGCCTTCGGCGCGGACGCGGTGTATGCCGGTCAGCCGCGCTACTCGCTGCGGGCGCGCAACAACGAATTCAAACTCGAAGAACTGCGCACCGGTATTCGGGAAGCGCACGCGCTGGGCAAAAAACTGTTCGTCGCCAGCAACCTCATGCCGCACAACGCCAAGGTGAAAACCTACATGACCGACATGCAGCCGGTGATCGAGATGCAGCCCGACGCGCTCATCATGGCCGATCCCGGCCTGATCGCCATGGTGCGCGAACGCTGGCCAGAAATGGATGTGCATTTGTCCGTGCAAGCCAACACCGTCAACTACGCCGCAGTGAAATTCTGGAAATCGCTGGGTCTCACCCGCGTGATTTTGTCGCGCGAATTGTCGCTGGACGAGATCGAAGAAATCCGCCAGCAATGCCCGGACATCGAACTCGAAGTGTTCGTGCATGGCGCGCTGTGCATCGCCTACTCGGGGCGCTGTCTGCTGTCCGGCTACTTCAACCATCGCGACGCCAACCAGGGCACCTGCACCAACTCCTGCCGCTGGGATTACAAGGTCGATAGCGCCATCGAAGACGGCACGGGCGATATTCAGAAAATTGATTTTGATTTCGACAAGGCGTTAAACGAAAGCCCGCTATCCGATTGCGGCGCACAGCCGCGCCACCCGCTGGCCGATCGCGTGTATGTCATCTCGCGCCAGGATCATCCGGGCGAACTCATGCCCGTACTGGAAGACGAGCACGGTACCTACATCATGAATTCAAAAGACCTGCGCGCGGTCGAGCACGTCGAGCGCCTGGTGAAAATCGGCATCGACTCGCTCAAAGTCGAAGGCCGCACCAAATCCATCTACTACGTGGCGCGCACCGCGCAGGTGTACCGCCAGGCCATAGCCGACGCCGTCAAAGGCCGTCCCTTTAATTTGGAACTGCTGGGCGCACTGGATGCGCTGGCGAACCGCGGCTACACCGACGGCTTCTACGAGCGCCACCACACCCACGAGCAGCAAAACTACATGCGCGGCCACTCCGAAAGTTTCCGCCAGCAATATGTCGGCGACATCGTGGCCTGTGCGAACGGCATGGCCGAGATCGACGTGAAGAACAAATTCCAGGTCGGGGATAAACTGGAGATCATCCATCCCGCAGGCAATCGCATAGTCGAACTTAAAGAGATGCGGGGGCTGGAAGGTGAGGAGATCACCGTCGCGCCAGGCAGCGGACATCGCGTGCAAATACCCTTGCAAGGCGAGTTGGCTAAAGGAATGGTGGCGCGATTTATTTAAGGGCACTTCTAAAAATCCATATTTCATCCCAACTGCTGCGTTACGGAAAAAATTTCTTGCTCGCATATCACCCATATGCCGCGCTGCGAAATTTTTTCCGCGCCTTGCATTTGGGCGAAATCTGCATTTTTAGAAGCGCCCTTAAGCGGCAAGATATGCGCCGCAACGATGGTTGCTACTTGAGTTCCAATATCTCCGGCAGGAAAACTTCCGTCACCAGCAACGGGGCTTCGTGCAGATAAAACAACGAGCGCCGTGCCCATAACCTGCGCGGCACATCGCCCAATAAGGCAACCGCGCTTCTGTATAGAGGATGATGGAACTGCAAAGCCTTGTAGTGCAATGCCCGGCGCTTCACCAATGGATGAGCAAACAACAGCGTGCCGAGCGAACGGTTGCCCAAGCCGCGCATGGATTTCCAGGTTCCGCGCAGGTGCTCGCGCGCGCAACTGCTGTGGGCGAACACTACCGGCTTACCGTCTGCACACAAGAACACTTCGCGCGAAAACGCGTAACGGTCGGATGGGAGGCCCAACAGCGCCGCCTCGTCGCAAGCCACCCGCGCCAATCCGCTGCGCATAGGCCGCACGGCAAATGCATCACAGCGCTGCTGGATGCGGCGCGTGAGCGAGCCCTCGTCGCGCAGCCACGGCGTATAGCCCGCCGCACCCAGTATCAAACTTTGCCAGCAATGGTCACGCATGTAGAAAATCCGGTTTGTTCGCCATCCAGCGCTGCAGATGCGCCTGCGCCACTCCGGGGGAATCGCGCAGCAGTTCATCCGCCAAAATACGGGCGGTCTCCAATAGTTTCGCGTCCTCGTCGATATCGGCGAAACGCAGCATCGCCACGCCGCTTTGCCGCGCGCCGAGCAATTCGCCGGGGCCGCGCAAACGCAAATCCTGTTGCGCGATCTCGAAACCGTCGGTGTTCTCGAAGATGATCTTGAGCCGCGCGCGCGCCAGCTCCGACAACGGCTGCTGGAACAATAACACGCACAGACTCTCCGCCGCACCGCGCCCCACCCGCCCGCGCAACTGGTGCAACTGCGCCAGTCCCATGCGCTCGGCATGCTCGATCACCATGAGGCTGGCATTCGGCACATCCACGCCGACCTCGATGACGGTGGTGGCGACCAGCAGATGGATGTCGCCCGCCTTGAACGCGGCCATCACGCGCGCCTTCTCGGCATTGTCCATCTTGCCGTGTACCAGCCCGACGCTGAGTTCAGCGAAGGTCTGCGCGAGCGTCGCGTGAGTCTCGATAGCGGTCTGCAATTGCAGCGCTTCGGACTCGTCGATCAGCGGGCACACCCAATACGCCTGGCGGTTTTGCAAGCAGGCGGCACGCACGCGCTCGAACACTTCCTCGCGGCGCGCATCGTTGATGAGCTTGGTGACGATGGGCGTGCGCCCCGGCGGCAACTCGTCGATCACCGACACATCGAGATCGGCGTAGTAGCTCATCGCCAAGGTGCGCGGGATGGGGGTGGCGCTCATCATCAATTGGTGCGGAAAAAAAATATTGTCATTCTCGTTTGCTCTCTCTCCCGCTTGCGGGAAATAACCAGCGACTTGCCCGCTCTTGTACTCTGCCCGCCAACGGCGGGTGGGGTGTGCGGGCTTAGTCGAATGGCTATAACCAATCACTTGGCAGCTTGCTGCCTTAGTGAGATGGCTAGTTGTTTCACCAGTCGTTCCATCAGAGTTGGAGAGAGGGCTATCTCCATCCCGACCTACGGCGGATGTCCCTTTGTTGCGCAACGCCAAGCGCTGCTGCACGCCGAACTTGTGCTGCTCATCCACGATGACCAGCCCCAGCCTGCTGAACTCGACATTCTTCTGGAACAGCGCATGCGTGCCGATGGCAAGTTGCGTCTCGCCCCGCGCGATGCGTTCGGCAGCGAGCGTCTTGTCTTTCTTCTTCAAACTGCCCGAGAGCCACACCGGCGCGATACCCAGCGGCTCCAGCCAGTCGCACAGCTTCAGATAATGCTGCTCGGCGAGGATCTCGGTGGGCGCCATGAACGCCACCTGGTAACCGTTCGCTATGGCCTGCAACGCGGCGAGCGCCGCGACGATGGTCTTGCCGCTGCCGACATCGCCCTGCAACAGACGCTGCATCGGGTGCGGCTGTGTCAAGTCATGGCGTATCTCTTGCAGCACTTTCTGTTGCGCGCGCGTTAGAACGAACGGCAAAGCTTGCAGCAGCGCGGGTGCATGGGTGTCGTGCGCCACCAGTTGCGGCGCGATGCGGTCGCGGCGTTTGCGGTAATGCACGCGCATGGAAAGTTGCTGCGCCAGCAATTCGTCGAACTTGATGCGCCGCCAAGCCGGGTGCGCGCGCTCCAGCAGCGCCGCCTCGTCGATCTGCGGCGGCGGGTTGTGCAGCAATTTCACGCTATCGTCGAAAGCGGGCAGACGCAATTTTTGCAGCAGGTCGGCGGGCAGCGTGTCGCTCAGCTCCACGGAATTCAGCGCGGCAAGAATGTGCTTGCGCAAAGTCGGCTGCGGCAGTCCGGCAGTAGTAGGATAAACCGGCGTGAGCGCCTGCTTGAGCGCCCTGTTCTCGCCTCCGGCATGGCACTTGGGATGCACCATCTCCATGCCGAAATAGCCCTCGCGCGCCTCGCCCAGCGCGCGAATTTTTTTGCCGATGGCGAGCTGCTTCTGCTGGCTCGGATAAAAATTCAGGAAGCGCAAAAACAAAATACCGCTGTCGTCCTGCAACTGGCACACCAGGCTGCGGCGCGGGCGGTACAGCACCTCGCTGTGGATGATCTCGCCTTCCACCAGCGCCGTCTCGCCCGGCACCAGCTCGTCCACGCGCGTGATGTGCGTCTCGTCCTCGTAGCGCAACGGCAGATGCAGCACCAGATCGAACGGCGTGTGTATGCCGAGTTTGGCGAGCTTGCTTTGCACGGCGTGAGGGATTTTGAGGGCAGTGTTCACGGACATAAACTTTATCCGCAGATTACGCAGATTCCACAGATTGAGAGCCGAACCAAAATCTGCGTGAATCTGCGTAATCTGCGGACAAGGGGTTTGTTCTTAATCCTGAATAAACATCACACCATCAGCCTCGACCAGCGCATTGCGCGGCAGCGAAGCGACGCCGACGGCGGCACGCGCCGGATACGGCTGATGGAAATACGTTGCCATGATCTCGTTCACCTTGGCGAAATGCGCGAGGTCGGTGAGAAAGATGTTGAGCTTCACCACGTCGTCCATGCTGCCACTGGCGGCGGTGGCGACGGCGCGCAGATTCTGGAACACACGGTGGATCTGCGCCTCGATGCCCTCGACCATCTGCATGGTGTTGGGATCGAGGCCGATCTGCCCGGAGAGATAGACAGTGTTATCGACGCGCACCGCTTGCGAATAGGTACCGATGGCGGCAGGCGCATCGGGAGTTTGAATGATGGTCTTGTTCGACATGATGGGCTCCTGTTTTTAATAGTGCATTTTACAACGTCTGCGACGTGCGCCCGTCTTCAAATATGAACAATGAAACAAAATATTCACCGATGTTATCCGACCATCCGCGCGCGCCAGTATTTACGCCGTTTTCCACGAAAACAGACATCTCACAAGACCATACCTATATATTTTTCCCCTATTGCTTGACGTCGAAATTTGTGCGAGTGTTCGTTCCTAGATTTAATTTAAACGATTGTCGAGTGCTGCGCTCAACCATTCGGCTTAATTTGTTATTGCGATAGACCCAAAAGCGAGGAAATCATGAAAGCAAAATCCGGCAATACCACCACATCTAACGTTAAGGACGCAAAGAAGTTCGCCCATAACAATCCCGTTTCACAGGCTTCCCTCGATGCACAAACCCTCGCTTTGGAAAGCGCTATTGCGGCGCAAGTCGCCGCCAAGAAAAAACTGCCCAACGGGTGGGCTGAAGAAAATCTGTTAGCCGAAAATACGGCCGCAGGTGAACCCATCCTGCTGGCTGCAGCAAAGGGAGATTCCGAGTTTGAAACCACCGACGTCGGCACGCCGGGCGTTGCCACACCGCCACCGACCGCCGCGACGCCAGCCGCCCCCGCAAACACCCCGGCCTTACCTGCCGGCACAGCGCTTCCCGCAGGCACCCCCGCAGGCACTACCATCATCATTCAACAAGCGCCGACACAACAAGCTCAACGTCATGAAGAAGATTCCGGCAGTGGCTCTTCATTCGGATTTGTACTTGGCGGATTGACTGCTGGTGCGGTTGGTTTGGGTGTGGCACTGGGTGGCAAAAAAGGGGGGGCTTCCTCCACTCCCTCCACTCCCACAGCAATCGCACACTCATTAACCGGTGCCGTAGCCGATGGCAAAATTTCCGGCGCCAAGATATATGTTGACGTTAACGGTAACGGCAAAGCTGACGCCAATGAAGATACCGGCATCGTGACTGATGCACAGGGTAATTTCAGCGGCTCAACCACATTGCAGGGTTCGATTCTCGCGGTCGGGGGTACAAATATCGACACTCTGCTACGCAATAGCTTGGTGCTCAAGGCTCCCGACGGATCGACGATCGTCAATCCGCTTACGACCTTGGTGCAAAACAGCATTGACCAAGCAAAGGCTAAAGGCCTGACGCTGTCTGTTTCACAGGCCGAAACTGATGTGGCAACCGGTTTGGGGCTCAATCTTCCCGTCGGCAAAACGATCACCAAATACGATCCTGTCGCGGCATTGGCGCTGAATAGCACCGACGCTACCGCGCTGGCCACGCAAAAAGTGGCGGCGCAGATTGTGGCTGTTGCGACCGCCGCTGCAAAAGCGGATTCCGGCGCGATTACCGCTGCCTTGTCCGGCGATGCCACGCAGCTGCAAAATGTGTACGCGGCGGCATTGGACAAAATCGCAACAGTTGCCAATGGCAACGCGGCTCTGGGGCAAGCCGTTGATTTGACCAATGCCACATCCGTTACCGGCATTTTGAACCTGGCTTACAAAGCTACCGGTTCGCAGGTCAATGCCACGACAGTGGCCACTTCCATTACAACAGAAACGCAAAAAATTGCGGCGGCGGCATCCGGCACGGCAATTAGCGGGGCACAAGCACAGTCCGGCACACTGACAGCTCCGACAGTTACCTTGTTCAAGGACAGCGGCACATCTGCCACGGATAAAATCACTAGCAATGCCAAACTGGTCGTCACCGGTACCATAGCCAATGCCACCGTCGAATACAGCACGGATGGAACTACTTGGACGACGACTCAACCCATATTGGCAGATGGCGCGTACACTATTCAGGTGCGCCAGAGCGATGGCGTCAGCAAGTCGCCTGCAACGCCAATCACGCTCACGCTCGATACCACCGCCCCAACAACTTTAAGCAATTTTGCGCTCTCTGGCACAACACCTCCTTCCACTACGATCAGCGGCGCTGCGATCACTTCAAAAACTCCGCTGGTCATTACCGCAAACCCGAATGAAACGATAGCGGGAGTGTCTATTTCCGGCACTTCCCGAGCCACCACTTCGCCACTGACTGCCAGCGCGGTTAAAAATGCGACGGGGCTGTGGGAATTTGATGCGACGCAATTTGCCGATGGCACGTTAACCGTAACCACTTCCTTGAGCGATGCTGCTGGCAACACCGGTTCAAATGTCGGCACTCTGACTATAAATGCGGGAACTACGGTTATCCTGAGCACGCCGACGGTTGCGTTGAGTACAGATACCGGAACCAGTCCGACCGACAAAATTACCAACAAAAGCTTACTCTCCGTCTCGGGACTAGCAGCCGGGGCCATTGCAGAATACAGTACCGATGGTGGCACCACTTGGTCTGGCGTTCAACCCGCCACATTAGCTGACGGAACCCACACTATCCAAGTTCGCCAAACAGTTGGCACGGGTGCCGCAGCCGTTCCGTCTGCAGCCGCCAGTATTACCTTTACCCTGGACACGGTTGCCGCTGCGCCAACAGTTGCATTGACCACAGACTCCGGCTCCAGCTTGACCGATAAAATTACCAATGTCGGCACGCTCTCTGTTACCGGAACAGAAACAGGCGCAACCATAGAGTACAGCACCGATAACGGGGTAACCTGGACACCGACCTTCGCCGCCGCGCAGGGATTGAATACCGTCCTCGTGCGTCAAACAGACGCGGCGGGTAACACGTCGGCCAGCACCACGTTCAGCTTTACATACGATACGGTTGCCACTCCCCCGGCAGTTGCATTGACCACAGACTCCGGCTCCAGCCCGACCGACAAAATTACCAATGTCGGCACGCTCTCTATCCCAACTACCGGAATCGAAACCGGCGCAATCGTGCAATACAGCGTAGACAATGGGGTAACTTGGGCAACGACCTTTCTTGCAAAAGAAGGAAGCAACTCCGTATTGGTACGCCAAACGGACACAGCCGGAAATGTGTCGGCAGCCTCTACCGCATTTACCTTTACGCTCGACACGATTGCGCCAACAGTTCCGACAGTTGCATTAACCAAGGATTCAGGCACCAGCGCGATCGATAAGATCACCAATACCGGCACGCTCTCTGTCACCGGGGAAACCAGTGCAACCGTGGAATACAGCGTGGACAATGGGGTAACCTGGGCAACCACCTTTACCGCCAAAGAAGGAAGCAACTCCGTATTGGTGCGCCAAACGGATGCTGCCGGAAACGTGTCGCCAGTCTCGACCGCATTCACCTTTACGCTCGATACAATTGCACCAACAGCGCCGACAGTTGCCTTGACCACAGACTCCGGCACCAGCGCGACCGACAAAATTACCAATGTCGGCACGCTCTCTGTCACAGGCACGGAAGTTGGCGCAACTCTGGAATACAGCGTGGACAACGGGGTAACCTGGACATCGACCTTTGCTGCCGCGCAGGGATTGAATACCGTCCAGGTGCGTCAAAAAGACGCGGCGGGTAATACCTCGACCACCCCCACTACTTTCAGCTTTACTTACGATAACGTTGCCAACGCGCCAACCGTGACTTTACAGGCCGATACGGGAGCCAGCACGACGGACAACATCACCAACAACGGCAAGCTGAACGTGATCGGTGAAACCGGTGCAACCTACCAATACAGTGAGGACAATGGAGTTACTTGGGCAGCCACCTTTGTTGCCAAAGAGGGTGCAAATAGCGTTCAGGTAAAACAAACCGATGCGGCAGGTAATGTATCTGCCGCCTCTAGCGCATTAAACTTCACACTGGATACCGTTGCACCTGCTTCTGCCACAGGCGCGAACGTCGGCGGTATCACAGTACTTAGCACCGCCTCGGCATCAACTGCTATCACAGTAGCCGCAATGCTAGGAACCGGCGAATCTATCAGCAGCGTAGGCGTTTCCGGCATTGCCAAGATCGGCGGAGCCGCACTGAACACCACGGCCACCAAAGATGCAGCCGGGAACTGGGTATTCGATTCCACCCAATTTGCGGATGGTTCCCTGAGCGTCAAAATCACCACGATAGACACTGCGGGCAATACCGCCTTGTCCACCAAGACACTAACCCTGAATACGGCAGGCATAGCGATTGCTGCAACTGCGCAAGTGGATGCGGGCGGCGACGCCTACATCAACAGTAATGAGCTTAAGTCATATAACCCGACCACTTTTGCATACGTTAACTCTACCCACCTCAATGTGACTGTGCCGACGGGAAATACGATCAATAGCGTAACGATTACCGGCACGCCGGCCACGGCGGGCGGAGCAACGAGCGTAGCAGCAACAGCGGGCACACCTGCGGGCCCCTACACCTTCGATGCGACCCAGTTCGCGGACGGCAACCTGACTGTCACGGTGAACGCCACCCCGACGGGTGGCCTGGCCGCAAACCTGCCCGCCGTGACCCTCACCAAAGACACGCTTGCACCGAATGGCGCCAACATCACGGTTCATGCGGGAACAGATACCAACGTTACCCTCAACGAAATCGGCACTAAAACCGCGCTCACGCTCGGCGGCATCGCTGCCGGCGACACGGTGCAAAGCGTTTACATCTCCGGCACGGGCAAACCGGCGGCAGGATCGACTATAGGGACGTGGGCCAGCGTTAATGCCACCAAAGACGCCGCAGGCAAGTGGACTTTCGATGCCACCGGGTTTGCCGACGGCTCGTTGTCGGTCTCGACCTCTGTCTCGGACGCCGCGGGCAACTGGGGCTATGGCAATACCAATCTGAACCTGAGTTCCGCGCCCGCCGTTTCGAAAGACGGCGATGCCTACGTCAACAAGACGGAAGCGACCAAGACTACTGCATTGACCGTGATGACTGCAACGGGTGATACAGTTAGTAGCGTGACCGTGACCGGCACTAATGCGACGACACTTTTATCCAGCACAGTGGCGGCAACCAAGAACGCCACGACGGGCGCCTACGAGTTCGATGCCACCCAGTTCTCCGACGGCAATCTGGCGGTGCTGGTCAAGACCGCCAACGTCCCGCTGGGCACAACCGCCAACCTCACGCTGGACACCCTCGCGCCCGCGGCACCTTGGAACGTTTAT
>SCUU01000272.1 GCA_004297065.1 Gallionellaceae bacterium
CGGCAGCTCGTACTGGCTGATCTGGTAGCCCTTGGGCAGATCGGGATAGAAATAATTCTTGCGCGCGAATATCGAGCGCCGATTGATCTTGCCGCCAACCGCGAGTCCGAAGCGGAGCGCGCGCTCGACGGCGCCGCGGTTCAACACCGGCAGCACGCCCGGCAGCGCGATGTCGATCGCGCATGCCTGCGTGTTGGGCGCCGCGCCAAAGGCTGTGGGCGCGCCCGAAAAAATCTTCGAGCGCGTCGACAGCTGCACGTGCGTCTCAAGCCCGATTACCGTTTCCCATTTCATGGCGCTTCGCTTTACCCTTCACCTTGAATGCCGTCAGGCATCCGCATATGCCAATCGGTCGCCTGCTGGTACTGGTGCGCGACGTTGAGCATTTTCGCTTCGCTAAAATAATTGCCGATCAGCTGCAGCCCCACCGGGTGATGCTTGTTGCCGAAGCCGCATGGGATCGACATGCCCGGGAGCCCCGCGAGGTTGACCGCAATCGTGTAAATGTCCGACAGGTACATCTGCACCGGGTCGCCGGCTTTTTCGTCGATGTTGAACGCAGTGGTCGGGCTGGTCGGCCCCATGATCACGTCGCATTTCTGGAAAGCCGCGACGAAATCCTGCGCGATCAGCCGCCGCAGCTTCTGCGCCTTGATGTAATAGGCGTCATAGTAGCCGTGCGACAGCACGTAAGTGCCGATCAGTATCCGCCGCTTCACTTCCGCGCCGAAGCCCTGCGCGCGGGTCTTGCAGTACATGTCGAGCAGGTCGGAATACTGCGGCGCGCGGTAGCCGTAGCGCACGCCGTCGAAACGCGACAGGTTGGAGGACGCCTCCGCCGGCGCCAGCACGTAATACACCGGCACCGACAGCCGCATGTTGGGAAGCCGCACCTCGACCGTTTCGCAGCCCAACTGCTTGAATTCCGCAATGGCGCCATCGACCGCTTTGGCGACATCCGGCGCGACCCCATCCGCGAAAAACTCGCTCGGCAGCCCGATGCGCAAGCCCGTGACCGACTTGGCGAGGTCCCGGGCATAGTCTTCGGGCTCGCGCTCGAGGCTGGTCGAGTCGCGCGCATCGAACCCCGCCATCACGTTCAGCATCAGCGCCAGGTCTTCGGCGGTCTTGGCAAACGGCCCGCCCTGGTCGAGGCTGGAAGCGAACGCGATCATGCCGTAGCGCGACACCACGCCGTAGGTGGGCTTCAG
>SCUU01000273.1 GCA_004297065.1 Gallionellaceae bacterium
ACCTCGGTCATCCTGCGCTGGCTGATCGAGAATTACGGCTGCGAGGTGATCGCCTATTGCGCCGATCTTGGCCAGGGCGAGGATCTGCGGGCGGTCAAACGCAAGGCATTGAAGACCGGGGCGAGCAAGGTATTTGTCGATGATCTCAGAGAAGAGTTCGTCCGGCATTATGTTTTCCCCATGCTGCGGGCCAATGCGGTTTACGAGGGCTCTTACCTTCTGGGGACTTCGATTGCCCGGCCGCTTATCGCCAAGAGGCAGATCGATATCGCCATGAGAGAGAAGGCGGGTGCGGTGGCCCACGGGGCGACCGGTAAAGGGAACGACCAGGTGCGCTTCGAGCTTACCTACTACGCGTTGCAGCCGGATATAAAAGTGATCGCGCCGTGGCGGCTCTGGGATCTCAACTCGCGGCAATCTTTGGTTGCCTATGCCAAGGCTCATGGCATCCCTGTGCCCGTAAGCAAAAAGAGACCCTACAGCACCGACCCCAATATCTTTCATATCAGCTACGAAGGGGGGATCTTGGAAGATCCGTGGCGGGAGCCGCCGCCGGATATGTTTCTCTGGACCAGACCCCTAGAGAAGGCGCCCAACCGGCCGGAGTATATCGAGATTGATTTTTTCCGTGGAGATCCCGTGGCCCTGAACGGCAAACGTTATTCGCCTGCGATTCTTCTCTCGCGGTTGAATGACCTGGGGGCAAAGCACGGCATCGGCAGGGTGGATCTGGTCGAGAACCGGTACGTGGGAATGAAATCCCGCGGCGTCTATGAAACGCCCGGGGGAACTCTCCTCCATTGCGCGCGCCGCGCCCTGGAGTCGCTTACGCTGGATCGGGAAGTGATGCGGCTCAGAGACTCGCTCATTCCCAAGTACGCGGAACTGGTCTATTATGGTTACTGGTTTGCGCCGGAGCGGGAGATCCTGCAGCAGGCTATCGATGCCTCTCAGCAAAATGTCAGCGGCCGCGTGCGGCTCAAGCTCTATAAGGGAAATGCCATCGTGGCCGGCAGGAAATCGCCGAAATCCCTTTACGACCCGAAGATAGCGACCTTCGAGGAAGGAGAGGGATATCGGCAGGCCGACGCGGACGGCTTCATCAGGCTC
>SCUU01000068.1 GCA_004297065.1 Gallionellaceae bacterium
ATGTAGGCGCTGTCACCATATAGCCGGGTCTCGTCGCCACGCAACAGGTTCGGCAGTTCCTGGCTATCGTGGACATTGGCTGGCGTGACCGTGGCGCTGTGGGCAAGGCCGGAGCGGCTATCCACCCCAATGTGCACCTTCATGCCAAAGTGCCACTGGTTGCCTTTCTTGGTCTGGCGCATCTCGGGATCGCGGGCATTGCCTGCGTTCTTGGTCGAGCTTGGCGCGGCAATGATGGTGGCATCGACGATGGTGCCGCCCGAGAGCTTCATGCCATTGGCAAGAAGCAATTCGCCCACCTTGGCAAACATGGCTGCGCCCAGATGGTTCTGCTCTAGCAGGTGGCGGAAGTTCATCAGCGTTGTGGCGTCAGGGATTCGCTCTCGCCCCAAGTCGAATCCGCAAAATTCACGGAATGTGGGTACGTCGTACAGTGCGTCCTCGCAGGCCACATCGGACAAGTTGAACCAGCTGGCAACGAAGTACATCCGCAATACGCGCTCCAACCCGACGGGCGGACGTCCGTTTCCCGCCTTCGGATAGAAAGGTTCGATTACTTTGCAGAATTCCTCCCAAGGAACCAACGCTCCCATGCGCGATAGAAACTCCGCTTTGCGGGTCGCTTTCCGGTAGGCCTCGAATCCATTTGCCGCCAATGTCTGTTGCTTCATCTCTTTCGTCTCTTGTGGTGTGCTCTAGCCATTAACGCATTGCCCACTCATTGCGTGGACTTAATCGGCGTTTCCCTAGATATGTTTTACCCCGCCAGCCGTGGGTTATTTTCAACCCCAAAGGCTTGTTCCTGGCCGAGGTCGGAAGACCGGCACTATCCGCATGAATCCCGCAGTTCATTGCGGTTTACGCAAAACGATCCCGCGGAACCAGCCGTTCCCCAGCAGCGGCACATCGCTCACCACTTGCAGTTCCGGCGCGGCGCGCAGCACCTCTTCGAACACCACATCCATGCGCGTGACGAAACGGCGCGTGACGATGTTGAACAAGCGCCGCAACGGCGCACGCTGTCGCGGCTGCAGGAACTTGTCGAACAGGATGATGCTGCCGCCGGGTTTCAGCACGCGTGCTGCTTCGCTCAGGCAGCGTTGCGGTTCCGACACCACGGCAGTGATGAGGTGCAGCACCACATGGTCGAATTGCGCGTCGGCGAACGGCAGCGCCATGCTATCGCCCAGCACGAATCCCACTTCCAGCTTCTCGCTGCGCAGTTTGGCGCGTGACAGCATCGCCGGGTTGAAATCGAGCGCAGTGTAACGGTGTACTGTTGGCAATAATGGCAAATCCAGTCCGGTGCCCACGCCGCTTATCAGGATATGTTTGCCTGCCTCGGCAGGCAAGGCGCGCAGCGATTGTTTGCGCGCCCTGCGCGTGGTGCGCTCGATGGCGGTGTCGTACAGGGGGGCGATGAGGCTGTAGCTCGAACGCAGCAACAGGTTCTGGCGGTAGGGTTGCTCGCGCATGGTTAAAGATAATCTCGCGCAGCGAGGGCATGCTGTACCCCTCGCCCTATGGGATAACCAGCGACTTGCCCGCTCTCGTACTCTGCCCGCCAACGGCGGGTGGGGTGTGCCGGCTTAGTCGAATGGCTATAACCAATCACTTGCCGCGTTTTGTGCGGCTTAGTGAGATGGCTAGTTGTTCCATCAGTCGTTCTACCAGAGGGGGGACGGGGGGTGAACAAGGGGTTTCGCGGAGCATGCTCCGCGCCTTGTGAACGGTTTCGGCTCTGCCGAAACGCGCCCTGCAAGGGAGGGAAATGCTCATGGTGCAAAGGATACATCATTGAAATATGAGCCATGAGCGTTACTCCAGATGTTTGATGCCAGTGATCTTGGCTAGCGTGACGGCCTGCGCCAGTGCTTCGATGGCTTGCGCGCGCGCGTAGCTCTTGCGCCAGGCCAGTGCGATGCGGCGTGAGGGCGCGGGTCTGGTGAAGGGCACTGCGCGGAGTAGCTTGCTGCGGTAGCGCGCGCTGTTGGCCGAGGCGGGCAGCACGGTGACGCCGAGGCCGGAAGCGACCATGTTGCGTATGGTCTCCAGCGAAGTGCCGTGCTGGATGTCCGCGCTTTTGCGGCTCAGGTCGGGACAAGCTTCCGCCACCTGGTTGCTGAAGCAGTGGCCTGAATCCAGTAGCAGCACTTTCTCCTCAGGCAGTTCACTGGCCTTGATGCTGCGCCGCTCCGCCCAGCGATGCTCGCTGTTCACCACCACTTCGAACGGCTCGTCGTATAGGGCGTGGGTGACGATGGAGGCGTCGCCGAACGGCAGCGCGATGACGATGACGTCGAGCTTGCCGTTGCGCAGCAGGCTTTCCAGGTTCGCAGTGATGTTCTCCTCCACCTCCAGCGCCATCTGCGGGGCAATCTTTCTCAACGCGGGGATCAGGTCGGGCAGCAGATAGGGGCCAACGCTGTGGATGACGCCGACGTGCAGCGGCGTGGTGAGCTGATTCCCGGCCCGCGCGGCGATCTCGCGGATGCGTTCCGTTTCTTCCAGCACACGCTGCGCCTGCTCCACGATGGCGTTGCCGACCGGGGTGAGCGTGACCTCGCTCTTGCCGCGCTCGAAGATTTTCAGACCCAATTCCTCTTCCAGCTTCTGTATCGCCAGCGACAGCGCGGGCTGGCTGATGAAAGCCTTTTCCGCGGCGCGGCGGAAGTTGCGTTCGCGCGCCACGGCCACGATGAAGCGCAGTTCGTTGAGGGTCATGGCGAGCTCCTTTAAGCCGTCATTCAAATTCCCCCACATCAATCCTCCCCCTCTGGGGGAAGGCTGGGATGAGGGTTGCGATTTGAATAATAAATCACATCGCTTTGAACAATCAATTGGATTGATGGTGGGAGAAAGCCTACATTGCGTCCGTGGGTGACGTGTCGCCCCGCTCAACCAACCGAGGAGAACAGCTATGTCCACCGAATCTAAATGCCCTTTCCATCACACTGCCGCTGGTGGTGCAGCGAAAACCAACCGCGAGTGGTGGCCCGATCAACTTAACTTGAACATCCTGCGCCAGCATTCCGGGCTGTCCGACCCCATGGGGGCGGACTTTAATTACGCGCGCGAATTTGCCGGCCTCGATCTCTCCGCCGTGAAGCGCGATCTTGCGGCACTGATGACCGACTCGCAGGACTGGTGGCCGGCGGACTTCGGTCACTATGGACCGTTCTTCATCCGCATGGCCTGGCACAGTGCGGGCACCTACCGCATCGGCGACGGGCGCGGCGGCGCCGGCATGGGCATGCAACGCTTCGCGCCGCTGAATAGCTGGCCGGACAATGTCAATCTGGACAAGGCGCGCCGCCTGATCTGGCCGATCAAGCAGAAATACGGTCGCAGGATTTCCTGGGCCGACTTGATGATCCTGGCGGGCAATGTCGCGCTGGAAAGCATGGGTTTCAAGACCTATGGTTTTGCGGGCGGGCGGGTTGATGTGTGGGAGCCGGACGAGAGCGTGTACTGGGGCGCGGAAGGAAAATGGCTGGAGGACAAACGTTATTCCGGCGAGCGCGATCTGGAAAATCCGCTGGCCGCCGTGCAGATGGGTCTGATCTATGTGAACCCGGAAGGCCCGAACGGCAACCCCGACCCCTTGCTCGCCGCGCATGACATCCGCGAAACTTTCCGCCGCATGGCGATGAACGACGAGGAGACGGTCGCGCTCATCGCGGGCGGACACACTTTCGGCAAGAGCCACGGCGCGGCGCCCGCCAGTCATGTGGGTGCAGAACCGGAAGCCGCAGCAATCGAGGCGCAGGGCTTGGGCTGGAAGAGCAGTTTTGCCAGCGGCAAGGGCGGCGACACCATCAGCGGCGGCCCGGAGGTAACGTGGACGCGCACACCGACGCAGTGGAGCAACAATTTCTTCGAGACCCTGTTCGGCTACGAGTGGGAATTGACCCGGAGTCCGGCGGGCGCGCAGCAGTGGACGGCGAAGAATGGCGCGGGTGCCGGCACGGTGCCGGATGCGCACGATCCCGGCAAGAAACACTCGCCCACCATGCTCACTACGGATCTGTCGCTGCGCTTTGATCCGGCCTACGCAAAGATTTCGCGGCGCTTTTACGAGCACCCGGAGGAATTTGCGGATGCCTTCGCGCGCGCCTGGTTCAAGCTCACCCACCGCGACATGGGGCCGCGTGTCCGCTATCTCGGCGCGGAAGTGCCTAAAGAAAACCTGATTTGGCAAGACCCCATCCCCGCAGTGAATCACGCGCTGGTAAATGCACAGGATATTGCCGCGCTCAAAGCAAGCGTGCTGGCCTCTGGCTTGAGCATCGCGCAATTGGTATCGGCCGCGTGGGCATCCGCTTCCACCTTCCGTGGCTCGGATAAACGCGGTGGCGCAAACGGCGCGCGCATCCGTCTAGCTCCCATGAAAGATTGGGAGGTCAACCAACCGGCGCAACTGGCGCGCGTGCTGAAAACGCTGGAAGCCATCCAGCGCGAATTCAATGGCGCGCAAAGCGGCGGCAAAAAAATCTCACTGGCGGATTTGATTGTGCTGGCAGGTTGCGCGGCGGTGGAAGCGGCGGCGCAACAAGCGGGCGTTAAAGTGACCGTGCCGTTCACGGCGGGACGCATGGATGCGGCACAGGAACAGACCGATGTGGAATCGTTCGCCGTGCTGGAACCCGTGGCCGACGGCTTCCGCAATTACCTTGGTGCACGCGGCCAAGGCGTGGCGGCAGAGCACTGGCTGGTGGATCGCGCGCAACTGCTCACCCTCACCGCGCCGGAGATGGCCGTGCTGGTGGGCGGATTGCGTGTGCTCGGAGCCAACCACGGCGGCAGCGCACATGGCGTGTTCACCGCGCGTGCCGGTGTGTTGAGCAACGACTTTTTCGTCAACCTGCTCGACATGGCGACGGAATGGCGACCAGTGGCAGGCCAAGCCAATTTGTACGAGGGGCTTGATCGCAAGAGCGGCGCAGTGAAATACACCGCTACGCGCGTGGATCTGATTTTCGGCTCTAACTCCGAGTTGCGCGCACTGGCCGAGGTGTATGCCAGTGCGGACGTGGGCGAAAAATTCGTGCGCGATTTCGCCGCCGCTTGGAACAAGGTGATGAACCTCGACCGTTTCGATCCCGTGTGATCCGGGCGGAGGGGGGCTAGTCGATTTCGGGCCAAGCCTCCTGAATCGCCCCCTTTCTTGAAGGAGAATTAACATGAATACATGTCGCGGGTTTTTAGAATTGTCCGGTTCTGTAGCACATGAATTGTCCGCTTTTTCTGCCTTGGTTGGGAAGCGGTGTAGGGCGTAGCCCGAAGCAGCTTCCCAACCAAGGCGGCGCGC
>SCUU01000215.1 GCA_004297065.1 Gallionellaceae bacterium
CCGCCGGCATGCTGAGCTCGCTGCAGGAGACCCGCCGGGCCTATTACGAACGCTATCTTTTCGCCGACGTCTGGGCCCCGACGGTCCGCGCGCCCGAGCGGCTGATCACCGACCTCAGGGCCATCGACGGGGTCCAGGCCCTGACCACCCGGATCCGGGCGCCGGCCCTCTTCGCCATGGAGGGCATGAGCGCCCCGGCCTCCGGCGAGGTTCTGTCGCTGCCGGATCAGGGCGAGCCGTCCGTCAACCGGCTTCATCTGGTGCGGGGCCGTTTCCCGACCCCGGGCCGGGCGGACGAGGCCGTCGTGCTCAAGGCCTTCGCCGACGCCCACCGGCTGGAACCCGGGGATCGCGTTCCGGTCACCCTCTACGGCGGGCGGCGTGAGCTGGCGGTGGTCGGGATCGTCCTGTCGCCGGAACATGTCTACGCCATCGGCCCGGGCCAGTTCGTTCCCGACGATCGGGTGTTCGGCGTCCTGTGGATGCGCCGCAGCGCCCTGGAGCAGGCCGTCAATCAGGACGAGGCCTTCAACGAGGCGGTGGCGCGGCTCTCGCGCGACGCCTCGGAGCCGGCGGTCATCGCGGCGCTCGATCGCCTGCTCGAGCCGTTCGGGGCGCCGGGCGCCTACGGTCGCCGGGATCAGATCTCGGACGCCTTCGTGTCGAGCGAGATCGACCAGCTGGCGACGATGGGCCGGGTCCTGCCGCCCGTCTTCCTTCTGGTCGCCGCCTTTCTGGTCAACGTCGTGATCTCGCGCGCCATCGCCGTCCAGCGCGCGGGTATCGGACTGCTGAAGGCCTTCGGCTACCGGAATCGCGACATCGCCGCCCACTATCTGAAGCTGGTCGCCGTGATCGCGGGGGCGGGAGTGCTGATCGGCGGCGCGGCGGGGATCTGGCTCGGCCAGTCCATGGCCCGGCTCTACATGGAGTACTACCGCTTCCCCTTCCTGCTGTTCC
>SCUU01000069.1 GCA_004297065.1 Gallionellaceae bacterium
TTGGCAACCTTAGTGGAATGGCTATAACCAATCACTTGGCAGCTTGCTGCCTTAGTGAGATGGCTAGTTGTTTCACCAGTAGTTCCATCAGTTGGGATGAAATATGGATTTTTAGAGGTGTCCTGAATGGAATGTCTGGGTTCGGGCAATAAGTTGCAGCAACCTATCTTGGGGGATTGAATATGTCGGTGAATTCAAAAAAAGCGATTGTTCATCACGTTGAGAAAGCATGCGATAGCGGCTCAATCAAAAATGCGCTTTCCGAGCGGCTCACCTATGCTGTGGGCAAGGACTCCATCACTGCGACAGAACGGGACTGGTTCTTTACTGCGGCATATGTGGTGCGTGACCGTTTGATCGACCGCTGGATGGAAACCATGCGCGCCTATTACGACAACGATGTGAAGCGCATCTATTATTTTTCCATGGAATTCCTGATGGGCCGATCATTGATGAACAGCCTGCATAATCTGGAATTGGATCAGCCGACTCTCAAGGCGCTGCAAGAGTTGGGCGTGGATTTGGAAAGACTGCGCGATGTCGAGTACGACGCGGCGCTGGGCAATGGCGGCCTCGGACGTTTGGCGGCATGTTTTCTCGATTCCATGGCAACGCTGAACCTGCCTGGATACGGATACGGCATTCGTTACGAATACGGCATGTTCCAGCAGCGTATCGAAAGCGGCAGGCAGGTCGAACACCCGGATAATTGGTTGCGTTACGGCAATCCTTGGGAATTTTCGCGCCCGGAAGTTTTGTATCAAGTGAAATTCCACGGACGCGTGACCGAATATACCGACGACAAAGGCATTGCCCGCTATCAGTGGATGGATACGGACGATGTGATGGCGATGGCGCACGATACGCCTATTCCGGGCTACGGCACGCGTACTGTGAACAACATGCGTTTATGGGCGGCCAAGTCTTCGCGCGATTTCGATCTGGGCTATTTCAATCAGGGCAATTACATCAAGGCGGTCGAAGACAAAGACCGTTCCGAGAATTTGTCGAAGGTGCTTTATCCCAACGACTCCACGCAGATGGGACACGAGTTGCGTTTGAAGCAGCAGTATTTTTTCACCTGCGCTTCGCTACAGGATATTTTGACGCGCTACCTCAAAGATCACGACAACTTCGATGCCTTGCCGGATAAGGTCGCGATTCAGTTGAACGACACCCATCCGGCCATCTCCATCGCCGAACTGATGCGGGTACTGGTCGATCTGCATCATTTGCCATGGGAAAAGGCATGGGACATCACCGTGCGTACTTTTTCGTATACCAACCATACCCTGATGCCGGAAGCGCTGGAGACTTGGCCGGTCGGCATGTTCGAGAGCATCCTGCCGCGCCATTTGCAGATTATTTACGAGATCAATTATCGTTTCCTGAAAGAGGTGCAGCATAAATTTCCAGGCGATAACGATCTGTTGCGGCGTATGTCCATCATTGCCGAAGACGGCGGGAAACGCATACGCATGGCGCATCTGGCGACTGTCGGCAGTCACAAAGTGAACGGGGTGGCGGCGATTCATACGCAGTTGATGAAGCAGACTATCTTCGCCGATTTCGATCATTTTTATCCGGGCAAGATCGTCAATATGACCAACGGCATTACGCCGCGCCGTTGGCTGAATCAATCCAACCCGCCGCTGACGGAACTGATTTCTTCCCGTATCGGCAAGGATTGGATCAGGGATTTGGGCCAGCTTAACAAGCTGGTCCCGCTGGCGGAAGATAAAACTTTCCGCCAACGGTTCGCCGACATCAAGCGGGCGAATAAAGTGCATCTGGCCGGATTGATTAAACGGAAGCTCGATCTGGATGTGAGCGTCGATTCGCTCTTCGATGTGCAAATAAAACGCATACACGAATACAAGCGCCAGCTGCTCAACGTGCTGCATATCATTACGCTATACAACCGCATCCGTCGCGGGGGGGAATGTGTGCCGCGCACAGTGATTTTCGGCGGCAAAGCGGCTCCGGGATATGCGGTGGCAAAACTCATCATCAAGCTCATCAACGATGTGGCCGACACGGTCAATAACGATCCGCAAGTGGGTGGGCGGCTGAAGGTTGCCTTTATACCGAATTACGATGTTTCCAGCGCCGAATTTATTGTCCCGGCGGCGGATCTGTCCGAGCAGATATCCACTGCCGGCACCGAGGCTTCGGGCACCGGCAATATGAAGCTGGCGCTGAACGGTGCGCTGACCATCGGAACGCTGGATGGGGCGAACGTAGAGATTGGCGAAGAGGTCGGGCGCGACAACATCTTTATTTTCGGATTGACCACTGATGAAGTGGCAAGTTTGCAAGCCGAGGGATATCAGCCGCTGGACTATTACAACGCCAACGCCGAATTGCGCGAAGTGCTGAATATGATCGGTTCCGGCTTCTTCTCGCCCAGGCAGCCGGATCGCTTCAAACCGATTCTGGACAACCTTCTGCAAAATGGGGACAAATATCTTTTGCTGGCCGATTACGCCGCTTACATTGCCTGTCAGGGCGAGGTCGAGGCCGCGTATAGGAATCAGGATGTGTGGGTGAAAAAAACGATCCTCAACGTGGCCAATATGGGTAAGTTTTCCAGCGACCGCACCATCGCGCAATATGCAAAAGAAATCTGGGGTGTGAAACCGATAGCCGGAAAATAATTCAACTGGCAATGGCTTCGAAGAGGCTGGCCCGGTGCGGGGTCAGCCTTTTTTATTCAAGAGTGCGTGCAAGCGCTCCTCCCGATGTACCTTCTCAACCGTCGCGATGACAATATGCGCTTCGGCGGAAGATAGCCCGGGGAAGTGCTCCTGTAGCATATGTGCCATCGCGAAGTTCGATACGGTTTTAACCTGGTCGTTACCGGCCACTACAGGGACAAGCAACTCGCAGGCTTGTATGAATACTTCGCGCACCCGATGGTTTTCGCGGCGCTCGGTTGTGGCGGGAGAAATGGTGTTCATGGCGTCAAGTTCCAATATGTAATGCCGCCCAAGAGGTAGCCGGCAATGGTTGTTCATGGCTACCGTACGGGGGCTATTCTGTCTGGCCTCATAGGCGGTTCCATTTACGGCACGGGGATGCGACCTCTGATGCCGTGATTATGCAGTCCGGATTTTACGCTACAATGACCGCTGGTGTGCCCGGAATCGCGCACTGCACTTGCGGTCATCATAAACTTATCGGAGAGGCTATAAATGAAATTCAAATCAATTCGCAATTTGCTGGTTTGGGCAATAAGCGTTCTGCTGTCTTCAGCAATTGCTGGTTGCAGCGGGAGCTCGACTAACACGACAACAACAGTCATTCAAACCAATTCGGGCGGTAGCATACAAGGCGTTTTGCTCGATGCATCGACCCGGGAACCGATTGTGGGTGCCGTTGTGGATGTTGGCGTGGCAAAAGCAACCACAAGCTCGACCGGTCAATTTGCTATCCCAAACCTGCCCGTGGCTATTTACCACGCCACGATTGACTTGAGCGGTGTCTTCAGTCCGCTCAACATGGCGAGTACTACGGGTCTGCACTATCCGAAATACGTGTTTCAGTCGCTCCCGGCTTTCAACACAACGGGGGCGGCTTCCAGTGTGCCCGCCACGGCCTCGGTGTCAATTCCAGTCGGCAAGCTGGCCGCAACTGTTTCCGGTGTGGTAACCGACGCTTCCGGCGCACCTGTGGGTTTGGGGTATAACGTGACCCTTGCGACAGCCACGGCACCGACAAGTGTGGTGAGTACAACCCAGACAACGGCTACCGGCAGTTTCTCGTTCCTCAATATCCAGTCTCAGGGCGCGTTCTCAATCAGTGCGGCGGATACAACCGGTGCTTTCGCATCGGTCAACGCGGTTGCCGTTACGGCCCCAATCGATGGCGGAACGATCAATAAAACAGTCAGCGTAACCTCGGCATTGCCGCCGACGGTGGTCAGCGTGACCCCGCAACACAACTCCGACATCGCTCCTGTGGCTAATCAGCAAGTCGTGTTTACGTTCAGCAAGCCGATCAAACAAACAGCGGTGGTGGGCAACACATCCGCATCAAATCCTGCCGGCCTGTACTCTTATGTCGCGGTGAATTTTGCCGGCAACAAGGCGATCAGGGCGTCAAATATCGCCCATACCCTTGCGTGGAGTGCAGACCGCACCCAGTTGACGGTGACGCTTCCTGTTGTGGGGGTATCGGCGACCTACATCGTCGACTTGTGCAATGCCCCGCTAACGGATGATGCGGGTGTGGCGGTTTCCGGGTTGGGCACCGCATGCTTGGATCTTCCGCCACTGGCCGCCAATGCGGCGGCCGGAATTGCCGGCAAGGGCTACGTCAGCTTTACTACCAATGGCGGGGCAACCGCGGCAGCGCCAGGTGCTGTCAATTTGACCAACGCAGCCAGTCTGGATGCAAAGAAAGGCGCGCTTGCTGCGATCGTTCCGACCTTTGACTGGTTGCCGGTTTCCGGAGCGAAGGCCTACAACATCTACCGTGCAACGAAACAGGTTTGGGGAACGGGAGCCAGCGCTCCGGCCAACACCCACCCTGCCGTAAAACTGAATGCGACGCCGCTGCTTGCTTCCGGCTACACGGATGCCACTTTGGTGGACTATGTTGAAAACGGTTCAGTCAAGCTGGCTTATGACTACACGGTGACATCGCTTAATTCGGATAGTATCGAGTCCGCACCAAGCACGGTCGTGACCGCCGAAGATAAGGTTGCGCCTAAACTTACCCAGGCGGGCTCCTCGGCTACCGTCTCCAGCATTACCATCGCCTTTGACGAAGTGGTCGATCCGGCAACTGCGACCAACAAAGCGAATTATTCCGTGGCCTTGACGGCAACGCCCGCAGCAAAGCCGCTGGTGCCGGATTCCGTCACCGAGAATGTGAATGCGGCCAATATTGTTACAGGCTACACCTTGAATCTTGCCGCCGGGGTGACTACTGCAAACGCCTCTACACTGACCATCACAGGCGTCAAGGATGTCGCCGGAAATGCGATCAATGTCGCCGCCGATCAGGTCACCTTTACCGCCGCTTTTCCCGCTTTTACTGCTGGTGCGGCAGGCGTGCCGTTTTAAGTATTGCTGAAGTTGGTTTTGCAAGAGCCGGGGTTCACCCCGGCTTTTTTTTCGCGCAATCATGAGGAAAACGCACATTAGAAGCGCGCAGCCCTTTATCCTTAAAACGGCAATTCATCCACGAAAAACACGAAAGGCACGAAACAAAACAAGAGGCTGTGTTCGTTAGGCGACTCACCCATCGGGTTGTTTTTGAAGCAGGTGAACTCTTTGAACT
>SCUU01000274.1 GCA_004297065.1 Gallionellaceae bacterium
GCCTGCGCTTATGGCTTCAAGTCACCAAATGAGGTCGCCATGACACAGCTGAAGTCGGATCTGGTCACCGCCGCTGGAGCGGTCATGCTCGTCGGCTCGGCGCTGAGCGCCGAGATGGCCTGGCTGGCGGCGCGCGGCGTCGCCAATCTGGGTGTGATCTGCGGGGCCGCGGGCCAACCGCACTGCCCGTGGCTGATCGGGGCTGCGGCCCTGCTGGCGTCCGGGACGGCGACCCTGGTCGCGGGCCGCCGCCGCATGAAGGCCGCGACTATTTCTTCGACTTGAAGCGCTCGTAATAGCCCTCGATGAGCTTACGCGCCGCGCGGCCGATCTTGACGTAGTCCGCCTCGTTGAGATTGGCCAGCGAGACGCGGCCGGCCGGGGACTGGGTTCCGAAACCGCCGCCCGGCAGCAGGACGACGCCGGATTCCTTGGCCAGTTCGAACAGCAGCGTGGTCGGCTGAACGGTCTTCATCAGCCAGTCGACGAAGTCCTGGCCGAACGCCTTGGCGCCCAGATACTCAAGGTCGAGCAAGGTGTAGTAGCCGACGTCGTCGGGGTTGTGCTCGGGCGCGACGCCCAGTTCGCGGTAGAGCGCCGCTTCCCGCGCCCGGATCAGCCGCTTCATCGCCGCCTTGTAGGCCCCTGGCGTATCCATCAGGCAGAACAGCGAGAACAGCGCCATCTGCGCCTGCTGCGGGGTCGACAGCCCTGCCGTGTGGTTCAGGGCGACCGTGCGGCTGTCGGCGACCAGGCGGTCGATGAACTTCAGTTCGCGCGGGGTCGTGGTGATCGAGCTGTAGCGTTCGTCAAGGCCCTTGAGCTGAGCTTCCGTCCGCTTGCTGATCAGGCGGTCCAGGACATTGTCGCGGTGGGTGGCGATCGCGCCCAGGCGCCAGCCGGTCGCCCCGAAGAACTTCGAGAACGAGTAGACCAGGATCGTGTTCTGCGGCGCGATGGCGAACAGCGAGACGAAGTCGTCGGCGAAGGTGCCGTAGACGTCGTCGGTCAGGATGATCAGGTCCGGGCGCTCCTTCACGATCCCGGCGATCCGTTCAAGCGTTCGCTGGTTGATCCGGGCCGAGGGCGGGTTGCTGGGATTGACCAGGAAGAAGGCCTTCACGGCCGGATCCTTGAGCTTGTCGATCTCGGAGTCGGGGTACTGCCAACCCAGCTTCGGGTCGGCCTCGATGTTGATTTCCTTGAGCCGGTAGTCGTTGAGCTCGGGGATCTCGATGTAGGGCGTGAAGATCGGCATGCCGATGGCGATGGCGTCGCCCGGAGCCAGCAGGTGGTTCTCGCGCAGGGTGTTGAAGATGTAGGTCATCGCGGCAGTGCCGCCTTCGGTCGCGAAGACGTCGAACTCGCCAACGAACGGATACTTCCCGATCATCTCCTGGCGCAGATAGGAGATCGGAAGAGC
>SCUU01000275.1 GCA_004297065.1 Gallionellaceae bacterium
CGTACGACAACCAAGCGTTGTCCAAATGTTAAAAAAACTTAATGAAAAAAATCTTGTAAATTATAACAAAGCTGGAGTAGAATTAACAGATGAAGGAGAAAGAATTGGAGCTAGTATGATGAGAAATAGCAGGCTTTTGGAAGTTTTAATGAATAGTGCGTTAAAAGTTGAAATAGATGAAGAAATGGTCTGCGGTATAGAACACCACATGAATAAACAATTCACTGATGCTCTTTGTACAATGCTAAAACATCCAAGAAAATGTCCACATGAGCATGACATTCCTCGTGGAAATTGCTGCAATGATTAAATCATAATAAAATGGCGGTAATAATATGACATGTTTTTGTGGCTGTGAAATCTATGAAAAAGACGCAAATGGTTTCAAAGTTGGATGCACTAAATGTGGTCATGGCCCTCAAAATCACGATGATGAATTCAGAAATACTTCAAGAAAAACAAGTTAAATGGTTTTAAAAATTAAATTCATTTTATAGCACAAAGGTTAAGGAGCAGGCTCAGAACTCAAGATCTACATCATAAAATCAAATGGATAGAGTCATCAACGCCTGCAGCACGACTTCACAAAAACAGTAATTGAGTCTTTCACGAAGCTTGATAAATAAGCGAGACTTATCGATCACAAATGGTTACTATAGATACACCTGCATCACTGGAAAGTTTCAGGAGATTCATAATAGCAAGTACGTGTAGTTCGTTTGCTCCAAGTAGTTACTTAGAAGATTATGAGGTTTTTCCAGAAAGAGATGATGAACATGGCTCAATTTATGTTGAGGCAGCAGATAAAGTAACTTTGAAAAAAATTCGTGAAATAACTTTTGTTAATGCAAGAGATGTTTTAGGAATAATCTATAATTCAAAAAGTGGAAATACTCGTTTAAAATGGAGACAGCTTAGAAGACATGGTGGCAAAGTTACTGGTGAAGCATCACCAAATTCGCTTGTTAATCTAGCAGAAAGTGGCGTTATAACGATGGAATGGGTAGAAAATTATTTACGAAAGAAGAATGAGGAAAATAAGACTAAGGTTAATGAAATAACAAGCTAACTTTTTTTCTATTTTGTAAAATTATGATAGTAACGTGATTACCAAAATTTTAGATGAACATTCGATCGCGTTAATACCTGAAGAACCTGAT
>SCUU01000070.1 GCA_004297065.1 Gallionellaceae bacterium
TTTTTTGTCAGGCAAGGCGCGGACCCGCAGCCGTATGGGGTATACGGCAAGGGGATGCAACGCGGCATGGCGAAAAAAGACGCCGTTTAATGTTTCGTTATTTCTGGTTTGCGACACTAGGTAATCACATGGGCGACTGCCCCTATATTTCAAGCGGCCATTCGTTCAAACGAGAAGTTCGGCAAATCCACCCGCTCTGTCGCATGTTCGATGGTGATACCACAGACCTTGCCACTGGCGTCGAGATCAAGCAGCGTGTTCTCATCGACATCGTTGGTTTCAGCAACCTTTACCTCGCGCAACTCAATGTAAAGTGTGTCGGTATCCTGGAAGTATTTAATTTTCATCACTGTAACTCCTGCCGAAGAAAGCATTGTGTATGGTTTCGCCATCGGCAAGCAGAATAACACGGAGAAACTTTCCGTCGGCTTCGGGAATCGAAGCCCAGCGACGGATGCGACCATCCGTTTGAACTACTTGCTTGACTGGATGATCTATCACCTGTTGTATCCATTCAAGCTGAACGCCAGTTCTATCAGAACGGAGACGCATCGTATGAAAGTATTGTGTGAATTTCACCGCAATACCTTATCAATGACGGAAATGACGGAAGCCGGTAAACACCATCGCCAACCCATGCTCGTCCGCTGCGGCGATGACTTCCTCGTCGCGCATCGAACCACCCGGTTGAATCACCGCTCTGGCACCGGCTTGCGCCAGCACGTCAATGCCGTCGCGGAACGGGAAGAAGGCGTCGGAGGCGACCACCGAATTGGTCAGGCTCAGGCCTGCGTTCTGCGCCTTGATGCTGGCGATGCGGGTCGAATCCACGCGGCTCATCTGGCCTGCGCCCACGCCCAAGGTCTGGCCGTTTTTGCAGAATACGATGGCGTTGGACTTCACATACTTCGCCACGCGCCAGGCGAACAGCAGATCGGCCAGTTGTTCTTTGCTCGGCCGCACTTTGCTCACGATTTTGAGTTGCGCGAGCTGCACGTTGAGTGCGTCCGGTGTTTGCACCAGCAGGCCGCCGCTCACGCGCTTCACGTCGTATTGGTTGTGCGCGTTGGACAGCGGCACGGTGAGTACGCGCACGTTCTGTTTGGCGGCGGTCACTTTCAAGGCGGCTTCGGAAGCGGAAGGCGCGATGATGAGTTCGACGAACTGGTTGGCGGTGATCTGCGCGGCGGAGGCTTCGTCCAGTTCGCGGTTGAAGGCGATGATGCCGCCGAACGCGGAAGTGGTGTCGGTGGCGTAGGCCAGCTTGTAGGCGTTCAGCGCAGTGTCGGCAATCGCCACGCCGCAGGGGTTGGCGTGTTTGACGATGACACAGGCGGGCTGATCGAACGTCTTGGCCAGTTCCCACGCCGCGTCGGCGTCACCGATGTTGTTGTAGGAGAGCTCTTTGCCTTGCAACTGGGTGTAGTCGGAGATACCGCCTGCCACCGGATTGAGGTCTCGGTAGAACGCGGCGCTCTGGTGCGGGTTTTCGCCGTAGCGCATGTCCTGCACCTTGGCGAAATTGAAATTGATCTGTGCGGGGAATTCGGTCTTGCCGCCATCGCTGCTGATCGCGGTGAGGTAGTTGCTGATCGTGCTGTCGTAGGCGGCGGTATGCGAAAACGCTTTTTTGGCCAGATCGAAACGGGTCGCGTCGCTCACTGCGCCCTGATTGGTTTGCATTTCGGCCAGCACGTCGGCGTAGTCCGCCGGGTCGGTGACGATGGCGACATGCGCGTGATTCTTGGCGGCGGAGCGCACCATGGTCGGACCGCCGATGTCTATGTTCTCGATGGCGTCTTCCAGCGTGCAACCTGGCTTGGCTACGGTGGCTGCGAACGGGTACAGGTTCACCACCACCAGGTCGATGGTCGGGATGGCGTGTTTTTTCAGCGTGGCGACATGCTCGGGCAAATCGCGGCGCGCCAAGATGCCCGCATGCACTTTGGGTTGCAGCGTCTTCACGCGACCATCGAGCATTTCGGGGAAGCCGGTGTAGTCCGCCACTTCGGTGACAGGGATGCCGTTGTCAGCGAACAGCTTGGCCGTGCCGCCGGTAGAAAGTATCTTTACACCGAGCTGATGCAGCCCCTTGGCGAATTCGAGGACGCCGGATTTATCTGAAACGCTGATGAGTGCTTGAGTGATTGCTGCCATGATCTACTTTCCCGAGTTTTGAATTCTTGATACTACGATTTGATTTTGTGGGTCTGTATTTTCTTGCGCAGGGTGTTGCGGTTCATTCCGAGCAGTTCGGCGGCACGGGTCTGGTTGCCGCCCGCGTGGTGCAGCACAGTCTCGATCAGCGGCTTCTCGACGCAATTGATGACCATGTCGTACACCGCGCAGGACGGTTCTTCCCCGTCAAGGTCAACAAAATAATCGCCCACCGCTTGGCGCACATAGCGCGCCACGTCATTCTCGTTCAACACTTTTTGTTCCCCCTTTTTCATGCTGCTCCCTCGTTAACGACCACCGCAACAGTTGTATCTGTCTTCGCAGTTGCGCATCCCCGCTTGGCGGGGCTGCGGCTTGCTGCTTATGCGGCCAACTCGACATATTGCAGGCTCTCCCCAGCCTGCAACTGTCCTTCAAAAAAATCGTTCACTGCTTGCAATTGTTCTGCGATGCTTTCCAGTTGGTTCATGTGATGGCGGAAATGCGCCGAACCGGCCAGTCCTTTGGTGTACCAGGAGATGTGTTTGCGCGCCACGCGCAATCCGGTGTGTGCGCCGTAGAAGGCATACAGCTCATGCACATGCGCGATCAATGTCTGTTGTATCTCGGCCACCTGCGGCGACAACAGGTGTGTGCCGGTATCCAGAAAATGCGCGATCTCGCGGAACAGCCACGGGCGGCCTTGTGCGGCGCGACCGATCATCACCGCATCGGCACCGGTGTGCCGCAAAACGAACTTGGCTTTCTCCGGCGTGGTGATGTCGCCGTTGGCGATAATGGGGATGCGCACTGCCGCTTTCACCGCACGGATGGTGTCGTATTCGGCGTCGCCGGTGTAAGCGCAGGCGCGGGTGCGGCCATGGATGGCCAACGCTTGGATGCCGCTGTTTTCCGCGATGCGCGCGATGTTGGCCGCGTTGCGGTTGGTTTTGTCCCAGCCGGTGCGTATCTTCAGCGTGACGGGTACGTCCACCGCACCGACTACCGCTTCCAGTATTTCAGCCACCAGTTTCTCGTTCTGCATCAGTGCCGAGCCCGCCATCACGTTGCAGATTTTTTTGGCCGGACAGCCCATGTTGATGTCGATGATCTGCGCGCCGTTATCCGCGTTGTATTGCGCGGCCTGCGCCAGCATTTTCGGGTCGGTGCCGACGATCTGCACCGAAATCGGATCGGCTTCGCCTTCGTGGTTCGCGCGGCGCTTGGTCTTCTCCGAGCCGTACAGCAGCGAATTGGACGCCACCATTTCGCTCACCGCCATGCCCGCGCCCATGCGCTTGCACAGGATGCGGAACGGCCTGTCCGTCACGCCCGCCATGGGAGCGACGATCAGGTTGTTTTTCAATTTGTATGGACCGATTTGCATGGGTGACTTCCGCGATGAGGAGCGATTATAAATTAAGCAACTAGCCCGTGCTATGATGCCGCCAAGTTTTTATCGGTTCATGAATGCGATGGAATTCGATGTGGTCATCATTGGCGGAGGGCTGGTTGGCGCAAGCCTGGCTGCCGCTCTCAAATCCAGCGGACTAACGCTCGCTTTGGTGGAAGGTCAGCCCTTACCAACCTATCTTGTTACGCAAGCCCCCTCACCTCAATCCTCTCCCAGCGGGAGAGGAAGCGAACGAGAACAGCAATTTTTGATTTCCGATTGGGATAGCCGCATCTACGCCGTCACCCCGGGCAATGCCGAATTCCTGCGCGAATGCGGTGCATGGCAAAAACTGGACTTGAGCCGCGTGCAGCAGGTGGAAGAAATGCGCGTGTTCGGCGACAACGGCGCGGAGCTGGATTTCAGCGCCTACCAGATCGGCGCGGCGGAATTGACCTTTATCCTGGAAAGTCGCCTGCTGCAAAAAGCCTTGTGGGATGGGCTGCAACAGCAGGACAACCTGACATTGCTGAATCCCGCGCGTTGTTCCGAACTCGACTGGCATCCCGATGCCGCCCATTTGAAGTTGGCGGACGGGCGCGAAATCAAGGCGAAACTGATCGTCGGTGCGGACGGGCGCGACTCTTGGGTGCGCCATCAGTCCGCAATGCCGGAAGTACCCACTCCCTACCATCAGCACGGAGTAGTCGCCAACTTCAGTTGCAGCAAACCCCATCATGGCACGGCTTATCAATGGTTCTCGCCCGACGGGATACTCGCGCTGCTGCCCTTGCCGGGTAAGCGCGTCTCCATCGTGTGGTCGGTCAGCCCGGAAAAATCAGCCGAATTGCTGGCCTTGTCACATGAGGAGTTGTGCGCGCGGGTCGCTGCGGCTTCCCAATACACATTGGGGGACTTGCAGGTCATCACGCCGCCGTTGGCTTTCGCGCTGCGCGTGCTAAACCTGGCGCACATCACCAAACCGCGTCTGGCCCTGGTTGGCGATGCCGCACATAATGTCCATCCGCTGGCGGGGCAAGGTGTGAATCTGGGTTTCCGCGATGCGCGGCAATTGGCGGAAGTGCTGTTGCGACACGGCACACCGCAAGATTGCGGCGACCCGCATCTGTTGCGCCGCTACGAAACAGCCCGCCGTGACGACATCCTTTCCATGCAGCTCACCACCGATGCGTTGAAGCATCTGTTCGTCAACGCCAACCCGCTCTTGCGCAGCTTGCGCAACCTCGGCCTGACCGCCACCAACCGCTTTACGCCGCTGAAAAAAATGCTGGCGCGCCACGCTCTCAATTAACTCAAGGACGCTTAAATGTTCAGGATATTGCTGTTGTCATTGCTCTCCATTTCTCTGGCACATGCCGCCGAAGCCGATATCTCCGCAAGGCTTAAAGATACGTTAGGCAAAACGCTGGGAGACATCTCGCAAGTAAGCAAATCGCCCATTGCAGGTTTATATGAAGTGGTGGCGCAAGACCATATTTTCTATTCCGACGAAAGCGGGCAGTACCTGATCGATGGCAGCCTGTTCGACCTGAAATCACGCCGCAACATAACGGAAGCGCGTGCGCGCCAATTGTTTGCCATCGAGTTCGGCAAGCTGCCATTCGAGCTTGCCGTGAAAAAAATAAAGGGCAACGGTAGCCGCAAGATGGCCTATTTCACCGACCCGAATTGCGGCTACTGCAAGAAACTGGAGCATGAGTTGCAAAACGTGAGCGACGTTACGCTGTACCTGTTTCTCTACCCCATCTTTGACGGTTCTGCCGAAAAAGTGCGGGCGATATGGTGCAGCCAGGACAAGGTCAAGGCCTGGGATAATTTGATGTTGAATGGAGTGCAACCCGCCGCGGGCAAATGCGAAGTTCCCATTGCAAAAATGATGGAACTGGGCAGGAAACTCAAAGTAAACGGAACCCCGGCGCTGGTTTTCGCCAATGGCGTAATCAATCCCGGCTATATGCCTGCCGCAGAACTGGAAAAGGCGCTGGATAATAACAAGTGACTGTGCGCAATTTGCCCCGTCACCTTGCCGCGCTGAGCGCCGCGCTCTGGGTCGGCGGCATGTGGGCCGTGGGCTACCTTGCCGTACCCGTGCTATTCCAGGCCTTACCCGACCGGCAACTGGCGGGCATGCTCGCCGGCAAGATGTTTACCGCAATGGCTTATATCGGTATCGGATGCGCGTTGTATTTGTTGGCCTACCAATGGCACCGGTTCGGGCGTTCAGTCTGGAAACAAAAACTATTTTCAGTAACGTTCGCCATGCTGATTTTGCTGCTTATCGGGCAATTTGCAATTCAGCCTATCATGGCAAACTTAAAAGCACAGGCGTTGCCGCTGGATGTGATGCAGAGCGCTTTAGCGGCGCAGTTCAAGACATTGCATGGTTTAGCCAGCATACTTTATCTGCTACAGAGCTTGCTGGGCATCGCGCTCGTCATCAACCCGCATGCCCCGAAAAATATATAGGCCGACATGCATGTTGCTTTTTCATAAAATAATGGCAAGCTTCGCCTTGTAATAACACGGGCAAGACCGAGGGTAAGTCCATGCTGAACAATCTCAATCGTGAAATCTATGGCGCAGGCGATATCATCTTCAAGGAGGGTGATGCGGGCGATTGCGCCTACCTGATCGAAGACGGGCTCATCGAAATAATTGCAACCGTCAACGGTCAAGAGCAACGGATCAACCAGATCGGCAAAAACGAACTGTTCGGCGAGGTGGCCCTGATAGACCATCAGCCGCGAACGGCAACGGCAAAAGTCTTGGAGAAGGCTGTACTCATCACCATCCAGCGCGCATTGGTAAACGAGTTGCTGGAAAAAACCGACCCCATCGTGCGCCATTTGCTGCTGGTCATTCTGGATCGCTACCGCAACAAACGCGGCACTTCCCAACCGCAATCCATCGTCCAGCAATTGGATCAGGCTGAAGTTACGAGCAAGCGCAATGCCATTCGCGGCGAAGCCACGCAAAAACTGACGATGGCAAACGACATCCGTCGCGCCTTGCGCAAAGACGAATTCGAGATGTATTACCAACCCATCTGCGCCCTGTCCTCAGGGAGAGTTGCCGGCTTTGAAGCCCTGATACGCTGGCGCCATCCGGCACAGGGACTGGTGTCCCCGCTCGATTTTCTGTGGTTGGCAGAGCAGACCGGACAGATACGCGAACTCGGTTTATGGACGTTGGAACGCTCTTGCCGCGATTGGCCGATTTTGCGCAAAGCGACGAACTTCGCCCTGCCGTTTGTCAGCGTCAATATGTCGCCCTCGCAACTGACCGGCGACAGTTTTGTGGAAGACGTCAAGGCCATCATCGCACGTCACCGTATCCCGCCGACAGAATTGAAACTGGAGCTCACCGAGACCGTCATCATCAACAAACCCGAAATCGCACTGAATTTGCTGAACCGGCTCACGGATATGGGCAGCTCGCTCGCCATCGACGATTTCGGCACGGGACATTCCTCGCTGGAAACGCTGAATCGCTACCCTATCGGCACGATGAAAATCGACCGCTCTTTCACCAGCACGATGCTGACCTCGGCGCAAAGCAAAGAAATCGTAGGCTCTTCGATACGTCTCGCACACTCGCTGGGCATGGACGTCGTGGCAGAAGGGATCGAGACCGAAGAGGTACGCGGCAAACTGCTCGAACTCGGCTGCAACTTCGGTCAGGGCTGGCTGTTCGGCAAGCCCTCCGAACTCAAGAACATCTCTCCGGCAGTCTAAGAGCTTGTCCGCAAATAATTCAGCCCTGCGCTGAATTATTTGCGGATAAGCTCTAAATCACCAGGAACCGACCTTGAAACGCTCGATGTCGCGGCGGTCGCGCTTGGTCGGGCGGCCTTTGAGCTCTGACGGTTGCGGTTGCGCCCTGATCTCCGCCGCAAGCGCTTCGCGCTTTACCCGCCCGGCCTCGGTTTCGCGATAGAGTTTTTGCGCCTGCGGTGCCGGGCCGCGTTTATCCGACAAGGCGAGCACTTCCACTTCGAACAGATAGGGGCCGAGGCGAATGGACAGCGTGTCGCCGGGCGCAATGGTTTTGGCGGGTTTGGCGCGCGTTTCGTTCACCAGCACTTTGCCGCACTCGACCGCATCCGCAGCAAGCGGGCGCGTCTTGAAGAAACGCGCCGCCCACAGCCATTTGTCGATACGGAGTTTGGTGTTGTCCGGTGTGTCGTCTGATTTTTTCATCATCATGAAAGTGCGTGGGAAAAACATTTGTCCGCAGATTGCACAGATTAGAATCTGGAAATGCACCAATGCAGCATTAACTTTTAGCAGTCAGAAAATCTGCGTTAATCTGCGAAATCTGCGGAAGAGGTTTGGTTTTGAGTCAGTTCAGCGTTGGTTCCGTGCCGCGCGGAAACAGCACCCACATACGCCCCGACTGCTTCATGCGTCCCGCTTGCAGTGCGGCAAGCTCACCGAAACCCCAGAAAAAATCGGCACGCACCGCACCCTTGATGGCGCCGCCGGTATCCTGCGCGTACATCAAACGATTCAACGGTGCCGCACTGTTCGGCAGCGTGGTGGCGAGAAACACGGGCACACCGAGCGGCACCGTGCGCGGATCGACGGCGATGCTGTATTCGTTGGTCAGCGGCACACCCAGCGCGCCCAGCGGGGCGGACAATGTATCCGGCAATTCGCGGAAGAAAACGTAGCTGGGATTTTGTCCCAACAGTGCGGGCAAGCGTTCGGGATTATGCTCGGCCCAATTCTTGATGCCTTGCATGGAAGCCTCTTCCGGCTTGAGTTCGCCCATCTCGATCAATTTCTTGCCGATGGAAATGTAGGGGTGCCCGTTCTGCTCGGCATAACCGATTTTTACGCGCCTGCCGTCTTCCAGCTCGATGCGGCCCGAACCTTGAATTTGCAGAAAAAACAAATCAACTGCATTTCCCACCCAGAACAGTTCGCGGCCTTTCAGCATGGAGGCACCCGCGTCGATTTCGGCACGGTTGTAATAAGGGACTACCTTCTTGCCGCTGAGTCGACCGCGCAGACGCATGCCTTTGAACTGCGGATAAACATCGCCGAGATCGATTTCGAGCAAGTCATCCGGTGCGCCGTAGATGGGATAAGGGAAACGCTCGCTCATCTGGCGACTGCCCTCGAGCAAAGGTTCGTAGTAGCCGGTAATCAGGCCGTTCTCGCTGCCGTCCGGATTGAACACCTGATAGGGGGTGAACCAGGTTTCGTAAAACATGCGTTGTGCAACCGCATCGGCTGCATCCACTTTCTCGGCGGCGGCACAAACCGGCTGCCACCTGGGTTTAAACCTGAGCGCGCGGCAACTCTGTTGCAATGCGGGCCAGGAAGGCGTGATATCCAGCGTCTCCCAATCCGGCAGCATCGCCCATTTGCTGACCATAAAAGTCGGTGCCACAACAGGCGGCTTTTCTGCTTGCGGCGCTACCGGCAGCCGGCTTACCTGGCAGCCGGCAAGCAGGAGGCCTGCCGCCAGCAACCCGCAGGCATGCCGGATATTCAAGAAAAGACGCGGAGTTGGGGCGCTGCGGTAAAGTAGTGGCATGCGGCTAATGCAGAACGCGAGGTATGCTCAACACAAATTGCGGGACAGGAACGGAAAATTCCGCACCATCTTCCAGCGCCATCCGGTAACTGCCGGACATGGTGCCGACTTGCGTGGCAAGTACGGTGCCGCTGGTGTATTCGAAACTTTGCCCCGGATTAATCGTGGGTTGTTCGCCTACCACGCCTTTACCTTTCACTTCCTGCACATGCTGGTTGGCGTCGGTGATTATCCAGTGGCGGCTGATCAGTTTCACCGCTTGGGTACCTTCGTTGCTGACCGTGATGGTGTAGGCGAAAACAAAGCGGTTGTCGTCCTCCCCGGACTGTTCCGCCAAATACCGAACTTTTACGGCGACCTGAATGCGGTAGTGCACAAAATTATCCATCGGCGCATTTCACCGTATTTTGCTCGGCAAGACAAGCGCTCTGTGGTGTTTAACGTGAATCCCGCGAAGCGAACCGCCTGTGCCCCTCGCCCGCTCTTGTACTCTGCCCGCCAACGGCGGGTGGGGTGTGCGGGGTAAGCAGCGACTTGCACGGTCTTTTAGTGTTAGTCGGATGGCTATAACCAATCACTTGGCAGCTTGCTGCCTTAGTGAGATGGCTAGTTGTTCCATCAGTTGTTTCACCAGAAAGCCGGATAGGGGGAACGGGCATGGCAAGTTTCATCATCAGGGGTAGCACACTTGGCATGCCCGTTCGGTTAGAATGCGCGCTCAAAATTTCAACTCTCGTTAAGGAAACACACCATGACTTACCAGATCGCCCCCTCGATTCTCTCCGCCAACTTCGCCAAGCTGGGCGAGGAAGTGGACAACGTGCTCGCCTCCGGCGCGGACATCGTGCACTTCGACGTGATGGACAACCACTACGTGCCCAACCTGACCATCGGCCCTCTGGTGTGCGAAGCGTTGCGCAAGCACGGCGTGACTGCTCCGATTGACGTGCATCTGATGGTCAAGCCCGTGGATCGCATCATCCCCGACTTCGCCAAGGCCGGAGCAAGCTACATCACCTTCCACCCGGAAGCTTCCGAGCACATCGACCGCACTATCGGCCTGATCAAGGAAAGCGGCTGCAAGGCCGGTCTGGTGTTCAACCCCGCCACGCCGCTGGATGTGCTGGAATACACGCTGCCCAAGCTGGACATGGTGTTGCTGATGTCGGTGAACCCCGGTTTCGGAGGACAGAAGTTCATCCCTCACGTGCTGGACAAGGCGCGCAAGGTGCGTGCGATGATAGACGCGGGCAAGTACAACTGCCGTCTGGAGATCGACGGCGGCGTGGGCCCGGCCAACATCAAGGAAGTGGCTGAAGCGGGTGTGGACACCTTCGTGGCCGGTTCTGCGGTGTTCGGCAAATACAATGCTGCCGACAAGAACCACTACAACACCATCATCGGCGAACTGCGCGCCGAGTTGGCGAAAGCCAAGAAGTAATGGGCTTCAAGAACTTCCCGCTGCCGATCTCTGCCATCGTCATCGACCTCGACGGTACGCTGCTGCATACCGCGCCGGAATTGGCCGAATCGGCAAACCGCATGTTGCGCGACATGGGTCGTCCCGCCGTGTCGCAAGATCTGTTGATGAGCTACATCGGCAACGGCATCCACTGGCTGGTAAAGCGCGCGCTCACGGGCGACATGCATGCCGAACCGGATACCGTCCTGTTCGATCAGGCATTGCCTGTCTTCGAGCAGCATTACACCGAACTGTTGCTGGAGAGCAAACCGTTCCCTAAGGTGGTTCAGGGATTGGATGCGATGAAGGCGGCGGGTTTCCGTTTGGGTTGCATCACCAACAAAGTGGAGCGTTACACCCATCCTTTGCTTGAAGGTATCGGTATGGCGCATTACTTCGATATCGTGCTGGCGGGCGACACCCTGCCGGAGAAAAAGCCGCATCCGCTGCCGCTGCTGCATGCGGCCAAGTTCTTCGGTGTGCCTATCGGGCAACTGTTGCTGGTGGGGGACTCGCTCAGCGATGCGCAGGCCGCCCGCGCCGCAGGCTGCCCCATCATCTGCGTCCCCTACGGTTACAACCACGGCGAGCCGGTCGAGACGCTCAACGTGGATGCCGTAATTCCCGACCTGACCGCAGTGCTGCCGCTCATCCAACGCGTATGAACATGACACATAACGACCTCTTTAAGAAGACGAACTATTGGCGATGGTGATCCCGCATCACAAGATCCTGCAATCGCCTGCCGTCATCGAAAATTTTTAAGAGGCCGTTATGTTGTCACCCATCACCGAACAGGAATTCCAGGCCCTAGCCCGGCAAGGCTATAACCGCATCCCGCTGGTCGCGGAGACTTTCGCCGATCTCGACACGCCGCTGTCGCTGTATCTCAAACTCGCCAACAAACCTTTTTCCTATCTACTGGAATCGGTGCAGGGCGGCGAGCGTTTCGGGCGCTACTCGTTCATCGGCCTGCCCGCCGACACGCGCATCACGGTGCGCGGCAAGCAAGTCACGCTGACCACGCCCGCAGGCGACACCACCGAGGAAGCCGCCAATCCGCTGGACTACATCGAGCGCTACCAAACGCGTTTCAAAGTCGCGCCGCTGTCCGGGTTGCCGCGCTTTACCGGCGGGCTCGCGGGCTATTTCGGCTACGACACCGTGCGCTACATCGAGCCGCGTTTGGCCGCGACGCAGAAGAAAGATGTGATCGGCACGCCGGATATTCTGCTGATGCTCACCGAGCAACTCGCGGTGATCGACAACCTTTCCGGCAAGCTCACCTTCATCGTGTATGCCGATCCCGCGCAGGCGGATGCCTACGCGCGCGCCAAGCAACGCCTAGCCGCGCTGCTGCGCGCGTTACGCCAGCCGCTCAAAATTCCCGATGCGCCACAACTGCCGCGCCACGCGCCGCAATCGGAATTCGGCGAAGACGCGTTCAAGCAGGCCGTGGAAAAATCCAAGCAATACATCTTCGACGGCGACATCATGCAGGTGGTGCTGGCGCAGCGCATGGTGCAACCGTTCCAAGGTTCGCCGCTCAACCTGTACCGCGCGCTGCGCGGCGTGAACCCTTCGCCGTACATGTTCTATTACGACATGGGCGACCACCATGTGGTCGGCGCGTCGCCGGAGATTTTGGCGCGAGTCGAAGGCAATACCGTCACCGTGCGCCCCATCGCCGGAACCCGCCCGCGCGGCAAAACGCCGCAACTGGATGCCGCGCTGGAACAGGAGTTGCTGGCCGACCCGAAAGAGCTGGCCGAACATCTGATGCTGATTGACCTCGGGCGCAACGACATTGGACGCGTGGCGCAAAACGGCACGGTGAAACTCACCGAGAAGATGGTGATCGAGCGCTACTCGCACGTGATGCACATCGTCTCCAACGTCGAAGCGCAACTCAAACCGGGGCTCACCGCAATGGACGTGCTCAAAGCCACCTTCCCGGCGGGCACGGTGAGCGGCGCGGCGAAAGTGCGCGCGATGGAAATCATCGACGAACTCGAACCCAGCAAACGCGGCATCTACGCGGGTGCGGTCGGCTACCTCGGCTTCAACGGCGACATGGATGTCGCCATCGCGCTGCGCACCGCCGTGGTGAAAAACCACACGCTGTACGTGCAGGCGGGCGCGGGCATCGTGGCCGATTCGGTGCCGGACAGCGAATGGATGGAGACGCAGAACAAGGCGCGCGCCGTGCTGCGCGCTGCGGAGATGGTGCTGGACGGGCTGGATGCGAAGGTGCATCGCTAGGAGGAACGAATATGTTATTGATGATCGACAACTATGATTCTTTCACCTACAACCTCGTGCAGTATTTCGCCGAACTCGGCGCGGAGGTGCAGGTTTACCGCAACGACGAGATCACGCTGGAGCAGATCGAAAGACTGAGCCCGCAGCACTTGGTCGTTTCGCCCGGCCCCTGCACGCCGAACGAGGCGGGCATCTCGGTGGCCGCGATCAAACATTTCGCCGGAAAGATTCCGCTGCTCGGCGTGTGCCTAGGCCACCAGAGCATAGGCCAAGCCTTCGGCGGCAAGATCATTCACGCCAAGACGCTGATGCACGGCAAGACTTCGCTGATCCACCACCACGGCAACAGCGTATTCGCCGGACTGCCCAACCCGTTCACCGCCACGCGCTACCATTCGCTGGTGATAGCCCGCGAGACCTTGCCCGATTGTCTGGAGATCACGGCGTGGACCGATGACGGTGAGATCATGGGAGTGCGCCACAAGACGCTCGCGCTGCATGGCGTACAGTTCCACCCCGAGTCCATCCTCACCGAGCACGGGCACGACATGCTGAAGAACTTTCTGGATGGAAAAAGGTAAATCAGGAAAAACCGTTGTCCGCAGATTTCGCAGATTAACGCCGATTAAACGAACCATAACCCCGGCAGCGTTCATCGCCTGTTGAGTGAGTAACTGTCATCGCTGATATGCACATAAAAAATCTGCGTTAATCTGCGTAATCTGCGGATAAATGTTTTTGTGTTTTAAGGAGAATTATTCATGATCACGCCACAGCAAGCACTGGTTCGACTCATCGAGCAGCGCGAGATTTTTTACGACGAGATGCTGTCGCTGATGCGCCAGATCATGCGCGGTGAAGTTTCGCCCACGATGATCGCCGCGATTCTGGTCGGCCTGCGCGTGAAGAAGGAAACCATAGGCGAAATTTCCGCCGCCGCTTTTGTGATGCGCGAATTCGCCAGCAAGGTGCCGGTGACACAACGCGAGCATCTGGTCGATACCTGCGGCACCGGCGGCGATGCGGCGCACACCTTCAATATCTCCACCGCCAGCGCCTTCGTGGCGGCGGCGGCGGGTGCGCGCGTGGCCAAGCACGGCGGGCGTTCGGTATCTTCGACTTGCGGCTCCGCCGATGTGCTGGAGGCGCTCGGTGTGAATCTCAACCTCACGCCGGAACAGGTCGGACACAGCATCGACCAGATCGGCATCGGCTTCATGTTCGCGCCCAACTTCCACGGTGCGATGAAATACGCCGCCCCGGTGCGCAAAGAGCTGGGAGTGCGCACCCTGTTCAACGTGCTGGGGCCGCTGACCAATCCTGCGGGCGCGGACAATCAGGTGATGGGGGTGTTCCATCCCGACCTCGTCGGCATCCAGGCACGCGTGCTGCAACGCCTCGGTAGCCGCCACGTACTGGTGGTGAACGGCAGCGACGGGCTGGACGAGATCACCCTCAGCGGAGCGAGCAACGTGGCCGAGCTGAAAGACGGTCAGGTCAACGAATATACCGTCACGCCGGAAGAATTCGGTTTGCAGTGTTCACCGCTGGACTCTATCCGTGTAAGCAATGCCGCAGAGGCTAAAGCCATGCTGCTCGGCGTACTCGACAACCAGCCCGGTGCTGCGCGCGACATTGTGTTGCTCAACGCGGGAGCAGCAATCTACGCGGCGGGCTTGGCGGATACGCTGGCGCACGGTATCAAGAAGGCGGGCGCGACACTTGCCTCCGGTGCCGCGAAAAACAAGCTGGAGCAGCTGATCCAGATCAGCGACGGGAAGTGATTTCCGCCAGCGCGTCCCGCACTGTCGGATGATGCAGCACTACTTTCAGCTCGCGCTTCATGCGCATGTTAGTCAGCTTCCTCGATTCGTTCATGAACGACCATAACATGGGTGACACGGCGCGCTCGGCCTCGGCGCGCGGCAAGCGCGGTGGACGCGGCAGGTGGAACGCGTCCGCCACCACATCGAAATAATCTCCCATCTTCATTTCGCTATCGTCGCTGGCGTGGTAGACGCGATTCGGTTTGCCGCGGCGCAATGCCGCCACGACGATGCGCGCGAGATCGTCGGCGTGAACGTGGTTGGTGTAACTGTCTTGCTCCGCGACGATGGCCGGCGTGTTTGCGCGCAGCCGTTCCAGCGGCAGACGCTCGACCGCATAAATACCGGGGACACGCAGGATACTGGCGCTGACGCGATTGCGTTTTGCCCATGCGCGGATGCGCTGCTCGGCATCAACCCGGCGCAGCGCGCGCGGCGATTGCGGGTTGAGCGCGCGCGTTTCGCTTACCTGCGCACCGCCGCAATCGCCGTAAACGCCGCTGGTGCTGATGTAAATAAGTTGTTCGGGCAACGTGGCGCGCGACAGTGCGGCGAGCAGGTTGCGCGTGCGCCTGTCGCCTGTTCCGCTGTTGGGCGGCGGGGCAAAATGCAGCACGATGTTTGTAATACCTGCGATGCGCGCGAGATAGCGGCGATGATCCAGATCGCCGGATATCGGCGTGATCCCCGCGTTGTGTAATTCGGCAGAGCGAGAGGCGTTGCGCACCAGACCGAACAGGCGATAACGACCGCGTAGCATGGGGGCAAGGCGTAGTGCCACATCCCCACACCCTGCAATGAGAATGCGTTTCATGGCCCGATTATGCGTTAAAATCGCGCCCTTTGTGAATCCGGCAAGATCGACATGACTTTCAAGACGATTATCTATCCCAGCAATCACTCTTTTCCTGTCGAAACAAATGAAACGATCCTCGAAGCTGCGCTAGAGCACGGTTATACCCTGGCGTACAGCTGTCGCAACGGCGCTTGCGGGGTGTGCAAGGGCAAAGTTTTGCAGGGCGCGGTGGATCACGGCAACCACGAGACTTATGCCCTGAGCGATGCGGAAAAAGCAGCGGGGCTGGCGCTATTCTGTTGCGCCAAACCCAAATCCGATCTGGTAATCGAGAGTCACGAGGTCACCACGGGCAACGATATTCAGGTAAAGACCTTGCCGTGCCGCGTGCAGAAGATGGAAAAGCTGGCCGGCGATGTGATGGTGCTGTATCTGAAATTGCCCGCCAACGAGCGCCTGCAATTCCTGGCCGGGCAATATATCGACATCCTGCAAAAAGACGGCAAGCCGCGCAGCTTCTCCCTGGCGAACGCGCCGCACAACGATGAATTCCTGCAATTGCACATCCGCAATATCGCGGGCGGCGCATTCACCCAGCATGTGTTCAGCGAAATGAAAGAGCGCGACATCCTGCGCATCAAGGGCCCGCTCGGCACCTTCTTCCTGCGCGAGGATTCGGATAAGCCCATCATCTTCGTTGCCAGCGGCACCGGCTTCGCGCCGATCAAGGCCATCATCGAACACGCCCTGCACGTCGGCATCAAGCGCCCCATGCATTTCTACTGGGGCGTGCGCAAACAGGCCGACCTGTACATGCCGGAGCAGGCAAAGCAATGGGAAACGCGCGGCATCAAATTTACGCCGGTCGTATCGGATGAGGCATGGGAAGGCAGGACGGGGTTTGTGCATCAGGCGGTGGTGGAAGATTACGCCGACCTGTCCGGACACCAGGTTTACGCCTGCGGCGCGCCGGTAGTGGTGGAAGCCGCGCATCGCGACCTCACCGCGAAGTGCCGCTTGCCCAACGAGGAATTTTTCTCGGACGCGTTTACGTTTGCGCCAAAAAACTGATTATTTGGCGCCTTCCGGTTCCATCGCCAGATGGTAGTAGTTGAAGGCGTCTTCCTTCTTGTCCAGCTTTTCGGCCAACCGCCCCAGCGCGGTATAGGCTTCCCGGCCGGGCTGCAAGCTGATGCTGGCATCCAGATAATTCTGTGCTTTGCCCCACAGGCCTTGATACAGGCAGAGCTTGCCCAACGCCAGCAACAGTCCGGCATCGTCGCTATGCACTTTGAGCCAGCGCTCGGCTTGGTCGATTTGCGCAACGATGTCGTCGCCATGGCAGTCGCCGTACAGGGCGACAAGATCGCTGTCCCATTGCGCATTTAAACTTTCCACCAGCAATTTTGCCGCGCTGATGGCGTCGTGCAATTGCAGAAACGCTTGCGCGGCGGCGGCGGCGATCTTGGGGCGACGCTTGAATTCGCCCGGTACGATTTTCCACAAGCTGCGCAAAGAGGCGATGTCGTGCGCTTGGGCGCGCAGCTTTTCCAGCCAGGCCTGCTGGCGCAGTTGCGTTGCCAGAATCGCGTCGATGGCGTTGCGTTTTTCCAGTTGCAGCGCCACGTCCAGCACGGCGTCCCAATTGCCGGCCTGTTGTTGCGCCTTGATCTCCAGCGTCAACGCACCCACATGTTTGCGCATGCCTGCTTCCCCCAATTCCCTGAGCGAATCCAATGCCGACTGCGGTTGTTTCTGGTCGAGCTGGAATTCGGTCTGCGCCATCAGGCGCATGGTGGCTTCGCCGACGGTTTTATTTGCGGCATCGGCAAGATAAGCATCGCGCTTGTCGAATTCGCGCAGCTCATGCGCGGCGCGCGCCGCGACAATGGGGTTCAGCCCGGATTTTTCGCCCAGCTCCATCGAGCGCACGGCCGCTCTTTCCGCAACCGCGTAACGCCCCTCGAAGAAAGCGGTCAGCGCTTCCATCATGGCCGCGCGGCCTTTGCCGCGCGAGCGCTCTGCGCGGAAGGCGCGCACATAGGCAGGCAGATGCACGGCCGCGAGGATCAGGCGCACGGCCATGTAGCCCAGCACGAACAGGGCAAGCAATGACAGCACGAACAGGGTAAGCGACATTTCGATGCGGTAAGGCGGATAAACCAGTTGCACGTATCCGGGATTGTGCGCGGCCAGCGTCACCGCCACCGCGGCGGCAAACAGGGCGAGCAGCCAGACGAGGAATTTCATCGCGCGCCCTTTTCATGCGTAATGCGGTAGTTGCGCACGGCTTCCAGGCTGCCGCCGATATCGGGCAAGTCGATGTTGATGCTGGAAGCGGCGAGTTTTTGCAGGGTCGCCAGTGCCTGCGCGCCTTCTTTGGAACGCGTGTCGAAGTAAAGCGTGGCCCATTCCTGCGCGGTCTTCAGGTCACGTTTGAAACTCACTTCGTCGTGCGACAACAAGGCCAAACGCGCGGAGAGCAAGCGAATTTTCAGATTCTCGCGCAGGAAAAAAGTCTGGGTCGGCGACAACAGGGGCAACTCGCGTTTCTGCGTATTCTCGATGCGCACGAGCTGTTTGGCTTCTTGCCACAATTCGCGCCAGAATTTCCCCCAGGCATTTTCTTGCAGGGCGGGAGCGGGAAGAATTTTCTCTTCCCGTGGATGGATGTCTTGCGCCAAGGGCAGTTCGTCCACCGCGCCGACCAGACTGTCGATGCGCATATTGATAGCGGCAGTGTCGATGTTGGGCAACGCGCGCAATTTGTCGATGTCCTGATTGATCGCTTTGCGCAGACTGTTCAACGCCGGACGATCCAAGCGTTGCAAACGATTGTCGGCGTGCTGCATGGCAATCAGCGCGGCTTTCACATTGGCGGAAAGTTGCAATTGCTGCCCGGCGATCATCAGCATCTGTTCGACTTCGGCCAGCGCGGTCTGGTCGCGGCTGCTCGACATTTCCTGATACAGCGTCTCCAGCGCAGCGCGCTGGTTTTGCGCCTCCGCGTACTTGCTTTCCAGCAGGCCCAGTTTGCCGCCGAGTTCGCGCACCACTTCCTGATTTTGCGTGACCAGGGTCTGGTTGGCTTTGTTGGCGCCGTCCATTTCGGCCAGACGTCTGGCCAATTCCTGCTGCACCTGGTTGATCTGGTAATGCGCGTCGAACCACTGCCACAAGAAAATCACCACCAATACGGCGAGTGTCATTTGCGTGATGCTCAGATGCGAAATCAGGTTTACTAACGGGTTGTGGCCGGGAGTGCGCAGCATGGCGCGGAAGGTGCCCGAGTCCGTCCCGGATTTATCCTGGGTAGCCTGCTGCCGGGATTGCGCTTGCTCGCTCATAATAGTGTTTCCGATTCTAGAATTTCAACTGTGAGTCTGTGCCTTTGACCATGCTACCAAACCAGATACGACCCCGTCATCTCCGCCCGCCGTCTGCACGACTTTTTGCCAGCCCTGTTGCCGCGCCATCGCCGCGATACGGGCATGCGGCACAAATAGCGGGATGCGTGCCAACCGCCCCCTGTTCGCGGCATCGGGCATTTCCCACAGATGGCCCAACGCTTCGCTGCTGCTCAAGGTGATGGCGTCCGGTTTTGCAGCCCACAGTGTAGCGATATTTTGTTGCGGCTTGCCGCGCTGGTAACAGCTGACATATACCACCCCGGCACCGCGCGCCTTGAGCGTATCGCCCAGCAGTTCGCGCCCGCCGTCGCCGCGAAAAATGACAACCTTCCAGCCCCGCACATGTTGCAATGCCGGCAGCGCCAGCAAAGCTTCGCTGTCGGAGCGCTCTTGCGGTGCGATAACGCCGGTTACACCCGCATCGCGCAAGGCCCGCGCGCTACCTTGGCCCACTGTGGCAATGCGCTGCCCGGACGGCAAACCGCCGGCAGCCTGAATTGCCGCCATGCCGTAGCGCACCGCATTGGGGCTGATAAAAATGGCAAGGTCGAAACCGGACAAGCGTGCAACCGAGTCGCGCAATAACTGCATATCGGCTGGCGGGTTGATCTCAAGCAAGGGGAACAATACCGCGTTACCGCCAAGTTGCTCGATGCGCTGCTGCAACTGTAGCGCCTGCTCGCGCGGGCGGGTGACTACGATATTGAGTCCGGCAAGCGGCTGCATTTTTTGAAATTCGCGTAGCGATTCGTTCGCCCCCTCGCCCGTTTGAGGGAGGGGGTTGGGGTGAGGGGAACGGGCTAGCTCCTTAGCCATCCAATGCGGCAAGGATTGCGCCCGCACCCTGTTTGAGCAACGCCTCGGCCACGGCGTTGCCGAGCGCCTCAGGAGCCGCGATGCTGCCGGTCTGTTCGGCACGCAGCATGGCCTTGCCATCCGGGCTGGCCACGAAACCGCGCATGCGCAGCTTATCGCCCCGCACTTCCGCGAAACCGCCCAGCGGCACCTGGCAGCTGCCGGCCAAGGCGCGGCTCATGGCACGTTCGGCCAGCACGCAGGCGGCAGTATCGGCATGGTGCAGCGGCGCAAGCAGCGCCTTCAGGTCGGGCCGGTCGGCGCGCGTCTCGATACCCAATGCGCCTTGCCCGACGGCGGGCAGGCTGTCGTCGCTGGAGATCACGGCGCGGATGCGCTCGCCCAAGCCGAGGCGCTTCAGCCCGGCTGCGGCGAGAATGATGGCCGCATACCGGCCTTCGTCGAGCTTGCGCAACCGCGTCTGCACGTTGCCGCGCAAGGGCTGAATGTCGAGATGCGGAAAGTGGGCGCGCAACTGGCTTTCGCGGCGCAGGCTGGAAGTACCGACTACGCTGCCCGCAAGCAAAGCCGCGAGGTTGTCGAACTTATTGGAAACGAAAGCGTCGCGCGGATCCTCGCGCTCGCCGATACACGCCAGCGCAAAACCCTCGGGCAGATGCATGGGTACGTCTTTCAGCGAATGTACGGCAATATCGGCGCTACCGTTTTCCAACGCCGTTTCCAGCTCCTTGACAAATAAACCCTTGCCGCCGATTTTGGAGAGCGTCACGTCGAGGATCTGGTCGCCTTGAGTTGTCATGCCCAATATGCTCACTTCTGTTTGCGGATATAATGCGCGGAGTCGGTCCCTGATATGCTCTGCCTGCCACATCGCCAGCGCGCTTTCGCGCGATGCGATGACCAATTTTTTGGGGGCGGGTGTCGTCTGAGATGCCTGATTCATTGCTTTCCTGAGTGTTTACTTGTTGATTATTTTTGGCTCATTCTAACATGAGCCCGACTGCGCGCGTTGACCCTATGCTGAAGAAGAACGTCATGAACCTGCTGGCCGCCCCTGCCGACATATCCAGTAAAGATGTGCCGTTACGCGACGACATCCGTTTGCTCGGGCGCATCCTCGGCGATACTTTGCGCGAGCAGGAAGGCGAGGAAACTTTCGCGCTGATCGAGAACGTGCGCCGCACCGCGGTGCGTTTCCGCAAGTCGCAAGACGACCGCGACCGCGCCTCGCTGGAAGAAGTGCTGGATGCGCTCTCCCCCGACGAGACTTTGGCGGTGGTGCGCGCGTTCAGTTATTTCTCGCAGCTTTCCAATATCGCCGAAGACTTGCACCACAACCGCCGCCGCCGCGCACATTTGAAAGCGGGTTCGCCGCCGCAGGAAGGCAGTGTGCAATTGGCATTGGAACGCGCCAAAGACAAAAATGTAGATGCCGCCGCCTTGCAGGCATTCTTCGACAAAGCATTGATTTCGCCGGTGCTCACCGCCCATCCGACCGAAGTGCAACGCAAGAGCATCCTGAATTGCCAGCTCATTATTTCCAGCCTGCTGGCGGAGCGCGACCGCCTCGATATGACGCCGGAAGAACTGGCCGACAACGAAGAGGCATTGCACCGCTTCGTGCTGATCCTGTGGCATACGCGCATGTTGCGCACCTCCAAACTGACGGTGCAGGACGAAGTAAAGAACGGCCTGTCGTTCTACGACTACACCTTCCTCAGGGAAATCCCCAGACTGTATGCCGGGCTGGAAAAACAAACCGAAACAACCTTCGGCCAGCGTATAAATATCCCCGCATTTTTGCGCGTAGGCAGTTGGATCGGCGGCGACCGCGACGGCAACCCCTTTGTGACGCATAAGGTGATGCTGGACGCGGCGGAACGCCACTCCGCCACCGCGCTGGAATACTATCTGGCCGAGACCGAGCTGATGAGTTCGCGCCTGAGCCTGTCCACCCGTCTGGTGGATGTGAGCGACGAACTGGCAGAATTTGCCGCCAACTCTCCCGACAAAGCGGTGAGCCGCGAAGACGAGCCTTACCGCCGCGTGCTGATCGCGATCTACGCGCGCCTGGTCGCCACTTCGGAAAAATTGGGACACCATGTCGCGCACTTGCATCCGGTGACCAAATCCGTCCAGCCGTATGCGGATATCGAAGAATTTATCGCCGACCTCGACATCGTCATCCATTCGCTGGAGCACCACCACGCCACCTATCTGGCGCGCGGCCGCATGGCCGACCTGCGCCGCGCGGCGGAAGTGTTCGGTTTCCACCTAGCGCCGATCGACATGCGCCAGCACAGCGGCATCCATGAGCAAGTGGTGAGCGAATTGCTTGCCGCGGATGGCGTCTCTTACGCCGCGCTGGACGAAGCCGCGCGCCGCAAAGCGCTGCTAAGCGCACTGCAAGCCAACAAACCGCTGGCGGCGGATGTCAATCAATTCTCTGAAGTCGTGCAGGGCGAGCTGCACCTGATGCAAGCCGCCGCGGAAATACATTTGCGCTTCGGCCACGCCGCACTGCCCAACTACATCATCTCCAAGACCGATGCCGTGAGCGACCTGCTGGAAGTGGCGCTCATGGTGAAACAGACCGGCCTGCTCGAAATCGGCCAGAAGCCCGCGCTGCACCTCAACATTATTCCGTTGTTCGAGACCATCGCCGACTTGCAGGGCTGCGGGCCGATCATGGATGAACTATTCTCCATTCCATTCTACCGCGAACTGCTGCAAAGCCGCGGCAACACGCAGGAAGTCATGCTGGGCTATTCCGACAGCAACAAGGACGGCGGCTACCTCACCGCCAACTGGGAGCTGTACAAGGCCGAAGTAGAGCTGGTGAAAGTGTTCGAGAAACACGGCATCGAAATGCGTTTATTCCACGGTCGCGGCGGCACGGTCGGTCGCGGCGGCGGCCCCAGCTACCAGGCTATCCTCGCGCAACCGCCGGGCAGCGTGAACGCGCAGATCCGCATCACCGAACAGGGCGAAGTCATTTCCAGCAAATATTCCGACCCGGAAATCGGGCGGCGCAATCTGGAAATCCTGATCGCCGCCACGCTGGAAGCGACGCTGGTACACCACCACGGCGACGACTCCACCATGCCGGAGTTCCACCGCATCATGGAGGCGCTGAGCGGCGACGCGTTTTCCGCGTACCGCAAACTGGTGTACGAAACCCCGGGCTTTACCGAGTATTTCTTTGCCGCCACGCCGATCCGCGAAATCGCCGAACTCAACATCGGCAGCCGCCCCTCCGCGCGCCGCGCCACCAACAACATCGAAGACCTGCGCGCGATTCCCTGGGTGTTCAGCTGGAGCTTGAACCGCGCCATCCTGCCGGGCTGGTACGGCTTTGGTCGCGCCGCGCAACAGTTCATCGAACGCGAAGGCGATGCCGGGCTCAAACGGTTGCAAGCGATGAACCGGAACTGGGCGTTCTTCCGCGGCCTGCTGTCCAACATGGACATGGTGCTCTCCAAAACAGATATGGGCATTGCCTCGCGCTACGCCGAACTGGTGGAGGACGAAGCCCTGCGCGACAAGATATTCGGCGAGATCGAAGCCGAATGGCAACGCACCGTGGATATGCTGTTCGCCATTACCGGCGCATCGACGCTGCTGGAAGATAACCCTACGCTCGCGCGCAGCCTGACGACCCGCACGCCCTACATCGACCCGCTCAACCACCTGCAAGTGGCGCTGCTGCACCGCCACCGCGCCGGGGACGACAACGAGAAAGTGAAGCGCGCGATTCACCTGACGATCAACGGGATTGCGGCGGGGTTGAGGAACAGCGGCTAAAGCAATTGGCGTGAGAGAAGTTCACTCTCCCTTGGGGAGATGGATCGGGGTGAGGGAACACCCGCATCCAGCTCGCCCCGGCATGAAGTGGCAGCGCCCAACTGCGGTTTTTTGGTTCAGACTTCAGCCCGTAGATACTGTTATCCGGGTCAACAGCCCTGATGACGTTGCCCCTGTAATCCGTACTTCTTAACGCGTTCAACCCAGATAGTTCATTAGAGCCGAGCCAGTTCTTTCCCCCTGCAAGGGGGAGGGGATACTGTGGCTCCTAATGGATTATCCGGGTTAATGCGGGAGAGAATCTACCTGAATAATTTTGCGTTTCATATACCGCGTTCGGGGGGGTAGGCAGGGAGAGCGGGGGTATTTTGTTGTATTTTTGCAACAGGACTGGAAGCGCGTCCGGCGTATTGCGTTGCCGCGCATATTGTGCCAGCCCTCCGCCCCAGCCATCCTGCAACAGGAAGCTACGGCGTTGTTGCCGCAGCGGGTATCCCGCGTTCGGGGGGTATTTCAGTAATTGGGCAACAGAAGAATCAAAGTGCCGCCAGCGGTCATTGGATAGCGTCAGAACGACGTTCTCAGGCGTGAACCTTGGCGGTCAGGTCGAGGCCAAGCGCCTTCATTACGGCAAGTGTGGTTTTCAGGGTCGGGTTGCCGTTCTCGCTGAAGGAACGATAAAGCTGTTCGCGGGAAAGGCCGGTTTGTCCGGCGATTTGTGCCATGCCCTTCGCGCGCGCGACGACGCCAAGCGCGTGCGCAATATAGCCGGCGTCGTTCGTCTCAAACGCTTCGGCCATGAACGTTGCCATGGCTTCGGCAGAAGTTAAATCCTCGGCAGGATCGTAGGTTGTCAGTTTTTCAGCCATTTTGTTCACTCCATTCAACAGCCAGGCGCTTCGCGGTCTTGATGTCTTTGGCTTGCGCGCTCTTATCTCCGCCACACAGCAATACGATGATCGTGTCGCCACGTTTATGGAAGTAGATGCGATATCCGGGGCCGTAGTGGATTCGCAACTCGCTAATCCCTTGCCCGACGGGTTCCACATCACCGGCATGACCGAAGCCAAGACGATCCAGGCGGGACGCTATCAGGCCGCGCACCCGCTCATCCTTAATCCGCATTCGCCATTTTCGGAACGTCTCGGTTTGCTTTATCTCAACCATGTCCGATTGTAGTTTATAGACTACCTGCTGGCAAGAATGAATAATGGGATAGTGATCGGGTACGGATGAGATACGCCGGGCGATTAACGTTTCGTGCTGGGTAGTGGACGATTCGCAGCCGAAGTTTCGTCGATAATTGGTCGCCTGGCTATACCTGGGCAATCGGGCAGGCCTCGAAAGGTTGTTGATCCAGAATCTGGATCGCTTGAATTGGAGTGAGGAAAAACCGTGATCCCCAGTTTTAATGGACCAGATCGGGAGAGGTTAAACCCAATCCTTATTGAATGCTAAAAACAAACCCGCCCGAACGATAACCAATGACTTGCTGCCGCTTCTTGAGCGGCAGCTTAGTCAGATGGCTAGTAGTTCCATCAGTCGGGCGGTTTCAGTACAGAACAAACAAAAATCAGAACGGCGTGAAATTCAATGTGCCGGTGATATTGAACATGCTACCCGTAGTCGCCCCAGACGTGGCCTTCATGGGTGTGCTGACAAAGGTGATGCTGCCAGCCGCACGGTCAAACGTGACGCCAAGAGTAGAACAAGCCGTGTAACCTGTCGCCGTCGTAATGGCGCATTGCTTCAATGCGCTGGCCACATCCAGTTCTACTTTATCAGTTCCGCCAGCGGTATCTATCAGGTAGAAGTACAACAAATCTCCATTGATGGGATCAACAAGATATCCCACGTAAAATCCTCTCGACGGCGAGCTATCAGAAAAATAACTGGCAAAGGATGAGCTTGAACTTGACTCATATGGAATCACATTCGGAACGGTTGTCTTTCCCTTAAATGCCGCAGATAGCGTCAAGCCAGCACCAGCGCCAATTGTGGCAAGCGGTGTACGCCCAACCATTTCAATTGAGCCGGGGCCTTCACCTGCCGCATTGACCAGAGTCGTTCTGTAGTAGTACTTGGTCCCTGCCGCCAACCCCGTGTCATCGAATGAAAACCACCAACTTCCAGCGCCATAAACGGTTTTTGTATTTATTGGGACTGGTGTAACCAAATTAGCAGGCGTAATCGCTACATTCGGAGAGGTGCTGCGGTAGATATTGATCGTTTCACTCGCCGCAGCCGCGCTTGAAAATACGCGAATTTGACCAGCTAATGGAGGATTTGCCACCGTGCCAAACAATGCGAATTGCAGGTTGGTAGTTTGTTGCGGAGCGTAGGCGGTAGTTGGCACGGTAACGCCAGCCGGTACCGCATTGGTCGTTGCCGTCACCTCGGCTGAGCCGACGCTCTCACCCGATGCGTTCACTGCGGTGACCACATAGTAGTAAAGCGTCGCACTGAGTAAGCCGGTGCTGTTGAAGGCAGTTGCGGTTACATTGCCAGTGTTGATCTTGTTCCCAGCACTGAGTGCTACACCGGCAGAGCTTGCCCTATAGATGTTGTATTTCGTTGCCCCGGTAACGGCTGTCCAGCTTAAGTTGATTTGCGTCGCACTTGCGGATGTCGCGGTCACGCCTGTAGGTGCAGCCGGAACGGTGGGCGCACCGCTGGTGGTCGTCGTCGCCACACAAACGCCGGCCGGATTCAGCGTCTGTCCGGTAGGGCATGTTTGGGTCGCGGGTCGAACGGGCATGATGGCCGAGGCCGCCAAGGTATTGGCTGCGGCCACTGCCGAGGCAAATGAAGTGCAACCCGTCGCGCATTGCATTGCGGGCAGCACATTGCTTTGAAAGCTGAGCTTCATTTGCTGCATGGCTTGCGCAATCTGGGCCGCTGTCGGAGCCGCACCCAGTTGGGTTTGTGCCGCGTGTGCCGATTTGGCCGCGTCGATCATCAGTTGTTGCAGTGCCGGTGCGCTGGGTAGCGCCGTCGGTTTGGAGGCATTGATGGTTGCCCACGGCGCGGATGGCATGTTGCTCAGGGCGGTGTTCATGGCGGTGATAACGGCCGCCACACTGCTGGCTGGAGTTGCACCCGACAGGTTGGCGCGCAGACGGTGTGCGACTTTGAGGGCATCTTCGTTGGTGCCTGCCATGTATGCCAAGCCCGCCAGTTTAGCGGCGTACATATCCGCCGGAGCCGTGCTGCCCAACGCTGCAATATCTGCGGGTGTCCCAACCAACTTGGGGGGGAGCAGCAAATTGTTCACGCCGAAAGACTGTTCAACTGCGGTGTTTGCACCGACGGCAGAGGCTGCGGACAAATTGGCGGGTAGCACGCCGGATGCGTTGGCGAGTGTCCCGACGGCGATTTCAGTCAGGGCCGTGACAGCGACCTGACTGACAACGGCGTGGTCGGGAACCAGGGCGCGCACGGCAACGCCGTTCACGCCGGAGACGGAAACGAAGAGGCCTTGTTTCTCGTCGTAGTATCGGTCGCCGTTCAGACCGGCCTCAACCAACAGGGGAGCTTGGGCGCTGGTCGGCACGGCGATGGACGCGACGCCGCTGGCGTCGGTGTAGCCGGAGCCAATCTGGATGCCGCTACGGTCTCTGATGCGGACACTGGCACCTTGCGAGAACCTGCCCAAGGAGGGGCTGATGCTGAGCGTGGTCATATCGGCGGCAGCGCTGCCGGAACTGCTCTTGCCGCCGCAACCGGCCAGAACCAACGTGGCGACTGCGGTGAGGGCGATGCCCAGTTCGGTGGCTTTGCGTATGGCGGGTTTGAGTTGCATG
>SCUU01000276.1 GCA_004297065.1 Gallionellaceae bacterium
ATCATGAAACTGCTTCACCTGCTCTGGCGAATTGCATGAAAAAGCAATGGTGCTGCCGTTCGCGACAGTTGCCGGTTCGTCATTGATCGGCTGGGTGACAATGAAATTGGCCCCATTCCCACTGTTGTAAATCAGGCGTGTGTGGCCACTGTCGGCCACGTTGATCGACGCCTCCCCAACTCCGAGGGTGCCAAGCACCGTGTCGTAAAAGCGCTTCGCCCGGTCGATGTCGTTCGACCCCACCATCGTGTGAAAAAGCATGCATCTTCTCCTACTTGGGCCACGCCATGATTGAACACTGCCCGCGCTCGGCCATAGCAGGATCGAACGCGCGGTCACGCTTGAATCGTTGGGCTGACGTTGGCATGCTCGAATCGATAGGGACAGAAGTCGCACCTTGGCCGATGGGCGACAGGCAGCCATTTCCGCCCATGATCGTGTCGCCTGCCCCAAACAGGACCGGCAGCTATCGCCTCCTTCCCACCAGGGAGCTGACATTCTGCAATCGGCCAATCCCCGCCCCCTCACCGCCGACCCCAGACCCCGAAAATATCCGGGTCAATCTCCAGCAGCGGCACCCGCGTCGCCGCGCCCGTCCGCATGGCGCTGCCGCCCATGCTGCCCTCCATCCCGAACGTCACCACGCTGCTCCCCTTGTCGCCCAGCACCAGCGGGTCGAGCAGGATCGCGGCGTTCAGACGGTTGGCGGTCACCTGCGTCAGTGTGCCGATCTGCGTCAGGGCGAAGAGTTGCCGGGCGAAGGCATAGGGCAGACGGATGCAGCCATGGCTGGCGGGGTAGCCGGGATTATGCCCGGCGTGGAGCGCTATGCCGTCCCAGGTCAGCCGCTGCATGAAGGGCATGGGCGCATTGCTGTAGAGGTTGGAGCGGTGCCACTGGCGCTTTTGCAGGATGGGGAAGCTGCCGGTGGGGGTGCGGTGGCCCTTCGTCCCCGTGGACACGCTGGCCGCGCCGATCAGCCGGTCGCCGCGATAGACATG
>SCUU01000277.1 GCA_004297065.1 Gallionellaceae bacterium
CCGGCTCGCATGCTGGCGGTTTTCGGACATGATCCATGTTCCGAGGATCCCGCCGAAGCCTCGCCGTTGCAACTTCCGTAAGGGTCCGGGCTTTCGCCGGGATGGCCGGAAAAACAGCGAACATTGATTATTTTCCCCGGTCGGCGCATAAGCCGCCCCTTCCGGCGCCAACCTTGGTCAGCGCCCTCCACCGCCACGACCCCCATCACCATATGGGACGAGGGCGGCGAGGACCCCCGTCGACGCAATCGTCCACGGGGGATGACTGCGTTTGGTCCATGAGGTTTTGATGTTCGACGCGCTCACAGATCGGCTGTCAGGGGTTTTCGACCGGCTCTCCGGTCGCGGCGTCCTGTCCGACAAGGACATCGACGAAGTCCTGCGCGAGGTGCGCGTCGCCCTGCTTGAGGCCGACGTCGCCCTGCCGGTCGTGCGCGACTTCATCGCCAAGGCCAAGGAACGCGCCTCGGGCGAGGCGGTCATCCGCTCGGTCCGCCCGGCCGATCAGATCGTAAAGATCACCTACGACGGCCTGGTCGAAATGCTCGGCGGCGAGGGTGAACCGGAGGGTCTGAACCTCTCGCTGAACCCGCCCACGGTCATCATGATGGCCGGCCTCCAGGGCTCGGGTAAGACCACCACCGCCGGCAAACTGGCGCTACGCCTGGTCAAGGACCGCAAGAAGGTCCTGCTGGCCTCCCTCGACACCCGCCGTCCGGCCGCCATGGAGCAGCTGGCGATGCTGGCGACCCAGGCCGGCGCCGAAAGCCTGCCGATCGTCGCCGGTCAGGCCGCCCCGGACATCGCCCGCCGCGCCATCAGCGCCGCGCGCCTGCAGGGCTACGACATCCTCATCCTCGACACCGCCGGCCGCACGACGCTGGACGAGGCGATGATGAGCGAGGCCGCCGAGATCGCGAAGATTGGCGCCCCTTCCGAAATCCTGCTGGTCGCCGACAGCCTGACCGGCCAGGACGCCGTGCGCACGGCCCGGGCCTTCCACGAGCGCCTGCCGCTGACCGGCCTGGTCCTGACCCGCGCCGACGGCGACGGCCGAGGCGGCGCGGCGCTCTCCATGCGCGCCGTCACCGGCCTGCCGATCAAGTTCCTCGGCGTCTCCGAGAAGATCGACGGCCTCGACGCCTTCGACGCCCGCCGCGTCGCCGGCCGCATCCTGGGCCAGGGCGATGTCGTCGCCCTCGTCGAGTTCCTGGGTCGCCTTCTCGACGAGATCGGAAGAGCACAC
>SCUU01000216.1 GCA_004297065.1 Gallionellaceae bacterium
GATCACCCTGACCCTGGACGGCCGGCGCCACGTCGCGGCCGCCATCGCCGGGGATCACGATCCCCTGGGCGCGGCGGAAGTCCGCCCGGCCGAAGCGGCCGCGGTCGCGTCCGCTCTGGCGACCGGCCGGACCCTGACGCTGGCGGGGGCCGGCGAGACGGTCCCGATCTCCCTGTCGGGCGCCGCGGCCGCCCTGCTCTGGATCGACGAACGTCAGGGACGGCTGGACACCGCCACCGCCCTCGTCCGCAAGGGAACGCGGCCCGCATCGTCCGTGCCCGGAGCGGCCCCGGCCCCGCAGGTCATCCCGGCGCCGCCGATCAGCCAGACCGGCTTCGGCGACACCGGCCAGACCCTGCCGCCGGCGCTGGAGGCCGTAGCGGCGGTCAAGGCGTGCCGGGCCGAAACCGGCGACAGCGGCCTGAGCGACGAGGTCATGTCGGCCCGGCTGGACGCCTCGACCGAGCTGTGGGCCGTGCCGTGCTTCGCCGGCGCCTACAACATCGGTCACGACTGGTATCTGACCGGACCGGGCGGACGGAACCCCCGCGCGGTCAGCCTGCCGTCGGCGACCGGAGAGACCGGCGCGGGAACGATCAACGGCGGCTACGATCCCGAAACCCGCACCATCTCCGCCTTCTCCAAGGGCCGCGGCATCGGCGACTGCGGCACGGCCTCGACCTGGACCTGGACCGGCAGCGCCTTCGTCCTCAGCGCCGAATCGTCCATGGGCGAGTGCTGGGGCGTTCCCGCAGACTTCTGGCCCACGACCTGGCGAACGCGATGAGTGATGAAGGCCCCGAAATCCTGATCGTCGGCGCCGGCCCCGCCGGCCTGACCGCCGCCACCTATCTGGCCCGGTTCCGGCGGCGCGTGCTGGTCGCCGACGGCGGCGCGCCCCGCGCCTGCTGGATACCGCTCAGCCACAACATGCCCGGCTTTCCCAGCGGCATCACCGGCGACGCCATCCTGCAGCGGATGACCGAACAGGCCACGGAATACGGCGCGGTCATTGAGAGCGGCCGGGTCGAAAGCCTCTCCCGCAACGGCGACGGCTTCATCGCCCGGCTGAACGGCCGCGACATTCCGGTCCGCGCCGTCC
>SCUU01000278.1 GCA_004297065.1 Gallionellaceae bacterium
CGATCTCATAGTCAAGCTGTTTTGCAAAAGAAGGGCAAACAATTTCGGAATTTGTACCTGTAAGTGTAGTTCGTGGCTTTAGAACTATGACAGGATCTTTTGGTGCAGAAAAATTTTGTTCCTTTGCATGATCGATATAGTTGAATGCAAGACAAATGATCTTTGGAGGATTTGGGATAGGTGCAAGCATCTTGAAATCTGAAAGGCGTTCGTTGTAAGAGATTTTTGAAAGATCATCTTTTATCTCATCAAACCAACCATCAAAAAGAAAGTCCTTTATCGTCTGTGGAAGTGGTACTCCAGTTTCTATTATCATATTGTCTTTTGTTGCAATTTTGTCGTCTTTTACAAAACCATACGTCTCTTTATCTAAATATGCAAGCCTTGCTATCTTCATTTTACATCACTTGTGCGTAAAAATTGCAAGACTTGGTGACTCTTTTCTGCAATAGCCAAATCTTACAAACTGGATCTCAGAACCCTCTTTTAGATCAATATAGTGTGGCTCTACAAAAACCTCGAGCTCTTCAAGACTGTCTTCGTTAAAATTATCATCGATAAAGAGTATCTTTGGTATCTGGATTTTTAGTTTATGGAAATTTTTTTGCGAAACCCACTGCACTTTAGGATAATTCTCAACCAGTTTATCTCCTACATACTCACTTGTTAGATGATCCGAAATGTCTTTTATTTCCACATTTCCAACACCCATCAATCTAATCTTGCTTCCAGGCTTTAGGTCATTTGTGTCATCAGAGGAAATGTAAAAGTTTTCATCAATTGCAATGTCTCGTTTCCCAAGATCTTTTGTTGGATGATTTGGAATAGTAACTGTATGTGATGGCAGGTTTGTTACGACTAGATGTTTTGGGTTTTTTACCATAAACAATCTTATGCTTTGCTCATCAACTATTTTTCGATTAAACGACTCTAGCACATCAAATGGTGCAAGAGTGTCTGCTTTTGTAAAGCCAAGCGAGAGAACAAACTTTCGTATAGCTTCTGGCGTTATTCCACGTCTCTTTAGAGCCTCAAGTGTGGGTAGCCTTGGATCATCGTACCATGAAACCTTGCCTGACTCTATTAGCGGCTTTAGCACACGCTTTGATACAGGCATTCCCTTAAACTCTAGTCTTGAAAACTCGAGCATCGCTGGCTTTCTTAGCTTTAGCGCCTCAAGTATTGCATAGTAAAGCTCGTTTCGAAGCTCGTACTCTTTTGTTCTAAACGCATGGGTTACACCATCAATACTGTCTTCGATCGCAACTGCAAAGTCATAGCTTGGCCATACCCTATATCTATCGCCAAGTAGTGGATGCTTTCCTTCTATAATCCTAAACAATACAGGATCACGCATTACTGTATTTTCAGATTTCATGTTACCTCGAAATCTTACTATTGCCTC
>SCUU01000071.1 GCA_004297065.1 Gallionellaceae bacterium
AACCAAAGAACTCACATGTAGCACAATGCAACCCGTTGGGTGAGACACCGAATGAATGTAACCAATTGTTTCTTTTCGCGCCTTTCGTGTTTTTCGTGGATGAACTGAGGTTTTAAGGATTATCAGGGGTGGCTCATTGCCATGCCCGTTAGGTTTATCCCGGATAATTCATTAGGAGTTGCGGCATCTCCTTCCTCCTGCAAGGGGGAAGGAGCTGGCTCGGCTTTAATGAACTATCTGGGTTTATTTGTTTTTGCCATTTTGCCACGACTTGCCCGATTCGTTGTCGCTAGCGCGTCATCAACGCGGAAAGACAGGATACGCCTTGTCGCTAACTCCAGTACCGTTATGCGAGCCGGGCGAAATTGTCGGCAGGCCTAGCCTTACTGTGCCATAAACAAAAATAGTTCAAATCACCAATTATCCTATTGCCCATTGCCCTTGATGGAACCACTGATACGGCAACTGATGGAACAACTAGCCATCTCACTAAGCCGCACAAAACGCGGCAAGTGATTGGTTATAGCCATTCCGCCAAGCCCCAAAGTACGGGGCAAGCGGCTGGTTATAGCCATCCGACTAAGCCGGCGAAAAGCGCTGGCAGTCACCGGTTAGCTTTGCATAGCCATTCGACTAGGCCAGCAAAAGACGCTGGCCAAGTCGCTGGTTATGTGGGAGCGACCTCCCGGTCGCGATCCGGTGAAAACCTCCAAACCCGTCGCGACCGGGAGGTCGCTCCCACAACAATCCTGCGGCCTGGTGGGATAGGCCAAGATAAACACAGCTGCTAGATTATTCGGCAGCCCATTCGGGATCGGCGGTGTAGGGATCCAGCTCTTTCGGCACCAGCAACTCGCCCGGCTCTTGCGGATAGGCACCACCGACAGTCCGGTAACGTTTCAGTTGATAAATGTAGGCCAATACTTCCGCGACGGCGGTGTACAGGGCTTCGGGGATGGTCTGCCCGAGGTCGGTGTGCTTATACAAGGCACGCGCCAAGGGCGGTGCCTCGAGGATGGGCACGTTGTTCGCCTTGGCGATTTCCTTGATTTTGGCGGCCATCAGGTGCGTGCCCTTGGCCACCACGAGCGGCGCGCGCATACCGCTCTCGCTGTACTTCAGCGCCACCGAGAAGTGGGTCGGGTTGGTGACCACCACATCGGCGGTCGGGATCTCCGCCATCATGCGGCGGCGCGCCATTTCGCGCTGCATCCTGCGTATCTTGCCCTTGACCTGCGGATCGCCTTCGGTCTCTTTGGCTTCCTGGCGCACTTCTTCCTTGGTCATCTTCAGCTTCTTGTTGTGTTCCCACAACTGGAACGGCACATCCACCGCCACGATGAGCAACATGCCGCCCATAATGGCGGCAAAGCTCGCCCACATCACGCTGCCCAGATGCGGGATGGACAAGGTCACCGGCTCGCTCACCAGCATCAGCACCGCCTCGCGATTGTGCCAGATCACCCACGCGCCTATGAGCCCTACCACCAATGATTTGGCAACCGCTTTTAGCAATTCGACCAGGCTATACGTGGAAAACATGCGCCCGATACCTGCGGCCGGGTTGAGTTTGGACAGATCGGGGACGAGCGGCTTGAACGTGAACAGCCAGCCGTTTAACAACAAGGGCGAGAAAGTCGCGACGCCCAAGAGCAGGAGCAAGAACGGCAGAAATGCCAGCAAAACCGCCAGAGACAAAGTATGCAGATGCGGCAGCAGCAATTCGGGTTTGAAGACAAGGTCGGCATTAAGGGTCAAACCGTCGCGGATCAGCTTGATAAGGCTTTGCGACAGCGTAGCGCCCATGAGCCATAGACCCGCGCCGCCCGCCATCAATACGGCGAACGTGGAGAGCTCGCGCGAACGCGCAACCTGGCCCTCTTCGCGCGCCTGGTCCAGGCGCCGTTGCGAGGGCTGTTCCGTTTTTTCGAGATCGCTATCTTCTGCCGCCATGACGGGTTACTCCATTGCTCATGGCTATTATCGGGATGGGCGCGCAAACCCATGCGGCGAACAACAGGGGGTTTCTGCCGCTATTGGCCGGCTTCAACCCGGATAATCCATTAGGGGCCGCAGCATCCCCTCCCCCTGATGAAACAACTAGCCATTCGACTAAGCACGAAAAGACCGTGCAAGTCGCTGGTTATGCAAGGGGGAAGGAACTGGCTCGGCTCTATAGATTCGGCACGATTTAACCGTGAGTTTACGGCGCACCGCCCCCTCCCCTTCAAGGGGATAACCAGCGACTTGCCCGCTTGCGGGCTTAGTCGAATGGCTAGTCGTTTCATCAGGGCTGGGGAGGGGATGGGTGAAATACTGGCTATAGCCCCATCCCCCACCTAACCTCCCCCTTGAAGGGGGATGAACTTGGTCGCGTCATCTATCGCGGATAATTGATGCCGGATCAATAATGAACTATCCGGGTTCAATGCAAAGCGGCAGACGTTATTTGGACTCGTCGGGAAGATTGAATTCCACCATCACCCCGGAGCCGTTGCCCAGGAATTGCACCGTACGGCAAAGGTTGTACACAAGTGCAATGCCGCGCCCGTGACGCTGGGTATCCGCAGCGATCTGGGTGTCCATAAGCTGATAGTCGAAGCCATTGCCGCTGTCTTGCACGCGGATGCGCAGACATGCGCCCCCGTCCGCGTTGAGCGCCTTCTCCAGATTCAATTGAATCTGTCCGTCCCCCGCATTGGCAAGGCGCGTGGCGCGCTCTGCGAAATATTTTTCCATGCCGTCTTCGTGGTGTTTCAAGCTGGAATCCAGTTGCAGCAAACCGTGATCCAGGGCGTTATCGAACAGCTCCGACAGGATCATGAAAATCTCGCCGCCGCGTTCCTTGTCTTTCTCTATCTGTTGCACGATATCCAGCAACAGCGGCACCACATCCAGTTTCTTTATTTGATGCATGGCCAGCGTCAAAGCGAATTGCCACACGACTTTTCCCGGAGCCGGCTCCCGGGTTTGCCGTTCCGGCAACGCCCCGCGCGGGGCGACTTTGCCGCGAAACTCGCATTGCGCCAGCATCAGGGCGATGTCATCGTTAGCGGAAAGTTTGTCCCCGCAATAGACCTTGATTGCGCTGTTAATGTTTTGCCAGCGCGTAGCCGCATCCGCAACACGGGCAGCTTCCAACAGGTGCCGCAAACCGAATTGTTCACCTTTTTCGTTTTCCAGTTCGACCACGCCGTCGGAAAACATCAGCACGCTGTATTCGTTGTCGTCGTAAGAAAAATATTCCACCGAGGCGTCGAACTGATGCGGCGGCAAGATACCCATGGCAAGATGGCGCGGCTTGAACCGGTGCGCGCATTCCCCCCGGCTGTCCAAAATCAGCGGCGGCGGGCAACCGCCGCTCCATACCTCGACCATCTGTCCCACCGCATCTATCGACACCAGGATGGCCGCGACAAAGTGGTTCACGGGCAGCGATTGCCAGACCTTGGTATTGATCTCCTTGGCCATGGCGGAAATGCTGAAACCTTTGGCGGTCATCGAATAGAAGGGGTGGATCATCGGCGTGGCGGCCAGGGCGGCCGACAATCCGTGGCCGGTGCTATCCGCCAACAACAGATGCAGGCGACAGTCCGGCGTGCGCGAAATCGCGATCAGGTCGCCGCTGAAATTTTCGGCGGGCTTCAAGTAGAACAGCACTGCCGGATCCCTAAGTTTATCCAGCGCGATCAGCTTGTTCATGTAGCACGCGGCGATGCGCTGCTCTTCTTCTTTGCGCGCGAGATAATCCTCTTGCGCCACAATTTTCTCGGCGAGGCGCTGTTGCAGTTCCCCGACATAATTCTTGTCGGGCATGTTGGGAAAAACCGGGAGCAGCTTGCCGCCACGCACCGAACTGAAATACTTTTCCGTTTTGGCAATTTGCCCGGGGGTGGGTTTATAGCGCAGCGACACATATCCGATGCGTTTGCCGTTTTCCAGCAAGGGGGTGACATGTGCATCGACCCAGTAGTAGTCGCCGTTTTTGCGCCGATTTTTGAGGATGCCGTGCCAGGATTTGCCTGCCGTTATTTTCTCCCAGTAGTCGGCGAATATGCGCTGCGGCACGTCGGGGTGGCGCACGATATTATGCGGCTGGCCCAGCAGTTCGTTTTCCGAAAAACCGGAGATTTCGGAAAACGCCTTGTTGCAATAAGTGATGTTGCCATCGAGATCGGTTTTCGAGACTAACACCCAACCTTCCGGCACAACGTACTCATGATCGGTAACGGGGCGGTTATCACGCATCGCGATCCCGGCCCCCAGCCGCTTCAGGCGCAAATATAACTGGCAACAACTTCATTTCCCCGCCCCGAGTATTCCAACTTGCAGGCAACACTTTTTACCAGCGCGATTCCCCTGCCATAAGGAACTTCCAGCGGGCGATCCGCCGCCGCGTTGCCAAATGCGGCATGATCGAAACCGCCGCCGCTGTCGGCAACCCTTATTTGCACCGCCGGTTTATCCGCGATTTCCAACGTGGCAATCTCGATGTCGATTTTACCGTTTTGCAGCGCCCGCAAGCGCGCATCGCGCGATTCCAGGTATTGATCGAACCCGTCGGGCTCCAGTTTCAATGCCGAATCGAGTTGCAAGAGGCCGTGATCCAGCGCGTTGTTGAATAGCTCGGACAAGATCATGAACAGCGCAGAATGGTGTTCGCGGGTCACGTTTATTTTAGCGATGATCTGCGTTACCAGGGGCACTACATCCAGATATTTCAGCTCTGCCGCCCCCAGGCTGATGGCGATGCGCCACGCGCTTCCGGTCTGTGCGTGGTTGCCGGGAACGATCTGGCGGGTGAGTTTTTCCGGCCCGGATTCGAGCTCGGATTTGTGGGCGATATTTATGATCGCCAGCGAAATATCGTCGTGGGCCGACGCGCCTTGCAGATGTTTCTCCACCCCGGCAACCAGCGCGTGCAAACGGTTTTCGTACGCGGCCTCGCCCAGCAATTCGAACAAACGCGTTTCGCCGAAAGCGATACCGTGCGGCGTCGCCGCCTCCACCAGCCCATCGGAGAACAGGCACAACTGGCAGTCTTCCCGATACTGGAACGCTTCCGTCTTGGCGGAAAAATTTTCGTCGGACAAAATTCCGAGCGGCAGGTTATCGGAAGTCCAGCGCCGTATTACATGCCCGGTGCGGTCGAGCAACACAAGGGGCGGGATGCCGCCGTTCCATATTTCGATGATCCGGGACGGATGGTGGATCGAAGCCAGCGCCGCAGACACGAAACGGTCCGCCGGCATCAATTTGTTTACCAGCCGGTTCAGTTCGTTGGCGATTTCTCCCAGGGAAAAACCTTTCTCGGTCAGGTCGTAAAAGGTCTGGCATAGCGGCAAGACATTGACGGCAGCAGAGAGCCCATGGCCGGTCGCGTCCGCCAGCAGGACATGCACCGCGCCGTCGGGACCCTCGGCGGCGATCAGGATGTCGCCGCTCAGGTGCTCCACGGGCCGCATGTAGCGCTGTACGTCTGGCAGTTCCGGCATCTCTGTTATCCGCGCCATGATAAAGCCGCCCACGCGTTGATCCTCCTCGGCGCGCTCGTGATATTTCTCCAACTCCGCAACCGTCCGGCGGACCAAAGTACCGATCAGAAAAAACAGCGCCATCTGCAGCGCCATCTGCCCGACGTTGAGCCGGGTGCGCATTCTTTCAAGCTCGGCGTATTCCTGATCCAGGCTGATCGTCAGGCTCACCGCACCGTTCACGGCGCCTTCCGGGACATGGTGGCATTGCAGGCAATCTGTGCCATGGAAGTCCGTCCGGGCGGCGAAGGGGACGACCACGCGCAATGCCGGTTTGTCCTGGGTCAGACGCTGCATTTGCACCCGATTGGAGGCGAGCGCGTTGCGGTCCAGTTCGTCGCGCGCCTGTTCTTCCGGCAAGCCCGCGCCGTATTGATCCTGCACCGGCTTGCCGCGCACCAGGTGGAACTCGACTACGCCGTCCTGCCCGGCCATCTTTTTGAAATAGGTCATGCGCGCTTGCGGTTGCCTGATGCTGCCATTCAACATCATCGCATTCAGCCCCAAAAACGATTGTGTGGCGCTGCCGACGGCCCTGCGCTCGGCGTTCTCGAACAGGTCTCTTTCGAACTCACGCATCACCCAGACTTGTGCAGGAATCAGCACCAGCAGCAGCACGAACTGGATGGGGATTTGCAGCTTGTCATGCAGCGTAAGGTTGTGCCACCAGACTTTCATTTCAATCCTCTATACAAATCAAGGGCGCTGGATGATTCTAGAAAAATTTCCATTACGAAAATCACGAAGCGGGGTAAGCAGGGATGGGCGGCTTTTGCCCAACTCGCAAAAACACGAACAAAGTCAAAAGACACCATGCATACAAAATATCACCCGATAAGATAAGCCGGAGAGCCAATGTAATAGATGGGTTTATTTCGTGCCTTTCGTGATTTTCGTGGACAAATTTTTTTTAAAATCAAAACAACTCGATTTCGCCGCTCACCGGTTTTTCTTCGATCGTATGGAGGTACTTTGTTTCCTGCTCGGCAATGGTGTTGTTGTGCAAGGAGCGCAGGCGCTTGACGCGCACTTTTCCCGTCGCGGGGAAATATACCACCATGCGCGGGAACACGTCGCCGACGTCTTCCGACGTCACGCGCAAGCCTTCGGTCTTGACGTAGTCGCGCGCGAACTCGATATTGCGCATGCCGACATCGGTCATGTTGGCGATGATGCGGCCGCCGCCGAATAATTTGACCTCCAGATTCTGCCGGCTACCGCCGTTCTTCATGATTTCGTTGATCAGATGCTCCATGGCGAAATTGCCGTAGCGCGTGGACGCTCCCAAGCCCGCCGCTTTCCAGCCGCCGTCACCCGTCGAGACGGGCAGCATGAAATGGTTCATGCCGCCGATACCGCTGACGCGGTCGCGGATACAGGCCGAGATGCAGGAACCCAGCGTGGTGTAGATGCCCTCGGCATTTTTGGTGACGTAGTATTCGCCCGGATTTAACCGCGCCGAGTAAGCCTCGAAAGAATCGTGCCAGGCCCGTTTGATATGCTCGAATCCCGGCAAAGCCAAAGGCGGGCGCGGGTTGGGTGGTAGAGGCATGGCTATTTACCGAGAAAGAGTTGTTCGGCTTCGGCGATTTCTGCGAGCGCTTCGTCTACTGTTGACCGTATTATCGTAGCCGTATCCAGGCCGGCGATTTCCCAGGCGAGCGGGTCGATAGGTGGAACATCGCCCGGATCGGGCGTCCTCACTTCCGCCATCAAGGCCAGGATATTGGCGATATGCACCAGCGCCACTTCGCGCGGGAAACGCAGTGCAGCCCCAACGTTATGGTGATATTCGATGCATTCTTCCAGCATGGGCGGCAGTTTCCATTGCCGCGCCAACTCGCCGCCCACCTGCGCATGATCGAATCCCATGATCTGCTGTTCAGCCTGATGGACGGGCAATTCATCGGCGCTATCCAACACCAGCAGCAAAGCCTCTTTGGCCTGCTGCGGCAGGCGGTTGAAGATCACCAGTTCGCCGATGTCGTGCAGCAATGCCGCGGTAAACACCGCGTCCGCATCGCATTTGTGCGCCTGTTTCGCCAGGCTGCGCGCCACCAGCGCGCAGTACAGGCTGTGCTCCCAGAAATTCTCCATCGACACCAAGGTATTGGGCAAACCGTCGAAGGAGCTCGCCACCGTCGTGGCCAGCGCCAAGCTGCGTATCTGGCTGGTGCCGATAACTGAGACCGCTTTGGGGATCGTGTCGATGGAAGAAGATAAACCGTAAAAGGAGCTATTCGCCACGCGCAATAGGCGCACGGTAAACGAAGGATCCTGCCCTATCGCCTTGGCGATTTCGGAGGTGGTGCTATTGGGATTTTCGACCAGCCGGTTGATGCGGATGAAAACATCCGGCAGCGTGACCAAACCGCCGACCCCTTGCACCAACTCAGTGATATTCGTTTTCATCTGGGCGACCTCAATTCCCCCGGCATCAGGGAGATGGTGTGGAATGTTTTGCGGGAAATTGGGTTCCTAAATCAGGCTATCGTGAACAATTTGTGGAAATTGGCGATATCGAGAACCTGCATTACCATTTTATTCGGGTTGCTCAGCGAAATTTGCTTGTTGGCAGGCATCACCCGCTCGCGCAACATCAACAACATGCCGAGTGCCGAACTGTCCAGGTAGTCCACGCCCGCCAGATTGATTTCAATCGTTTGCACGGCAGCATCGTTCAGCAAGGCCATATAGGCTTCCTTGAATTTTCGGTGCACGTTGAAATCGAATCTACCGCTCAACGATAATGTCGCCAGATTGCCGCTTTTGATTTGCCTGATTTCCATTTTTGCCCCCTTGTCCGTAATTCATAGAACCGACAGTTCCTTCCCCCATTAAGGGGGAAGGTTACACCCGCAAGGGGTACGCCGGTGGGTACCCCGCTGCTTCGCAGCGACCCTTCCGCAGTCAGGGGAGGGGCCGAACCTGCTCTCCCCCTGATAAGGGGGAGTTGGAGGGGGTTTTGAGCCCAATGGATTATCTGGGTTAAACCCGGTTACCCATCCCCCCACTGCTGATCAAACGTTGCAACACTTTTTGCGCCATTTCCTGTATCGGCACCACTTCATCTACAGCGCCCACTGTAACCGCCTCGCGTGGCATACCATACACCACACAGGTCGCCTCGTCCTGCGCGAAATTATAGGCTCCTGCCTGGCGCATTTCCAACATTCCTATGGCACCGTCTTTGCCCATGCCGGTCAGCATCACGCCGATGACATTTTTACCCGCATTCTGCGCCACGGAACGGAACAGCACTTCCACCGAGGGGCGATGGTGGTTCACCGGCGGAGACTGGCTCAACTCGGTCATGTAGTTCGCGCCGCTGCGTTTGAGCAACAGATGCGAATGGCCGGGTGCGATATAGGCGTGTCCCGGCAAAATACGCTCGTTGCCTTGCGCCTCCAGCACGGTGATTTTGCACAGGCTATCCAGGCGCGCGGCAAACGATTTGGTGAACGCTTCCGGCATGTGTTGCGCGATCACGATTCCCGGCGCATCGGCGGGCAGGCGGATCAGGAACTCCTTGATGGCCTCCGTGCCGCCGGTCGAAGCGCCCACCGCAATGATCTTTTCGGTCGTGCCGATACGCGCGCCCAAGGCCGGCAAGGTCTCGCGTGAAACGGGGGTGGCGGGAATGCGGAATTTACCGCGCGCCTGATGGGCCACACGGATTTTTTCGGCTATGGTCTCGGCATATTCGCGCAAGCCGTCGACAATCCCCATCTTGGGTTTGGGCAGGAAATCGACTGCGCCCAGTTCCAGCGCGCGCAACGCCGCTTCGGAGCCGCGTTCCGTCAGGCTGGAAATCATCAGCACCGGCATCGGGCGCAAACGCATCAGCTTATCCAGAAAAGTCAGCCCGTCCATTTGCGGCATTTCCACATCCAGCGTCAGCACATCGGGATTCAAAGTCTTGATCATCTCCCGTGCCTGTAGCGGATTGGATGCGGCTCCCGCCACATATAGATCGGGGAACGAATTGATGACCTCGGTCAGAATGGCGCGGATCAGTGCGGAGTCATCGATGATGAGGACGTTAATCTTTTTTGCCGGGATAGTTCCGTTTGCCATTGTGTTCTCGAAATTATGCACTGCCGGTTAAAATAAAAATCAAATGCTAAACACTGTCCACGAAAGACACGAAAAACACGAACAAGACACGAACAAGACACTGACATGGTGATTCTCATTCAAGTAACAGTTCACGCTAGGATCGTATTTGAATTATTTTCGTGCCTTTCGTGTTTTTCGTGGACAGAGATTTTTTTACTTTACAACACAACCCTTTCAACTGTTGCTTTTGGATGGCAGCCAAAATTGGCCAGCAGACCCAAACGCATTTTTGTCGCCTTCAGATAATTCATTACTTGTGCTTTGTGTTCTCCCGTTGTGAGAGCAAGTGCCTTAAGTTCGAGAATAATTGATTCATGGCAAATAAAATCAGGGATGTAAGTTTGTCGCAACGGCTCGCCCTTGTAGCAAAGCCTCAGTTCTTGCTGTGCCACAAAAGGCACCCCTCGTTTTTGCAATTCCTTTCCAAGGCACTCCTGATAGACCGCCTCCAAAAATCCGCACCCCATCTCCCGATACACTTCAAACACGGCTCCCTGTATCTGATAACACTCTTCTCTGTACAAAATCTCTCTGTCCATTTTTCGTGCCTTTCGTGTTTTTCGTGGACAGCGATCTTTTGATTTTGCACATGCGCGACTTTAGTTAAAACAACTCCACATCGCCCTGGATATCCGCATGCTTGAGGCGCGAACCGTATTCGGCTTCGCGTTCGATGATGGTATCGTTATTTGCATGACGCAATTTTTTCAACATGACTTTGCCGCTGGCCGGGAAAAAATAGATTTTGCGCGGATAAATATCCAGCAACGATTGCGCCACCACGCGGATACCTTCGGTTTCCAGATATTGCAGCGCAAAACCGACATTGCGTTCGCCCACATTAGTCACCGTAAAGCCGCGCAGCACGTTGCCGCCGCCGAACAGCTTGGCTTCCAGGTCGGAGCGTTTTGCACCCGTCTTCAACAACTGGTTAATCATCGTTTCCATGGCGTAGCTGCCGTAACGCGCCGCTGTCGCCACGGGGCTGTCGCCCTCGCTTTTATAGTCCGGCAGCATGAAATGATTCATGCCGCCGATGCCGCTCACCCGGTCGTGGATGCAAGCCGCGACGCATGAACCCAGCACCGTCACCAGTACCATGTCGCGTTTGGTGACGTAGTATTCTCCCGGCAATAGCTTGATCGCCTCCATTTCAAAGGTATTGTCGTAATACCGGTTGGGGGAAAGGACTTCCTGATAGTCCGAGTGATCCGTCATCTGATTGGGCGACTTTCCTCAGCCCTGTGCTGCAATTTTAATTTGTGCGCCAGTTCGTAGACTGTCTTGCCGCGCAGTTTAAAATAATCGTCGGCGTGGTGGAAACTTTCCGAATGGCCGGCAAACAGCAAACCGTCGCTGCGCAACAGGGGCACGAATTTTTTCAAAATATCGAGCTGGGTCTGCTTGTCGAAATAGATCATCACATTGCGGCAGAAAATCGCATCCAGCGGCGGCCTGAGCGGCCAGTTGTTATGCAACAGATTCACTTGGCGGAAAGCGATCATGTCGCGCAACTCGGGTCTTACGCGCACAAACCCCGCCTGGGCACCCGTGCCGCGCAAAAAGAAGCGCTTGACCAATTCGGGATCGAGCTTGCTCACGCGCTCTTCCGGATACACGCCCTCGCGCGCGGTTTCCAACACTTTCGTGTCCAGATCGGTGGCGATGATGCTGACCTGATGGGCATCGCGCCCCAGCGTATCCAGCACGGTCATCGCCATCGTGTACGGCTCTTCGCCGGTAGAGGCCGCCGAACACCACAAAACAATAGGATGTTTGCCGCGTATCGCACGCAAGTGCTCGGCCAATATGGGAAAGTGGTGCGGTTCGCGGAAGAACGAGGTCAGGTTGGTCGTCAGCGAATTGGCGAACGCTTCCCACTCGGCGGCATCGTTGCTTTCCAGCAGTGCCAGATATTCCGCAAACGTGCGTATCCCGGTTGCGCGCAAGCGCCGCGACAGCCTGCTGTATACCAGTTCCTGTTTGGAATCGCTCAACGATATCCCGGCATGGGCGTAGATCAATTTGCGCACGCGGTCGAAATCTTTTGCCGTAAAGTGGAATTCGCGCCCGTCTTTCAATGCTTGGTTGTCCGCCATCTTTAAATGTCCCTGCCTTCTGTTCCGTATAGTTTGCCACACGAGGCGAATAACGCAAATTAGCGGCCACCAAGGGGTGCGATTCAAACTGATGTGGGGAACAAGAGGCTTGTGCTGACCGACTCTCACGGATAGGCCGCGATGCCTTTGTACGGTAACTCTTGTCCCGATGCCGGTGGGAGCGACCTCCCGGTCGCGACAGCTTGAGAGGTATTCACCGAATCGCGGCCGGGAGACCGCTCCCACATAACCAGCGACTAGGCCAGCGTCTTTTGCTGGCCTAGTCGAATGGCTATGCAAAGCTAAGCAATCACTTGCCGCGTTTTGTGCGGCTCAGTGAGATGGTAACTCTTGTCCCGGCACCGGTGGGAGCGACCTCCCGGTCGCGACAGCTTGGGGGGGATTCACCGGATCGCGGTCGGGAGACCGCTCCCACGTAAGCAGCGGCTTGCCGGCGCTTTTTGCCGGCTTGG
>SCUU01000279.1 GCA_004297065.1 Gallionellaceae bacterium
GACAGGAACAGCACCTTGTCATCCTCAAGCCCGTCCGGAATGACGATCGGGCCGATGTCGGAGTAGGGGACGCGGACGTATTCGGCCTGGCCGCCGGCGTAGCCGCCCGTCAGGTGCGAGTAGCCGAAAGCGCCGGTCATCGGATAGCCGTACATGACCTCCGACATGTCGGCCTTCTCGGCGGGGTTCGAGTTATCGCAGGCCGAGAACTGTTGCTTCTCGCAGAAGAAGCATTTGCCGCAGGCGATGACGAAGGGAACGACGACGCGCTGACCCTTCTGCAGGGTGGTCGAGCGGCCGACCTCAACGACCTCGCCCATGAATTCATGGCCGAGAATGTCGCCCTTTTGCAGGGTGGGGATGTAGCTGTCGTAGAGGTGCAGGTCTGAGCCGCAGATGGCCGTGGACGTGATCTTGATGATGGCGTCGCGGGGATTGACGATCTTGGGATCGGGCACGGTGTCCATGCGGACGTCGTGCTTGCCGTGCCAGGTGAGGGCGCGCATGCGATGCTATTCCTTTATCAGGCTCAACCGCGCGGCGCGGCGTCAGGGGCTTCCGACGTGGAGATTTCGCCGGTCTCCATCAGTTGCTTGAAGCGCCGCAGGTCGCGGCGGACCTGCATCTTCGGCTCCTTCTGGAAGAGCTTGGCGACTAGCCGGCCGATATCGCCGGCTGGCGGGTCGTAGACGATGGTGGCGGTGACCTCGGTCCCGCGGCCGGGCGGAGCGTCGCGGAATTCGATGCGGCCAGTGTTTCTGATCTGGGCGTCGTCCGCCGCCTCCCAGGCCAGGACGGCGCCGGGTTGATCCTCAGTGAGCAGGGCGTCCCACTCGACCACGCCATGAGGGGCCTTGATGACCCAATGGGAGCGTCGATCGTCGAGGACTTCAACGCTGTCGATGTTCTCAAGGAATTGGGCGAGGTTCCGAAAGTCTCGCCAGAAGGCGTAGACCTCATCACGCGGGCGATTGATGGTGATGGTGCGGCCGATCAGGGCGGCTCGGTCCCATCCCCGCTGCTCAGCCAGCGCCTGGCCGATGGGTTTCTGCGCGACAGCTGCGCTCAGCGGAGAATCGTTGTCGTTCTGCGTCGGATCCGACGACATAGGCAGTCTCCGCTGTCCGGTGCGACACCACCTCGCGGCGGCCAGGGACCGGAAACAGACGAAGACCAAAGCCGTTCCAGCTTGGCTGGGACGGCCGCTCATTTGATAGCTCTAGAGCGCGTCCAGGTCGGCGTGC
>SCUU01000072.1 GCA_004297065.1 Gallionellaceae bacterium
CATTTTCAGGTGCGGCGGTTTGCTTTTCACTCCTCCCCTTTCAAGGGGGAGGCTGGGTGGGGGATGGGGGTGAGTTTGCAAGAAATCTCGCTTCTTCCAACCCATCCCCACCCTAGCCCTGATGGAACTACTAGCCATCCGACTAAGCTGGCAAACTACGCCAGCCAAGTCGTTGGTTATCCCCTTGAAAGGGAGGGAATCTTGCAGAAACTGAGAATAGTACAGAGGCATAAAATTTAATGGCCGTCTTGCAGTCGTTTTCCACCAGCGGCAGCGCCGGTCATCTCGAAGGCATGGCGCATGTTCCCGATGGCGCTCCACTGTCCATCGCCGTAGTTTGCCACCCGCTGCCCACCATGGGCGGCACGATGGAAAACAAGGTGGCGGTGATGCTGGCGAAAACCTTCGCCGAGTTGGGCAGCGTGTCGTTGCGCTTCAATTTTCGCGGGGTAGGTGCGAGCGAGGGCGCATTCACCGGCGGCGACGGCGAAGTGGAAGACGTGCTCGCCGTGGCGGAATTTGCGCGCGGGCAATTCGGCGAGTTGCCGCTGATTCTTTCCGGATTTTCCTTCGGCGGCTATGTCGCGGCGCGCGCCGCGCAACAATTGCAGCCGCGCCACCTGATCTTGGCCGCGCCTGCGGTGGGGCGTTTTGCCATGCCGCCGGTGGCGGCGAATACGCTGGTGATTCACGGCGAGCACGACGATGTGGTGGCGCTGGCCGATACGCTGGAATGGGCACGCCCGCAGCACTTGCCCATTGTAGTGCTGCCGCAGGCCGAACATTATTTTCACGGACGCCTCACACAGTTGCGCGACATTGTGCGCCAGCATTTCATTGGAGTTGAGTTATGAACGTTGTCATTCGCGCCACCGGACTGCAAAAATCCTACGCCGGACAGCGCGTGGTGGACGGGCTCAATCTTTCCATCAACAAGGGCGAGTGCTTCGGTCTGCTCGGCCCCAACGGGGCGGGTAAGACCACCACGCTGCGCATGTTGCTGGGCTTGATCGCGCCGGATGCGGGCGAGGTCACCCTGCTGGGTTTGCCGGTGCCGCAGGCCGCGCGCGAGGCGCGCATCCGCGTGGGCGTGGTGCCGCAGATGGACAACCTCGATCCCGATTTCACCGTGGCGGAAAATCTTCTGGTGTACGGGCGCTATTTCGGTATGCGGGACAGCGAGATCGAGGCGCGCATCCCGGCGCTGCTGGAGTTCGCCAGCCTCACCAGCAAGCGCGATGCGAAGGTGCCCACGCTTTCCGGCGGCATGAAGCGCCGCCTGACTTTGGCGCGCGCGCTGGTAAACGATCCCGATGTGGTGTTTCTCGACGAACCGACCACCGGCCTCGATCCGCAGGCGCGCCACATCATCTGGCAGCGCCTGCGCGAACTCACCCAGCAGGGCAAGACGCTGCTGCTCACCACGCACTTCATGGACGAGGCCGAGCGCTTGTGCCACCGCCTCGCGGTGCTGGACAACGGCAAGCTCATCAGCCAGGGCTCGCCGCGCGAACTGATCGAAAACAACATCGAGCCGCAGGTGGTGGAAGTGTTCGGCGAGACTTCCGGGCAGTGGGCGAATGAACATGCCGCGCGGTATGCGCAACGTTTCGAGGTCAGCGGCGAGTCGGTGTTCTGTTACGTGCAGGACGCGCAGCCGCTGGTGGCGCATTTGCAGGCGCAAAGCGCGTTGCGCTATCTGCACCGTCCCGCGAATCTGGAAGACGTATTTTTGAAGTTGACCGGTCGAGAAATGAGGGAGTGATGATGTACGACTTTGCGTTACCCAGACTCAGCCTGCGCTTTTTCCCCATCTGGCAGCGGCATTGGCTGGTGTGGAAAAAAATCGCCGCGCCATCCATCCTCGGCCACCTCGCCGACCCGGTGATCTACATGCTGGGACTGGGCTACGGCTTGGGCAGTCTGCTGCCGGAAATGGGGGGCACGTCGTATATGACCTTCCTCGCGGCGGGTACGGTGTGCTATAGCACCATGAACAGCGCCAGTTTCGAGGCGTTGTATTCCGGCTTCGCGCGCATGCACGAGCAGCGCACCTGGGAGGCCATCCTCAATACGCCGATCACGCTGGACGATGTGGTCTTGTCTGAAATCCTGTGGGCGGCGACCAAGAGCCTGATGTCCGGCATCGCCGTGCTGGCGGTGATCTGGCTGTTGGGGCTGTCGCATTCCGCCATGTCGCTGTGGATGATCCCGCTGGCGTTATTGGTCGGGCTGACCTTCGCCGGCCTCGGCCTCGTCATGACGGCGCTCGCGCCGGCCTATGATTTCTTCATGTATTACTTCACGCTGGTCATTACGCCGATGATGATGCTATGCGGCGTGTTCTTCCCGGTCACGCAATTGCCGGAAAGCTTGCAGCATGTGGCGGGCGTGTTGCCGCTGACCCATGCGGTAGATTTGGCGCGACCGCTGGTGAACGGCAGCGTGCCGCCGGCACTGGGGCTGCACATCGCGGTACTGCTGGCCTACACGCTGTTCGGGTTTTATGTGTCGCTGGTGCTGTTCCGGCGGCGTTTGTCTAAATAGGAAATTTTATGCTCTGGATTAAAGCGTTTCATATCATCTTCGTCACCAGCTGGTTCGCCGGACTGTTCTACCTGCCGCGCATCTTCGTCAACCTGGCGATGGCCAGCGGGGAAGAAGAGCGCGCACGGCTGCTGCTGATGTCGCGCAAGCTGTACCGTTTCGTGACGCCCATCGGCGCGTTGGCGCTGCTGTTCGGTACCTGGCTGTGGCTGGGCTACGGTTTCGCGGGGGTATGGCTGCATATCAAGTTGACGCTGGTGCTGTTCCTCGTCGCCTACCATTTCTATTGCGGCAAACTGCTTGAGGATTTCGAGCGGGGACGCAACACGCGCAGCCATGTGTGGTTCCGTTTCTTCAATGAAGTGCCCGTGTTGATGCTGGTGGCGATCGTCATCCTCGTCACGGTGAAGCCGCTATGAGCGAACAGTTTTTTTCTCCCTGCCCGCGCGGTCTGGAAACGCCGCTGTGCAAGGAACTGACCGAACTGGGCGCGACCGGGATCAAGGCGGTGGATGGCGGGGTGCATTTTGCGGGCGATTGGGTGCTGTGCTATCGCGTCAATCTGCACAGCCGCACCGCCAGCCGCGTGCTGTGGCGAGTGGCGAGCACCGGCTACCGCACCGAGCAGGACATCTACAACACCGCTTTTGCCTTGCCGTGGGGCAACTGGTTCGATGTGTCGCACACCATCCGCGTCAACATGGCCGCGATCAAGTGTCCGTTGAAGAGTCTGGATTTTGCCACGCTGAAGATCAAGGATGCGATCTGCGACAAGTTCCGCCAACTGTGCGGCGAGCGCCCCAGCGTGGATACTCACGAGCCGGATATGCGCATCCATGCCTTCCTCGAAGAGTCGCGCTTTACGCTGTATCTGGACACTTCCGGCGACGCGCTGTTCAAGCGCGGCGTGCGCCAGTACACCAACATCGCGCCGCTGCGCGAAAATCTGGCGGCGGGTATCCTGCATCTCACCGGCTGGAAGCCCGGCACGCCTTTGCTCGACCCGATGTGCGGCAGCGGTACTTTCCTGATCGAAGCGGCGCAGATGTCGCTGAATATTGCGCCCGGCATCTCGCGCCATTTCGCGTTCGAGAAAATGAAAAATTTCAACGCGAAAAAATGGCAGGAGATACGCAACCAGGCCATCGCCGCGCAAAAACCCGTTACGCCCTTGCCCATCTTCGGCAGCGATCTGTACGGCGACGAGTTGAAGGCCGCGCGCATCAATCTGGAGAACGCGGGACTGTTGGATGCGGTGACGCTCAAGCAAGCCAATGTGCTGGAAATCTCCGCGCCTGCCGGGCAGGGCGTGCTGGTGGCGAACCTGCCTTACGGCGAACGCATGGGCGACCTCGCCGATCTGGAAGTGTTGTACCCGCAACTGGGCGACGCGCTGAAGCAGAAATTCGGCGGCTGGAATGCCTACCTGTTTACGTCCGACCTGCGCATGCCGAAATTCATCCGCCTGTCCGTATCGCGGCGCACGCCGCTGTTCAACGGCGCCATCGAGTGCCGTCTGTTCGAGTACAAGATGGTGGTAGGCGGCAACCGCAAGTAAGGGCGCACCCAAATCGGGCCGGAGTCGCGCCGATTAACTGGCGGTGTTCTGGCGCTTAAGGGCGCTTCTAAAAATGCAGATTTCGCCCAAATGCAAGGCGCGGAAAAAATTTCGCAGCGCCGCATATGGATGATATGTAAGCAAGAAATTTTTTGCGCAACGCAGCAGTTGGGATGAAATATGCATTTTTAGAAGTGCCCTTAACTACCTCTTCGCATACGCCGGACGGAACACCGCGCACTGCGCCGCATTCGCTTCCAGATACGCGCCTTCGATCAGGTCGATGCAATAAGGCACGGCGGGGAACACCGCGTTCAGGCAATCGTCGATGGCCGAAGGCTTGCCGGGCAGGTTGATGATGAGGCTCTTGCCGCGTATGCCCGCCGTCTGGCGCGACAGGATCGCGGTGGGCACCACTTTCAGCGACGCAGAGCGCATCAGCTCGCCGAAGCCCGGCATCATTTTTTCGCACACCGCCTCGGTCGCCTCCGGCGTCACATCGCGCAGGGCTGGCCCCGTGCCGCCGGTAGTCACGATGAGACTGCACCCATGCACATCGCTCAGCTCGATGAGCGTCGCTTCGATCAACGACTGCTCGTCGGGTATCACCCGCGCCACCGCCTCCCACGGGCTGCTCAGCACGCGCGAAAACCATGCGTGCAGCGCCGGGCCGCCCTTGTCCTCATACTCGCCGCGACTGGCGCGGTCGGAAATGGTGAGGATGCCGATCTTTGCTGCGCTCATTTATGACTCCTGAATCCCGTTGTGTTCCTGAAACGTGGTGCCATCCAACAACTGCACCGTCGCTACATCCCCCGCCACCAAACCTTTGCTCTCGCTCGGCACTACCAGCAAACCATCGGCACGCGCCATCGACAACAGTACGCCGCTGCTCTGCGAGCCGGTCGGTGTGGCCAAGTAACCGTGCTCGTCGCGGCTCAACACCACGCGCACGAATTCCAGATTGCCGGGACGATGCTTGAGCGGCTGCGCCAATCGCGCTTGCACGGTGCGGCGATAGAGCCGTGTGTGCCCCAGCATGTTGCGCAGAGCCGGGGCGACGATCTGCTCGAAACTGACCATGCTGGCGACCGGATTGCCCGGCAGACAAAACACCTTGCTGCCCGCGCTGGTGCCGAACGCCGCCGGATGACCGGGGCGCATCTGTACGCGCCAGAAGTGCATGCGCACGCCGAGTTGCTCAAGCGTAGGGCGCACGAAATCATGCACACCGACCGACGTGCCGCCGGAAACCAGCAACACATCGTATTGCAAGCCCTGTTCGAGTTTTGCGCGCAATGCAGCCGGGTCGTCGCGCGCGATGCCGAGCAGCACGGGCTGCATGCCCAACGCCTGCACCTGCGCCATCAGCGCATAGCCGTTCGCATCCGGTATCTTGTCCGCATCGAAAGGATCATGCAGCCCTTCCAGTTCGTCGCCGCTGGACAGGATGGCGACCGTCGGGCGGCGCTGCACCTCGACAGTCGCCGCCTTCACCATCGCGAGTATGCCCAGCACGCCTGGCGTAATCTCCGTGCCCGCCGTCAGCACTACATCGCCCGTGCGCAGATTCTCGGCACGGCGGCGGATGTCATTGCCGGATTGCGCGGACACGTTGATCTGCACAGTATCGAATATTTTCTCGCGCAGCGAGACGTTAGCTCCCTCTCCCTCCGGGAGATAACCAGCGACTTGCCCGCTTGCGGGCTTAGTCGAATGGCTAGTAGCTCCATCAGGGTTGGGGTGAGGGAAGCCACTATCCACCTCCTGCGTATCCTCGACGCGGATCACCGTATCCGCCCCCTGCGGAATCGGCGCGCCGGTCATGATGCGCACGCACTGTCCGGCTTGCACCGTGAGCGTCGGCAAGTCGCCCGCCTTGATGTCGGCAACGATGACGAGTTGCGCGGGCACGTTGCCCAAATCGGCGGCGCGCAGCGCATAACCATCCATCGCCGAAATATCGCAAGGCGGATGGTCGCGGTTAGCGCGCACCTCCTGCGCCAGCACGCGCCCCAGAGATTGCAGCAGGTCGATCTTTTCCGTGCCCAGCGGCACGCAGTGTTGCAACACGCAGCTTTGCGCGTCGTTCAGGGGGAGGGCTTCACTCATTTCATTCCTTCGGCTATCGCCACATCCTGCGGCGTATCCAGATCAAAAAAACTGCGCAGTTGCGGATCGAACTGTAGCAACTCATCCGCCCCCACATAGCGCACATCTAAACTTTTCAGCGCGCCGACCATGCTTTTGTTGCCGCTCGCCAAGCTGTTCTGTAAAAGTGGCAAACAACTACGCGCATAGAATGCCGCCAGCGGTTGCGGATAGCCGGCTATTATCGGCACGACTGCCTGACACACCAACCCACCCCGGCCTCCCCTTGTGCGAGCATCCGCATAGCGGATGCTCGCACAAGGGAGGGCTGGGGAGGGTTGCGCTTTAGATGGCTTCTCGCGATAGCTGGCAAGCTGCTCGATCAGCGCGGGCGCCACGAACGGCATATCGCACGCCACCACAAATACCCACGGTGTGGTAACTGTTTCCAATGCGCTTATCAAACCAATCAGCGGCCCACCATCCGCCTGCGTATCGCATATCTGCGGCAGGGACACATCGGCACGCAACTCGCGCACGCTCACCAACGTCTGCGCAAACAACGGCTGCACACTGCCAATCACACTCTGCAACAAAGTCTCGCCGTTAAACGGCAACGCCGCCTTGTCGCGCCCCATACGCTTCGACTCGCCCCCCGCGAGGATGATGGCGGTGCAATCCGCGATCATCGCCTCACCTGCGCCAGAATAAACTGTGCGATGCCATCCACATCATCCAGTGCGAAATGCGGCAGATGCGGATACGCCGCCGCCACATCCGTCACCAGCGCGATCACGCCCTCGCCGCTGCGCGGCACGGCAGAACACGCGGCACGCAACACCTCGATCTTGGGACAATCCGCCTGCGAAAAACTTTCCGCCAACACCAGATCGGCATCACCGAAATAGCGCTGCGCCAACAGCACCGGATCATGCGGCGCGGGCATATCCGCCACCAGTTGCAGCGCCTGCGGCGTGACCAACATACTCGCCCCCGCCCCCGCCTGCTTGAAACGCCAGCTATCTTTGCCCGGCGTATCGAGCGGCACTTGATGGTGCGTATGCTTGATCGTCGCCACCTTGAGCCCAGCCGCACTTAGCGCAGGCAGCAGCTTCTCGATCAGCGTGGTCTTGCCGCTGCCGGAGTGGCCGACGATGGAGAGGAGTTTCATGGGTTAGAGAGAAATGTATTTGGGCATTAAATAAGCACGAGGCGTTAAGCCCAAGCTTCCCCCAGCGCCTGCGCCTGCTGCAACACCAGCTCAATCGCCGCTTCCTGTTGGTCGGGTGGATATTTGTATTTGCGCAGGATGCGTTTCACCATCAGTCTTAATTTGGCGCGCACGCTCTCACGTGCAGACCAATCCACGCTCAAATTCTGGCGCAGGCTCTCGGTCAGCTCATGTGCGATCTTCTTCAAAATCTCATCGCTCAATTCGCGCACGGCAGATTCATTGTCGGCCAGCGCATCGTAGAAACGAATCTCGTCCTCGGTCAGCCCCAGCTCCTCGCCGCGCTCTGCCGCCACGCGGAATTTTTTCGCCATCGCAATCAGCTCTTCGATGACCTGTGCCGTTTCGATGGCGCGGTTCTGGTAACGCTTGATAACATCCGCAAGCAAACCAGAGAACTTTTTGTCCTGCACGATATTGCCCGCGAAGCGGGTTTTGATCTCTCCTTGCAGCAAACGCTCCAACAACTCCACCGCCAGATTCTTCTCCGGCAGGTTGCGCACATCGGCAAGGAAGGCATCATCCAGAATCCCGATGTTCGGCTTATCCAATCCCACCGCGTTGAAAATATCCACCACCTCTTCCGACACCACCGCCGAACCGATGATCTGCCGGATCGCTAACTCGCGTTCCTCGTTGGTCTTCTTTTGCAGGCTGATCTCGCGCTTGGTCAGAATCACCTTCACCGCCTGGAAGAAAGCCACCTCTTCGCGCACCGCCTTGGCTTCATCCAAGGTGCAGCACAAGGTAAACGCCTTGCTCATCGCCAGTGCAGTATCGGAAAAACGTTTCTTGCCATCTTTCTCGCCCAGCACATGATTAGCTGCACCTGCCAAACGCTTGTGGCTAGCCGTTAGAAAATCGCTGTAGTCGTACCCAAACAACAGGCCGCGCAGAATATCCAGCTTCTCTTCCAACACCGCATACGCCTCGTGCGCATCTACTGTCGGCTTACCACGCCCGTTGCTGTTGGTGTATTCCTTCAAGGCGCTGCGCAATTCATTTGCGATGCCAATGTAGTCCACCACCAAGCCACCTTGCTTATCTTTGAACACGCGATTCACCCGCGCGATGGCCTGCATCAGGTTGTGCCCCTTCATCGGCTTGTCCACGTAAAGCGTATGCACGCACGGCGCATCAAAGCCCGTCAGCCACATATCGCGCACGATCACGATCTGCAACGGATCGGCGGGGTCTTTGAAGCGTTTCTCCAGCCGTTTCTTCACCTGCCCACTGTAGATATGCGGGCGCAGTAGCGCCTTATCGCTGGCCGAACCCGTCATCACGATCTTGATCGCGCCTTGTTCAGGATCAGCGTCGTGCCAGTCGGGGCGCAGCTTGATGATCTCGTTGTACAAGTGAACGCAAATCTCGCGGCTCATCGCCACCACCATCGCCTTGCCCGTCTGCGCCTTACTGCGTTCCTCGTAGTGCGCCACCAAATCCGCCGCCACACTCGCCACGCGCGGCTCTGCGCCCACCACCTTTTCCAGCGCTGCCCAACGGCTCTTCAACTTGGCTTGCTGGCTTTCTTCTTCGTCCTCGGCTAACTCATCCACCTCGTCGTCGATCTGCGTCAGTTCCTCCGCTTTCAGCGACAACTTGGCCAGCCGCGACTCAAAGTAGATCGCCACCGTTGCGCCATCTTCCTTCGCCTGCTGCATGTCGTACACATGGATGTAATCACCGAACACGGCGCGCGTATCACGGTCTTCGCTGGAAACTGGCGTGCCAGTAAACGCGACGAACGTGGCATTGGGTAAGGCATCGCGCAGGTGCTGCGCGTAGCCGACCTGATAGCGAGACAGGTATTCGACGGGGGCTTCTTGAACGCTAAAAGCCTCCCTCACCCCCAGCCCCTCTCCCGGCGGGAGAGGGGAGGAAAAAGCCCCTCGCCCGCCGGGATAACCAGTGACTTGCCCGCTTGCGGGCTTAGTCGATTGGCTAGTAGTTCCACCAGAGGGGTTGGGGTGAGGGCTACAAACTTTCAGCTTCGCCTCAAACCCGTATTGCGTGCGGTGCGCCTCATCGGCGATCACCACGATATTGTTGCGCCCGGAAAGGATAGGGAAGGTGTCCTCATCCTCGCCCGGCATGAACTTCTGAATGGTGGCGAACACGATGCCGCCGGAAGGTCGGTTGGACAACTTCGCGCGCAAGTCTTGCCGCGTGTTCGCCTGCACCGGCTGCTCGCGCAACAAATCCTGCGCCAGCGAAAACACCCCGAACAACTGCCCATCCAAATCGTTGCGGTCGGTGATGACCACGATGGTCGGATTCTCCATCGCCGTTTCGCGCATCACCCGCGCGGCGAAGCACGTCATGGTGATGCTCTTGCCGCTGCCCTGCGTATGCCACACCACGCCGCCCTTGTGCGACCCACCGGGTCGCGAAGCGGCTACCACCTGATTGATCGCCGCACGTACCGCATGAAACTGGTGATAGCCCGCGATCTTTTTAATCAGCGCACCGTCATCCTCAAACAACACAAAGTAGCGCAGGTAATCGAGCAAATAAGCCGGAGCCAGCACACCGCGAATCAGCGTCTCCAATTCGTTGAACTGCCCCAGCGGATCAAGCATCACCCCGTCAATCGTGCGCCACTGCATAAAGCGCTCGGCATCACTCGACAGCGAACCCAGCCGCGCCTCGCTGCCGTCCGAAATCACCAGCACCTCGTTGTACTGGAACACATCGGGAATCTGCTCTTTGTAAGTTTGAATCTGGTCGTAGGCTTTCCAAATGTCGGCAGCTTCGTCAGCGGGATTCTTCAGTTCCAGCAACACCAGCGGCAGACCGTTCACGAACAGAATCACATCGGGGCGGCGCGTATGGTGCGCGCCTTTGATTGAGAATTGATTGATGGCGAGGAATTCGTTACCCGCACCCTCATCCCAACCCTTCTCCCCGAGGGAGAAGGACTTGCTCCCCTCGCCCTCTGGGAGAGGGGTTGGGAGTGAGGGAGAGTTCCAATCCACCAACCGCACAAAATCCCCGCGCGTCTCATTCCCCTGCTGATACTGCACCGGCACACCACCCACCAGCAACTGATGAAAACGGCGATTAGCCGATAGCAACACCGGCGTACCCAACTCAAGCACCTGCTGCATGGCATCTTCCTGCGCCACCTTGGGAATCGACGGATTCAAGCGCGTCACGGCAGACCTTAACCGCTCCACCAGCACTACCTGCTGGTAATCGCTGCGCTCTGGACTATCGCCATCACAGGCAATGTCCGGGCCGTACAACGTGGAATAGCCAGCCTCGGTCAGCCAGCCTAGCGTTTCCTGTTCCAGTTGGTCTTCAGTCATCATTGCGACGCTTTCAAAGTTTAGTTTGCTAAACCGTTCGGACTACCATAAAATTCGTCCATGGACTGGGGATTCTCGGTCGGCAAAGGCCTCCGGCGATAGTCGGGGGCTTTTGTTTTTGTGCCTCACGGAAACACCTTCAACCCCAAACCTTCCGCATGACCATTGGATTGCGCCAGCTTGGCTTTTAGCAAATCAAATGCGCGGTTAGCCTGCTCGGGGCGAATCACCGACAACCCAATCGGTCGCGCAACCAAATCGGCAAGCTGCAAGCCCGACGAATTGGATCGCTTGTCCGCAAACACAATCTCAAACGGAAAATCTTCGCTCTTGTAATTACCACCATCGCAGATACGGCGAAACTCCAGCTCCAGCTCGTTATCCTCGTTTTGGCCGCGCCTCTCTACTACCAGATGCACATGCGGATTTTCTTTGTTGCCGCTATGCCATTCACCCTTCTGCTTCAAAAACGCACTGATACGCTCCAAACCAAACTGCAAAGCCAGATGGTAAGGATTCTCTGGTGTTTTATATCGCTCCTGTAACTTATCCTTGCGGATCACCACTGCCACCAAATGAAACGGTGCAGCCGCCATGATGTCGGTCAGCTCCTCGATAAAGGCTGCTTTCAATGCCTTCGTTTTCAGAAAAGCAAAAGCACCAAGGTCACGTCGAATCTCGCGCTCATGCAAAATTACTTGGTCATGTCCAAAGTGACGAAACTTAAAGCCCTGCACGGCAGGCACAATCTCAGCCAAATACTGACTCTTGCGCACCACCATAAAAGCCAACACCCGCAAGGGAAAGTCGGGGTCAATGTTGCCCAAGGACGGACTACCGCTCTCGTCAACAAAGACCAGATACTCGCTGAAGGCCTTACTTGTATGTGTCATGCGCCAACCTTTGCAAAAATGGTTCATCAGACTTTCCCATGGGTAACCTGAGCCGGATACAGATCAAGACCGCCGCAGTGGAAGTAGATGGCGATCTTGAAATGGTCACGGTTCCTGAATCCACAGGCACGTTTTTGT
>SCUU01000006.1 GCA_004297065.1 Gallionellaceae bacterium
GCGCGCCGCCTTGGTTGGGAAGCTGCTTCGGGCTACGCCCTACACCGCTTCCCAACCAAGGCAGAAAAAGCGGACAATTCATGTGCTACAGAACCGGACAATTCTAAAAACCCGCGACAAACGCAGCAGTTGGGATGAAATATGGGTTTTTAGAGGTGCCCTACAAAACTTTTGGGGATTGCACCCCATTCCTGCTAATCTTGGGCGTAGATATTCTTACCGACCCGGAACCATGCAAAATTACCTGAAGCGCATCCTCACCGCCCGCGTCTACGACGTGGCCATCGAAAGCCCGCTGGAACACGCCCCCAACCTGTCCGCCCGCATCGGCAACAATGTGCTGTTCAAACGCGAGGACATGCAGCCCGTGTTCTCGTTCAAGCTGCGCGGCGCGTACAACAAAATGGCGCAACTCGCGCCCGAGCAGCTCAAGCGCGGCGTCATCGCCGCCTCGGCGGGCAACCATGCGCAGGGCGTGGCGTTGAGCGCGCACCGTTTGGGCTGCAAAGCCACCATCGTGATGCCCACCACCACCCCGCAAGTGAAGATCGACGCGGTGCGCCATTTCGGCAAACGCGCGGTGGAAATCGTGCTGCACGGCAGCAGCTACAGCGATGCCTACACCCATGCGCTGGAACTGGAAAAGGAACACAACCTCACTTTCGTCCACCCTTTCGACGACCCCGATGTCATCGCCGGGCAAGGCACCATCGCGATGGAGATCCTGCGCCAGCACCAAGCCCCCATTCACGCCATCTTCTGCGCCATCGGCGGCGGCGGGCTAATCTCCGGCGTGGCGGCTTACGTCAAACAAGTGCGCCCCGACATCAAAGTCATCGGCGTGCAGACCACCGATTCCGACGCCATGTACCGCTCGCTCAAGGCGAAAAAGCGCGTCACGCTGAACGATGTCGGCCTGTTCTCCGACGGCACGGCGGTCAAGCTGGTCGGCGCAGAAACTTTCCGCGTGTGCAAACAATATGTCGACGAAGTGATCCTCGTGGACACCGACGCCGTATGCGCTGCGATCAAGGATGTGTTCCAGGACACCCGCTCCATCCTCGAACCGGCGGGCGCGCTCGCCGTGGCCGGCGCCAAGCTCTACGCCCAGCGCGAGAAGCTCAAAGACCAAACGCTGATCCCCGTCGCCTGCGGCGCGAACATGAACTTCGACCGCCTGCGCTTCGTCGCCGAGCGCGCCGAAATCGGCGAAAAGCGCGAAGCCATCCTGGCCGTGACTATCCCCGAAACACCGGGCAGCTTCCGCAAATTCTGCGCGCTGCTGGGCAACCGCAACATCACCGAATTCAACTATCGCTACGCCGACCCCAGCGAGGCGCAAGTCTTCGTCGGCGTACAAGTAAAAGACCCGTCCGAAACAGAGAAACTGATCGCCACGCTGGAAAAGCATAAACTGCGCACGCTCGACCTCACCGACAACGAAATGGCCAAGCTGCACCTGCGCCACCTCGTCGGCGGTCGCGCGCCGGAAGCCAAAGACGAAACCATCTACCGCTTCGAGTTCCCCGAACGCCCCGGCGCACTGATGAATTTCCTCAACAGCATGAACCACAACTGGAACATCAGCCTGTTCCACTACCGCAACCACGGCGCCGACTACGGTCGCGTGCTGGTCGGCATGCAGGTGCCGCACAAGGATAAAAAAGAACTGAAGAAATTCCTCGACACGCTCGGCTACCCGCATTGGGACGAGAGCGGCAACCCGGCTTATAAATTGTTCTTGGGCTAAAATCCGCGAACCCTGAAAAGGAGTCAATAATGAGCACAGCCGAGGTAATAGAACAGGCATTGAAACTGAAAGCTGCCGACCGCTATTTGCTGCTGGAAATGTTGCATTCCAGCCTGGACAAGCCCGATCCCGAAATCGACCAGATATGGCAAGAGGAAATTTTGCACCGGATAAAAGCGTTCGACGAAGGCAGACTTGAGACGGTCTCAATGAAAGAGGCCTTCAGAGACCTATAGTGCAGCTGACTTTCTTAACCATTGCCCGCGACGAGTTAGCCGAAGTCAAACGTTTCTACAACCGGCAACAACAAGGATTGGGCGACGCATTCAAACGGGAAGCCGGAGCTGCGGCCAAACTCATTCTGGAGCGCCCGCTGGCATGGCAAGTTGAGATTGAGCCAGCCAGAAGATTCTTGCTCAACCAGTTCCCCTACAAAATGGTCTATCTGGTTCGAGCCGAGCAAATCATCGTGATCGCCATCATGCACCAACATCGCCAGCCGGATTACTGGGTAGAGCGCACTACTAGCACACCATCTGAACACAATAAAAATAATCAATGAACACCGAAACCCATAGCCAACTCGCCAGTTTCATCTGGAGCATCTGCAACCTGCTGCGCGGCCCCTACAAGCGCAACGAATATCGCAAGGTCATTCTGCCGCTCACCGTATTACGCCGTTTCGATTGCCTGCTTGCACCCACCAAGCAACAAGCCCTCGCCGTTTACGACAAAAACAAAACCAAATCCGAAACCATCATCGGTCGCGTGGTGTGCGAGGCGACGGGGTATCCGTTCTACAACTTGCACAAACTCGACTTCGCCAAGTTGCTGGACGACCCCAACCACCTCGCGCAAAACCTCGGCAGTTACATCCACGCCTACTCTTCCAACGTGCGCGCCATCATGGAGAAGTTCAAGTTTGAAGAGCAGATCGCGCACATGGCGGGTAAGAACATCCTGTACCAGGTCATCCAGAAATTTGCCGCTATCGACTTGTCCTCCGATCACATCGACAACATGCAGATGGGGTACGTGTTCGAGGAGCTGATCCGCATCGGCGCGGAACAATCGAACGAGGAAGCGGGAGAACACTTCACCCCGCGCGAAGTTATCAAACTGATGGTGGACTTGTTGTTCAACCCGGAGCAGGACATGCGCGAACTGCTCAAGAGCCATGTCGTGGTCAAGATTTACGACCCGGCCTGCGGCACGGGCGGCATGTTATCCGAAGCGGAAAAACGCATCCGCGCACTCAACACCAAAGCGCAACCGCACTTATTCGGACAGGACTTGAACGACGAAGCCTGGGCGGTGTGCCGTTCCGACATGCTCATCAAGGGTGAAGAAGCCGACAACATCAGGCTGGGCGATACCTTTACCGCCGACGCCTTCAACCGCGACGAAGAAGACAAAAAGATCACCTTCGACTACATGCTGGCCAATCCGCCCTTCGGCGTGGAGTGGAAACAGCAGCAGCGTTTTATCGAAAACGAGCGCGATACGATGGGCGTGGATGGGCGCTTCGAGGCAGGTTTGCCGCGCATCAACGACGGCGCGCTGCTGTTTCTCCAGCACATGATCAGCAAAATGCACACGCAGAAAGAGGGCGGCAGCCGCATCGCCATCGTGTTCAACGGCTCGCCGCTGTTTACCGGCGACGCGGGCAGCGGCGAATCGGAAATCCGCCGCTGGATTATCGAAAACGACGGGCTGGAAACCGTCATCGCCCTGCCCGACCAACTGTTCTACAACACCGGCATCGGCACCTACATCTGGATCGTCACCAACCGCAAAGAAGCGCGGCGCAAAGGCAAGGTACAACTGATAGACGCGCGCAACTTTTTCATCAAGATGAAAAAGAGCCTGGGCAACAAGCGCAACAAAATCGGCGACCGCGACGAAGGCGAGCCGGATCAAATCGGCGAGATTGTGCGCATCCACGGCAATTTTCAGAATGGGGAGACGCGCGAGTTCGGGACGAACGGCGAGAAAAAAGCGCTGATCGTCAGCCGCATCTTCGACAACGCCGACTTCGGCTATCACAAGATCACCATCGAGCGTCCGCTATGCGACGAACAAGGCAACATCGTCATCGCCAGCAAAGGCAAGAACAAAGGCCAACCCGAGCCGGATGCGGAATTGCGCGACACGGAAAACGTGCCACTCAAGGAAAGCATTGAAGACTACTTCCAGCGCGAAGTGCTGCCCCATGTGCCGGATGCGTGGATAGACCACAGCAAAACTAAAGTCGGTTACGAGATACCGCTCAACCGCCATTTCTACCGCTACGAAGCGCCGCGCGAACTGGAAGTGATCGAGGGTGAGATCAAGGCGCTGGAAGAAGACATTATGCGGCTATTGAAGGAGGTGACAGCGTGAGTGAGAAGCCTGTTACGCAAGATGCCTTGCCTGCCGAATTGTTGAAAGACATCCGTGTATTGATTGGGCAAACACGCGAGCAAACGGCCAGCGCCGTCAATGCCGGGCTTACGCTGATGTACTGGCGTATCGGTCAACGCATACATGCAGAAGTGTTAGGCGGCGAGCGCGCCCCCTATGGGGAACAGATTGTCGCCACACTGTCGCGACAATTGAGCGCCGATTATGGGCGCAGCTTTGGCAGCAAGAATCTGCGCCATATGATGCGCTTTGCCGAGGTTTTTCCAGACGAGCCGATTGTCTACGCGCTGAGTAGACAATTAAGCTGGACGCATTTCCGCTCGTTGCTCTACCTCGACAAACCCCTGCAACGCGATTTTTACGCCGAAATGTGCCACATCGAAGGCTGGAGCACCCGAACGCTACGCGAACGCATTGACTCCATGCTCTACGAGCGCACTGCGCTTTCCAAAAAACCCGACGAGCTCATCCGCCAAGAACTGGCAACCCTGCGCAGCCAAAGCGAAGTCGCCCCGGCGCTGGTACTCAAGGATCCATATCTACTGGATTTCCTCGGCCTGACCGACCGCTTCCTTGAACGCGACCTCGAAGACGCCATCCTGCGCGAGCTGGAAACCTTTCTGCTCGAACTCGGCTCGGGCTTCTCCTTCGTCGCCCGGCAAAAACGCATCCAGCTCGACGGCGACGATTTCTACATCGACCTGCTGTTCTACAACCGCAAACTCAAACGGCTGGTCGTCGTGGAACTCAAACAGGGCAACTTCAAACCCGAATACAAAGGCCAGATGGAGCTTTACCTGCGCTGGCTGGCCAAGAACGAAACGGAAACTGGCGAAAACCCGCCGCTGGGCATCATCCTGTGCGCGGGCAAAAACAGCGAACAAATCGAACTGCTGGAACTGGACGGTGCGGGCATCCACGTCGCCGAATACCTCACCGTACTGCCGCCACCGGAAGTCCTGCGCAAGAAGTTGCATGAGGCGATAGCCACCGCGCAAGCGCGGATTGATGCCAAGGGAGGTGAAGCATGAAGATCGCCGCATACAAACGCTACAAACCCAGCGACTCCACTTGGCTCCCCATCATTCCAGACACTTGGCAGCAAATTCGTGGGCGCTTTGTCATGTCCGTAAATCCGGCATCGATGCGACTGCGCAATCTTGATGATTCAGATGAGGTCTCCTTTGTGCCAATGGAAGCAGTTGGCGAAAACGGCGGATTAAATCTCGACCGGACAAAACTGCTCGATGAGATTGGCTCTGGCTACACAGAGTTTGAGGATGGCGATGTTGTCATTGCGAAAATCACCCCCTGCTTCGAGAACGGCAAAAGTGCCCTCGCCTCAGGCCTGAAGAACGGCGTTGCATTAGGCACCACTGAATTGCATGTACTGCGGGCGAGCAAGCGGCTAAACAATCGGTTCCTGTTTCATCTCACAACTTCCCACACCTTCCGTATGCTCGGCGAAGCTGAGATGTACGGTGCTGGCGGGCAAAAGCGTGTACCACCCGAGTTCGTCAAAAATTTTTGTGTGCCACTGCCGCCGCTCGAAGAGCAACAAACCATCGCCGATTTCCTCGACGCGCAGACCGCGAAGATCGACACGCTGCTGGCGAAGAAGCGGCAGTTCATCGACAAGCTCAAGGAAAAGCGCAGCGCGTTGATCGCCCGCACCGTCACGCGCGGCCTGCCGCCCGCTGCGGCGCAAGCGGCTGGACTGGGGCCGCATCTGGCGATGAAGGTTTCAGGCGTGGAGTGGCTTGGTCATATCCCGGCACATTGGGAAATTAAACGCCTTCGCTACATTGGCGAGGCAATAATTGGCCTAACGTATGCTCCTGAAGATGTTTCGGATGAAGAAGATGGAACACTGGTTCTCCGATCATCAAATGTACAAGCAGGAAAAATCACCTTGGATGACACCGTGTATGTGAAGAAGGCTATCCCGAAACACCTACGCACCCGTGTCGGGGACATTCTTATTTGCTCAAGAAATGGTAGCCGCGCTTTGATTGGGAAAAACGCCATGATTGACGAACGTTCAGCAGGGCTGACTTTCGGGGCATTTATGACCATCTTCAGGAGCAAGTTCTCGACCTATTTGTATTGGGTATTTAACTCCAATTTATTCGAGTTCCAATCAGGGGCATTTCTCACCTCAACTATCAATCAGCTTACCGTCAATAACCTTTACAGCTTTGCTATTGCTTTCCCGCCGAGTAACGAACAACAAGCCATCGCCGCCTACCTCGACTGCGAAACCGCCCGCATAGCCCAGCTCGCCGCCAAGGTGGAAGCCGCCATCGCCCGCCTCACCGAATACCGCCAGGCGCTGATCACCGCCGCCGTGATGGGCAAGATAGCCGTGCGCGCCCGGACGGTGTGATAATGGCGCGCGGCATACCGCTTTTTTAATTGTGATTCTCCATGCAGACCCTGAATGTCAACCATGAACTGATACGTTGGGCACTCGAACGTTCCGGGCGGAGCGTGGAAGGGCTTGCGCGCCAGTTCCCCAAGCTGGGGAAGTGGGAAAGCGGGGAGTCTCAGCCCACGCCCAAGCAGCTTGAGGCGTTGTCCAAGCAAACCTGGACACCGCTGGGCTACTTCTTTTTGCCGGAACCGCCGCAGGAAAAATTGCCGATTCCCGATTTCCGCACGGTCAGCGACCGTTCCCTCGGCAGCACCAGCCCCAATCTGATCGACACGCTGCACACCATGCAACGCCGCCAGACGTGGATGCGCGAGTACCTTGTTGACTGCGGACAAGACCCGCTGCCTTTCATTGCATCTGCAACTTTGCGGGAGTCCCCCGCCGCTGTGGCACAACAAATCAGGCAGGCGCTTGGCACGAGTGACGGTTGGGCCAGCAATCGCGGCACATGGTCGGACGCTTTGCGCCATTTGCGCGAAGCCATCGAGAATGCGGGGATACTGGTCGCTATCAACGGGGTGGTTGGCAACGACACACACCGCAAGCTGGACACCGAAGAATTTCGCGGCTTTGTGCTGCTGGACAGCTATGCGCCGCTGATTTTTGTGAACGGCTCGGATGCGAAGCCCGCCCAGATGTTTACGCTGGCACATGAGTTGGCGCATTTGTGGGTGGGCGAAAGTGCCTTGTTCAATCTGCCGAATATGGAGCCTTCGGAATTTCCGGTCGAGCAGTTTTGCAACAAGGTGGCGGCGGAGTTTCTGGTGCCAGCGCGGGAGTTTGAGGCTTATTGGCCGCGCGCCAATCAAGACACAGAGCCCTTCCATGCCATTGCCCGGCATTTCAAAGTAAGCCCGATAGTTGCGGCACGCCGTGCACAAGATTTGGGTTTGATTCAGCGAGCCGAGTTTTTGACGTTCTTCCGCACCTATCAGGACGACGAGCGGCGCAAAGCAGCCCGTGTTACCGGCGGCGGCGATTTTTATCAAAACCAGAATGTGCGCTTGGGAAAACGCTTTGCGCGTGCCGTTGCCTTGGCAGCCAAGGAGGGGCGGCTACTCTATCGCGACGCATACCGCCTGACCGATCTGCATGGCGCGACTTTCGACAAGTACGCCAAAGCGCTGGGTGCGAGCTAGCCATGGTTATGAAAACCCAATACCTGCTGGATGCCAACGTACTGATGGAAGCAAAACGGCGCTATTACAGGTTTGGGTTGTGTCCGGGTTTTTGGGATTGCATTGCATGGCAATACAAACAGGGCACGCTAGGCAGCATAGACCGCATCAAAAAAGAAATTGACCACGGCAAAGATGATTTGACCCAATGGGCCAAATCATCCGCCCCCAAAGGATTCTTTGCCGCCACGACAGAGCCGGATGTCGCCGCTTGGTTTGGGCAGATGGTGGCGTGGACGCAAGCAGAGAAGCAATACCATCCAGAAGACAAAGCCGAATTCGCAGCAGGTAACGATGGCTGGTTGATTGCTTATGCAAAACAGCATGGGCTGACTGTGGTAACTCATGAGACATTCGATGCGAACATCAAGAACAGGGTGAAAATTCCAAACGTTTGCATCGCATTCGACGTGCCATACATTGATACCTTCGACATGCTCGAAGCGCTCAATACACAATTCAATTGGAAAAATACTTGATCGGGGTGGGCAGCTTTTGCTGACCTTAAGTTAACGGAAACGCATTTTCGTTAACTTAGGGCGAAGCTAAGTTAACGTTGCATCAGGGCTGGCGGGTTCCCAATAGATTTACTAATGGATTGACTGTTATGGCACAAACAACAGAAAAAGCCTTTGAGTCCTATCTTGAACAGATGCTATCCGAGGCTGGCTGGCAAGTTGGCAATGTAGCCGAATGGGATAAGGCGCTTGCTTTGTTTCCGGCGCGGATGTTCGCTTTTATCGAGACGACCCAGCCGAAGTTGTGGGGCGAGATGGCGGCACTGCATGGCGATGGCTTGAAGCCGATGCTGCTGCAAGCTCTGGCCAAGGAACTTGACCTGAAAGGTTCGCTGCATGTGCTGCGGCATGGTTTCAAGTTTTACGGTAAGTCGTTCCGCTTGGCTTATTTCAAACCCGCGCACGGGCTGTCGCCCGATGTGATCGCGCAGTACAACCAGAACCAAATCACCGTGACGCGACAGGTGCCGTGCCATCCAAACGGGCAAGCCCGTTTCCCTCACCTCAATCCTCTCCCGGAGGAAAGCCCCCCTATCCAACTTTCCCCCACAAGCGGGAGAAAGGGCGAACGCGAAAGGCAATCTTCAAATCCAGCGGGAGAGGAGGCGAACGATACGCTGCGCGTAATTCACGCTAACGACCACAGCACCATGGATATGGTGCTGGCGGTGAACGGTGTGCCGGTGGCAACCATCGAACTGAAGAATCCCGGCACCGGACAAAGCTGGCGCAATGCGGTACGGCAATACCGCGAAGACCGCGATCCGCGCGCGCCGCTATTTGATTTCAAGAAACGCGCGCTGGTACATTTTGCCGCCGACCCGGACGAGGTGCAGATGACGACGCGCCTGGCGAAGGACAAGACTTTTTTTCTGCCGTTCAATCGCGGCAGCCATCCGGGCGCAATCCAATGCGGCGCGGGCAATCCGCAGCATCCTTCCGGTTATCGCAGCGGGTACTTTTGGCAAGAGACGCTGCAACGCGATAGCTTCCTCGACATTCTCGGGCACTTCATGTTCATCGAGAAAGATGAAGAGAAGGTTGATGACGGGCAAGGTGGCAAAAAACTCATCACGACCGAGAAGCTGGTGTTTCCTCGCTATCACCAGCTCGATTCGGTGCGTGAACTGGTGTCCGCCACGAGGGATGAGGGCACAGGCCACAATTATTTGATCCAGCATTCGGCGGGCAGCGGCAAGACCAACAGCATTTCCTGGCTGTCGCACCGGCTGGCAAGTTTGCACGATGCGCAGGATGCCAAGGTGTTCGATTGCGTGATCGTCATCACCGACCGCAAGGTGCTGGATAAGCAGTTGCAGGATGCGATTTACCAGATCGAACATGCGCAGGGCGTGGTGAAGGCGATAGATCAGGACGCGAAGCAATTGGCTGCCGCGTTGATCGACGGCACGAAGATCGTGATTACCACGCTGCAAAAGTTTCCTTTCGTGCTACGCGGCTTGTTGCATGCAGCGGGTGCGGAAAGCCAAGAGAAAGCCAGCACGATAGAGCAGAAGAAAGCCCAAGAATGGGCGGCGGCAATTGCGGCGCGGCGTTATGCGGTGATTGTGGATGAGGCGCATTCCAGTCAGACGGGTGAGACGGCACGCGAATTGAAGGCGATATTGGGTGCGCAGGGTTCACCCTCTCCCCAGCCCTCTCCCGTCGAGGGAGAGGGGGAGAATGAATTGGATTTGGAGGATTGTCTGGCCCAAATCATGCAGTCGCGCGGACGACAAAAGAACCTGAGTTTTTTTGCCTTCACCGCCACACCCAAAGGTAAAACGCTGGAATTGTTCGGGCGCATCGGCGCAAGCGGAAAACCCGAGGCGTTTCATACTTATTCCATGCGGCAAGCCATCGAAGAGGGGTTCATTCTCGATGTGTTGCGCAACTACACAACATATAGCACCTACTTCAAATTGGTGAAGCTGGTAGAGAGCGATCCGAACATTCCGAAGAAGAAAGGCGCTCTGGCATTAGCCAAATTTAAAGAACTGCACCCGCATAACATCGAGCAAAAAACCGAGGTGATGGTGGAGCATTTCCGCGACCACATCCGGCATCTGCTCGGCGGTCGCGCAAAAGCAATGGTGGTGACTTCGTCGCGCTTGCAAGCGGTGCGCTATATGCAGGCATTCGAGCGCTACATCACCGAGAATAAATATACCGACATTCGCCCGCTGGTTGCTTTCAGCGGCACGGTGAAAGACCCGGACACGGGCATTGAGTACACCGAGTCGGGCATGAATACCGATGTGGTGTCGGGCAAGCCGATTAGTGAGCTACAGTTGCCGGAACGCTTTGCCTCCAGCGACTATCAGGTGCTGCTGGTAGCCAACAAATATCAGACCGGATTTGACCAGCCGCTGCTTTCCGCGATGTATGTAGACAAGCGGCTGGACGGGGTGCAGGCGGTGCAAACACTTTCGCGCCTGAACCGCATGATCGCGGGTAAGGAAGAGCCTTTTGTACTCGACTTCGTCAATCCGCCGGAAGATATTTATCTGGCGTTCAAACCGTATTTCGATTCCACCAGTTTGCAGGAATCCGCCGATCCTGCCATGCTGGAACGCATCAAGCACGAGCTGGATCAGGCGCAGGTTTATCACTGGAGTGAGGTTGCGGCGTTTGCCAACATTTTCTATCGCGCACCCAAGCAGCAGAGTTCCGCCGACCACGCGCAGATGCAGAAGCAATTGCAGCCCGCAGTAGATCGTTTCAAAGTCCTCGCGGCAGATGAGTTACGCGATGCCTTCCGGGAAAAGCTGGGCGGCTATGTGCGAATGTATTCATTCCTGAGCCAGATATTGCCTTACGGCGATGCCGACTTGGAAAAATTGTATAGCTATGGCCGTTATTTATTACCTCACTTGCCGCTTGATCGGGACAATAGTGCCGTTAAATTGGGCGATGACGTGGGCTTGCAGTATTACCGCTTGCAGCGCGTTTCTTCCGGCGCAATTGATTTAAAAGCGGGAGAGCCGGAAGGCGTGTATAGCCCAACCGAGGTGGGCTCCGGCAAACCGAAGGAGGGAAAGGTGCCGCTATCGGAAATCATTCAAGTTCTCAATGAGCGTTTCGGCACTGCATTTACCGAGGAAGACCGTTTATTCTTTGACCAAATCAAAGCGCGGGCAATGAATAACGCGCAGGTTATTCAAACCGCCATGTCCAATCCTTTGGATAAATTTCAGTTGGGTGTGCGCAAGCTGGTGGAAGACCTGATGATTCAGCGCATGGGCGAGAACGATAAAATCGTGACTCGTTATATGGATGATGGTGATTTCCAGCGCACCGCCTTTCCCATACTTGCCCGCGAAATTTTTGAAGCGATTCGCGCGGAATCCGGCGATCTCTCCTGATGGCAACGGATTCCTTCCGTGACTTCGTTCAGGAGCAACTCGCCGCCCTCCCCGGCCTGTCTTGCCGTCGCATGTTCGGCGGCTACGGTTTGTATGCGGGAGCCGTGTTTTTCGGTATCGTGTATGACGGTCGGCTGTATTTCAAAACCCATCCCGACACCTTGGCGCAATACCTGGAACATAACGCCGCTGTTTTTGCGCCCTCAGAAAAACAGGTTTTGCAGAATTACCGCGAAGTTCCTGCCGATATTCTGGAAGATAGTGAACGTTTGTTGCTTTGGGCGAAGCGGGCGGCATTGCGATGAGCATCCAAACTAGGAAACAGAGCATCAGGCAAAGTATAATCGCCGCCCGCTTGAAAATGGCGGAAGCGGAACGGTTGCATCTGAGCACCACCATTGCGGGTCGCATTGCGAATTTGGATGCCTATCGCACAGCGGTAACCGTGTTGGGTTATATGAATTTCGGGGCAGAGTTCGCGGCGGAATTTTTTGTGCGGCAGGCATTGCTTGACGGCAAGCAGGTGTTGCTGCCCAAGGTGAACCGGGACACAAAGCAGCTAGATGTGTATCGCGTCACCGATCTGGCGCAGGATGTTGCGCCTGGGCTATGGGACATCCCGGAACCGCGCGCTGAGCATTGCTACAAGGTGGATGACTTAGCGTCCGTCGATTTTATTCTGTTGCCGGGCGTAGCCTTTACACGCGATGGGGCACGCTTGGGATATGGCGGGGGATTTTACGACAAACTGCTGGAGAGGATTACGCACAGGCCCGCTTTGGCAGCAGCGGCCTTTGCAATGCAAGTGGCTGAGGATATTCCACAAGAACCAACCGACCGCAAGGTGGAATGGCTGATAACAGAACAAGAAACGATCCGATGCGCCGCATGGGCATAAGGACATCCGAATAACTTTAAGTGATAGAGAGTAGAGAGAACGATGGCCAATTTACCCGATTACGATCCGCAAGAAACGCAAGAGTGGCTGGAATCGCTGCAATCCGTACTGGATAAAGAAGGTGCCGAACGCGCGCATTTTCTGATCGACCAGTTGATCCATCACGCGCGGCTGGCCGGCGATGATATGCCGATCAGCGCGACCACGCCTTATATCAACACCATTTCCCCCGACAAGGAAGAGCGCTCGTCGGGCAACAAAGAACTGGAGCACCGCATCCGCGCGCTGATGCGCTGGAACGCCATGGCGATTATCCTGAACGCCAACAAGGAGTCTTCCGAACTCGGTGGCCACATCGCCAGCTTTGCTTCGGCAGCCACGTTATACGACGTGGGCTTCAACCATTTCTTCCACGGCAAGACCGACAACCACGGCGGCGACCTGGTGTATTTCCAGGGCCACTCGTCACCCGGCATGTATGCGCGCGCCTTCCTCGAAGGCCGCCTGAGCGAAGAACAGCTCTACAATTTCCGCCAGGAAGTCGACGGCGACGGACTGTCCTCCTATCCTCACCCCTGGCTGATGCCGAATTTCTGGCAGTTCCCCACGGTGTCTATGGGTCTCGGCCCGCTGATGGCGATTTATCAGGCGCGCTTCATGCGCTATTTGCAGCACCGCGAGCTCGCGCAAACCGATGGGCGCAAGGTATGGGCATTCCTCGGCGACGGCGAGACCGACGAGCCGGAGTCGCTGGGCGCGATCTCGATGGCGGGACGCGAAAAACTCGACAACCTGATTTTCGTCATCAACTGCAACTTGCAACGTCTGGACGGCCCGGTGCGCGGCAACGGCAAAATCATCCAGGAACTGGAAGGCGTATTCCGCGGTGCGGGCTGGAATGTCATCAAGGTGATCTGGGGCGGCCAGTGGGATCGTTTGTTGGCCAAGGACAAGACCGGCTTGCTGTTGAGGCGCATGGAAGAAGTCGTCGACGGCGAATACCAGACCTACAAATCCAGAGATGGTGCGTATGTGCGCCAGCATTTCTTCGGCAAATATCCCGAGCTATTGGCGCTGGTTGCCGACATGTCGGACGACGAAATATGGCGTCTGAACCGCGGTGGCCACGATCCGCTCAAAGTGTTCGCCGCCTATTCCGCAGCCAATAAACACGAGGGGCAGCCTACCGTAATCCTCGCCAAGACGGTGAAGGGCTACGGCATGGGCGAAGCGGGCGAAGCGCAAAACCCGACGCACCAGCAAAAAAAGATGGGCGAAGACGCGCTGCGCAAATTCCGCGACCGTTTCAACATTCCGGTGACCGACGAACAATTGCCGCAACTGCCGTTCGTGCGCCCGGCAGAAGATAGCCAGGAAATGAAATACCTGCGCGAACGCGGCGCCGCAATGGGTGTCATCCCGGCGCGCAAACCGGTTGCGCAGGCGCTGACCATTCCCGGCCTGGATGCGTTCGACGCTTTGCTGAAATCCAGCGAAGATCGCGAGTTCTCCACCACCATGGCGTTCGTGCGCATACTCGGCACGCTGGCAAAAGACAAAAATATCGGCAAGCAGATCGTGCCTATCGTGCCGGACGAATCGCGTACTTTCGGCATGGAGGGCATGTTCCGCCAGCTCGGCATCTTCTCGCAACTGGGGCAGCTGTACACCCCGCAGGACGCCGACCAACTGATGTTCTACAAGGAGTCCGCGACCGGGCAGATTTTGCAGGAAGGCATCAACGAGGCCGGCGGCATGGCCGACTGGATCGCCGCCGCGACCGCCTACGCCAACCACGGCGTGGCGATGATCCCGTTCTACATCTACTACTCGATGTTCGGCTTCCAGCGTATCGGCGACATGGCCTGGGCGGCGGGCGACCTGCGCGCGCGCGGCTTCCTGGTCGGCGGCACGGCCGGGCGCACCACGTTGAACGGTGAAGGTTTGCAGCATCAGGACGGTCACAGCCATTTGATGGCCGCGACCATCCCCAACTGCGTGTCCTACGACCCGACCTTCGCGTACGAGCTGGCCGTGATCGTGCAGGACGGCATGCGCCGCATGTACCAGAACCAGGAAGACGTGTTCTATTACCTCACGGTGATGAACGAGAACTACACCCACCCCGCGATGCCGAAAGGTGTGGAAGCAGGCATCATCAAGGGGATGTACAAGTTCAGCTCCGGCAACACCAAGGCGAAAACCAAGGTGCAATTGCTGGGTAGCGGAACCATCCTGCGCGAAGTGATTGCCGCCGGTGAGTTGCTGGAGAAGGATTTCGGTATCGCCGCCGACGTGTGGAGCGTGACCAGCTTCAACGAACTGCGCCGCGACGGGATCGACTGCGAGCGCTGGAACATGCTGCATCCCGAAGCCAAGGCGCGCGTGAGCTACGTCGAGCAGTCGCTGGATGCGCAGACTCCGGTCATCGCCGCCACCGACTACATCCGTTCCTATGCCGACCAGATACGCCCCTACGTCAAAGCGCAATACAAGACCTTGGGCACCGACGGTTTTGGTCGTTCCGACACCCGCAAGAAATTGCGCGGCTTCTTCGAGGTGGATCGCCATTACGTCGCCATTGCCGCATTGAAGGCACTGGCCGACGCGGGCACCATCGCGGCGAGCGAAGTGACTAAAGCGATCAAGCTGTACAAGATCAATCCTGACAAACCGAATCCGACAACGGTTTAAGGCAAGGGGAATAACGTGGCAGAAATCAAAAATGTATTGGTACCGGACATCGGCAGTTACAAGGATGTGCCGGTCATCGAAGTCGCAGTCAAGGCCGGCGACCAGATTAAGGCGGAGCAAACGCTGCTAACACTGGAAACCGACAAGGCGACCATGGATGTGCCCGCGCCGTTCGACGGCGTGGTGAAGGAAGTGAAGGTCAAGGTCGGCGATAAGGTGTCGGAAGGCATGTTGATTGTGACGATAGAAGCCAGTGATGCCGCAGCGGCAACTCAGACCACGACCGCGGCATCTGCCCAAGTAGCGACACCGACCGTTGCCGCTTCAACCCCAACTGCAAACCCCTCCCAACCTACCCAACCCTCCCATACCCCCCTTATCAGGGGGGAGCAAACTAGGGGAGGAGCAGAGTCGGCTCCCTCCCCTGACAAGGGGAGGGCTGGGGAGGGGTTTGCGCACGCCAGCCCCTCCATCCGCCGCTTCGCGCGCGAGTTGGGCGTGAGTCTGTCCCAGGTCAAAGGCAGCGGCGAAAAAGGCCGCGTCACCAAGGACGACGTGCAGAACTTCGTCAAACAAGCGCTGGCGCAACCGCGCGGCGCGGTAACCGGCGGCGCGTTGCCGGGCTTGCTGCCGTGGCCGGAGGTCGATTTCGCCAAGTTCGGCGCGGTCGAAAGCAAACCGCTGTCGCGCATCAAAAAAATTTCCGGCGCGAACCTGCACCGCAACTGGGTGATGATCCCGCATGTGACGCAATTCGAGGAAGCCGACATCAGCGAGATGGAAGCCTTCCGCAAAGAACTCGGCACGGAGTACGCGAAAGAAAACTTCAAGATCACCCCGCTGGCGTTCATGCTCAAGGCCGCCGCCATCACGCTGAAACACTTCCCCGATTTCTGCGCATCGCTGGATGCCAGCGGCGAGAATCTGGTGCTGAAAAAATACATCCACATCGGCGTGGCCGTGGATACGCCGGACGGTTTGATGGTGCCGGTGATACGCGACGTGGATCAGAAAGGCATCGTGCAGTTGGCGAAAGAACTGGGCGAAGTCTCTGCCCGCGCGCGCGAGAAAAAAATCACCGCCGCCGACATGCAGGGCGGCTGTTTCACCATCTCCAGCCTGGGCGGCATTGGCGGCACGTCGTTCACGCCTATCATCAACGCGCCCGAAGTCGCCATCCTCGGCGTGTCGCGCTCCAGCATGAAACCGGTGTGGAAAGACGGCGAATTCGTGCCGCGCCTGATGCTGCCGCTGTCGTTATCCTACGACCACCGCGTCATCGACGGCGCAGCCGGCGCGCGCTTCACCACCTACCTCGCGCATGTGCTGTCCGACATGCGCAGGCTGGCGCTGTAAATCTTGAAGACCTTTGCCACGGATGGACACGGATAAGCCCAGATCAATCATCCGTGTGAATCCGTGTCCACCCGTGGCTTAATAAAAATATTTTTGCAAAATGAACCTCGCACCTATCGGCATCCTCGGCGGCACGTTCGACCCGATCCACAACGGACATTTGCGTCTGGCAATAGAAGCGTTCGAACAATGCGGGCTGAGTGCAGTGCATTTCATTCCCGGCGGCACGCCGCCGCACCGCAGCGCACCCTGCGCCAGCGCAACCGACCGCCTGCACATGGTGCAACTGGCGGTGCACAACAATCCCGCATTTCTGGCCGACGGGCGCGAGACGTATCGCGCCGATGCCTGTTACACCGTGGATACTCTTACCGAACTGCGCGCCGAACTCGGCTCGCAACAACCGCTGTGCCTGCTGCTCGGCAGCGATGCCTTCGCGCAATTGCACACCTGGCACGAATGGAAAAAATTATTCGGGCTGGCGCACATCGTCGTCATGCAGCGCCCCGGCCAGCCCTTGGGCAACACGATGGCGCAAGCCGACCCGGAACTGCTGCGCGAGTACACCGCGCGCATGGCACCGGCCACCAAAGTGCTGCACGAAAGCCCAGCAGGACACATCGTGGTGCTGAACATTCCCGCGCTGGAAATTTCCGCCACCGACATCCGCCGCCGTTGCGCCGAGGGTAAAAATATTCACGCGCTCGTGCCAGATGCGGTCGCCCATTTTCTTCATCATCACCCGTACTCTTCATGCTAACTGCCGAACAAAAAACCCAACTCGTCGTCGCTGCACTGGAAGACATCAAAGCCACCGACATCACCGTCATCAACACCGGGAAAATCAGCCCGCTGTTCGAGCGCATGGTCGTCGCCAGCGGGTCATCCAACCGCCAGACCAAGGCGCTCGCCGACAACGTGGTGAAAAAGCTGCAAGAAGCCGGGGAGAAAGTGCTCAGCACCGAAGGCGAAAAGAGCGGCGAGTGGGTGCTGATCGACCTGGGCGACGTGCTGGTGCATGTCATGCAGCCCGCCGTGCGCGCCTACTACAACCTCGAAGAACTCTGGGGTGCCGCGCCGCGCACCCCTGTACTGACTAAACGATGAAACTGTTCATTCTGGCTGTCGGTAACAAGATGCCGGAATGGATCACCAGCGGCTTCAACGAATACACCAAGCGCATGCCGCGAGAGGCGGCCCTCTCGCTCATCGAGGTTAAACCCGAACCGCGCACCACCGGCAAGACGGTGGCGCAGATGATGGAAGCCGAAGCGCAGCGTATCAATGCCGCCCTGCCCAAAGACGTCACCCGCATCGTGCTGGACGAACGCGGCGCGCATCTGAGCACCAAACAACTGGCGCAAAAAATGGGCGAATGGCTCGGCGGCGGGCGCGATGTCGCCTTCATCATCGGCGGTGCGGACGGACTGCACGAATCGGTACGCGGCAGCGCGCAGCAATTGCTGGCCTTATCCGCACTGACGCTGCCGCACGGCATGGTGCGCGTGTTGCTCGCCGAACAGTTGTACCGGGCATACAGCTTGTTGCACAATCACCCGTATCATCGGGAATAGGGATAATGGAAATGAGGGAAGGGGGAAGAGAGAAGGGTACGCTGCTTCGCTGCTCAAGGGTAACAACGCGCGGAGGTTTTACCCTTCTCCCTTCCCTCTTTACCCTTCCCCAAAAGGTTCAACAATGAGCATCAAACAACCCCGCATCTACCTCTGCTCGCAAAGCCCGCGCCGGCGCGAATTGCTCAAGCAGATCGGCGTCAATTACGAAATGCTGTTGCTGCGCAACGATCCGCGCCGCAGCGTCAGCGTGGACGAAACGCCCGAGACAAACGAAGACCCGGTGGAATATGTGCAACGCATCTGCCACGCCAAGGCGCAAGCCGGCTGGGATGCGCTGCTCTACCGCAACCTGCCGCCATTCCCGGTACTTGCTGCCGACACCACCGTCACGATAGCCGGTCAAATCATCGGCAAACCGCGCGACCACGCCCATGCGACCGAAATCTTGCGCACGCTTTCCGGTTGCCAGCATCAGGTACTGACCGCAGTCGCCATCTCGTTTGAAAACCGCACCGAAATGCGTCTATCAACCACCAACGTAAAATTTGCCACGCTGGACGATGGGCGTATCCACCGCTATCTGCTCGGCAACGAGGCGCACGACAAAGCGGGCGCTTACGGCATCCAGGGCTACGCGGGGGCTTTTGTCGAACGCATCGAGGGCAGTTACACCGGCGTGATGGGGCTGCCGTTGTGCGAGACGGTGGAATTGCTGAAACTTTACGGATATCCAGCACTATGAGCGACGAAATCCTAATCAATGTCACCCCGCAGGAAACCCGCGTCGCCATCATGCAGCAAGGCGTGGCGCAGGAGTTGCACATCGAACGCGGTAGCCACCGCGGCATGGTGAGCAATGTGTACGTGGGGCGCGTGAAGCGCGTCCTGCCCGGCATGCAGTCCGCGTTTATCGACATCGGCTGGGAGCGCTCCGCTTTCCTGCACGTTGCCGACATCTGGGAAAACTGCAACAACGGCGAACCGGTCAAGCCGATCGAAAAAGTGCTGTTCGAGGGGCAGGCGCTGCTGGTGCAAGTCATCAAAGATCCCATCGGCACCAAAGGCGCGCGCCTTTCCACCCAGATCAGCATCGCCGGACGCATGCTGGTCTACCTGCCGCAGGAGTCACACATCGGTGTCTCGCAACGCATCGAAAGCGAGGAGGAACGCGAGCAACTGCGCGCCAAGCTGCAACAGGCGCTGCCGCCCGAACACAACGGCGGCTACATTATCCGCACCTTGGCCGAAACCGCCTCGGACATCGATTTCCGCGCCGACATCGCGTATCTCGACAAGCTGTGGCAAAAATTGCAGCAACAGGCGAAGAATCAATCTTCGCCCGCCTTGCTCTACCAGGAGCTGGATATCAGCCTGCGCGTATTGCGCGATTTCGTGAGCGATGAAACCACCCGCGTGCTGATCGACTCGCGCGAGACACACGAACGCATGATGGCATTCGCGAATGACTACATCGCGGCAGCCGTGCCCAAACTCAGCCACTATATCGGCGAACGGCCACTGTTCGACTTGTACGGGGTCGAAGACGAAATCGAGCGCGCGCTGTCGCGCCGGGTGGACCTGAAATCGGGCGGCTACCTCATCATCGACCAGACCGAGGCGCTCACCACGGTAGACGTGAACACCGGCGGTTTCGTCGGCGGGCGCACGTTCGACGACACCATCTTCAAGACCAATCTGGAAGCGGCGCAAGTCATCGCGCGCCAACTGCGCCTGCGCAACCTTGGCGGCATTATCATTTGCGACTTCATCGACATGGACAATGCCGAGCATCGCGATGCCGTGCTCGACGAGTTCAAGAAGACGCTGGCGCGCGACCACACCCGCATCACGGTAAACGGCTTCTCCGCTCTGGGGTTGGTCGAAATGACGCGCAAGCGCACGCGCGAGAGCCTGGCGCATGTACTGTGCGAGCCATGCCCTACCTGCCGGGGTCGGGGCGAAGTAAAAACCCCCCAGACGATCTGTTTCGAAATCCTGCGCGAAATCGTGCGCGAGGCACGCCAGTTCAATGCGCGCGAGTTCCGCATCCTCGCCGCGCAGCCGGTGATCGACCTGTTCCTCGACGAAGAATCGCAAAGTCTGGCGCAGGTTTCCGACTTCATCGGCAAAAATGTCTCCCTGCAAGTGGAGACGCTTTACTCGCAAGAGCAATACGATGTCATCCTGATGTAGGGTATGCGCGTTACCCCCCATGGTCTGTTAGACCGCTTGCAGCACCAACCAGTATATTTAATAACCAAACCGATCAGGGAGATCACATGTTCAAAAAATTTTCCGCCGCCTTGCTGGCCACCTCTTTCCTCGCCGCCCCATCCATGGTTCTGGCCAGCGAACACGGCGAAGCCGCCGTGGCGCGCGCCTTCATCAAGGAAATCATGGCCGACGACTCCGCCTATATCGCCGCCAAAGGCCCCGCCTTCTTCCAGGAATTATCCAAAGGCCAGCATCCGCGCGCAACCGTCGTGACCTGCTCCGATTCGCGCGTACACACCAATATGCTGGACAAGACCCCGGAAGGCGACTTGTTCATGGTGCGCAACATCGGCAACCAGCTCGCGACCGCCAGGGGGTCCGTGGAATACGGCATCAACCATTTGGGTTCTTCCCTGTTGCTGATTATCGGCCACGCCAAGTGCGGCGCGATTGCGGCAGCCAGCGGCGACTACTCCAAGCTGGAACCCGCTATCCAGAAGGAGCTGGACACGATCAAGATTTCCAAAGGTACCGGCAACATTGACGGCGTGAAAACTAACGTCAACAACCAGGTCGCCGCCGCCGTGGAAGAGTGGAAAGAAGAAATCAGGGAAGGCCACTTGCTGGTGATCGGTGCCGTTTATGACTTCGCCGACGACATGAAGCAAGGTTCCGGAAAACTGAACCTGATTAATGTCAACGGCCAGACTGACGCCGCCAAAATGCGAAGCGAGCTGGTACGCAAGGACATCGGGGACGAATCCGACACGGTGCAACACCGCCACTAAGACGATCCGTGTTAGCGAAAGGCGGCTTGCGGGCCGCCTTTTTTATTGCCCATGCCGACAAAAAGGCCGGGAAACCGGCTCTTTTCCTTACTTCCACACAAGCACCGCCTGCTAGACTGCCCAGCGTCAGGAATTGCCCCTTTATTCGGAGAAGCGCCATGAAACGAATTTTTTTGTCGGCCTGCCTTGCTGCACTGGCCATAGCCAACCCGGCGCGTGCGCTGGACGGTCTCTCCTCCGAAAAAAACGAAATGGCCACCGTCATCGGTTTTATCAACACGCTCAAGTCGGAAAACATTACTTACTACACCGGACACAAGATCGAGTTTTTTGCGGAACTGGCCAAAAGCCAATTTCCGACAGCGACGGTAGTGACCTGCTCGGATTCGCGCGTGCAAACCAACATGCTATCTCATAACCCCGAGGGCAAATTGTTCATGGTGCGCAACATCGGCAACCAGCTCGCCACGGCGGAAGGTTCGGTCGAATACGGTGTGCATCATCTGCATACGCCGGTACTGCTGTTCATCGGCCATTCGCGCTGCGGCGCGATTGCCGCCATAGGAGGCAACTACTCCAAAGAATCGCCCGCCATCAGACGCGAACTGGACACCATCACCATCGCCAAGGATCTGACCAACATCGCGGGCGTCAAAGCCAATGTCCACAACCAGGTTGCGGCGGCCATGCTCAAATTCGACGAGGAAATCAGGGCAGGGAAGCTCACGCTAATCGGAGCGGTGCTGGATTTTGCCGACGACTTGCATCTGGGTGCCGGCAAACTGAATATCATCAATGTGAACGGCGAAACGGATTTGACCAAGCTGGCGAATCTGGAAAACCTGCTCGCAAAACCCAAGGCACCCGCCGCGTCCCCCAAGAAAACCGCCCACTAACGGGCATGGCAAGCTGTCACCCCTGATAATGAAACTCGCCATGCCCGTTTCCCCCTATCCAACTTTCCCCCGCACGCGGGATAACCAGCGACTTGGCTGCGGTCGTTTGCAGCCTAGTCGAATGGCTAGTTGTTTTACCCAGAAAGGGCAAACGAATCGCTGCGCGAGTTTCACGTTAAATCAGTCGCCCCCTAATTCATACATGCCGTTCTTTGGTCTTTGCGCTCCAGTGCCAATTGGGCAATGGCGCTGAAACGGTCGCGCAAACCGTTCTTGGCGAAATGGTCGATGATGAACAGCGGAATCACGGTATTCGGCTCCCACTGCCCGTGAAAACTCAACGTGCTGCCCCGCTCGTGCGGCTCGATATTCCAGGTACCCTGGAAAATTCTGGAATCTCCGCTCAATTGCTTGAACTCGATGCCCTCGAACGGTCTCTCGATATAGCGCACCACAGAACGCAAGCGCACCTGAAAAAACAACACTTTTTCATCGGCAGTCCGATCCACACGAATTGCATTGGCCGACTCGCGATACGAAACCGAATCGACCACGCCGGGCAATTTTTTCGCCAACTCGTAATCGGTCAGGTAGCGATAGGCCGCGCATTTGCCGAGCGGCGTATCGAAGCGGGCGGCCAGCGTATACAGATCGCCGCTCCTTTGCACCTCCACTTGCAATCCCGGATAAGACGCATCCGCATCGGAAACGGCGGGGGACAACAACAAAACACTGGACAGGATCAACTTGCGCATGGGGCGCTGTTATAAGCGCAATATGTGACGCGGTAATGACACGCGGATTTTTATCCGCTGCGCAACAAAATCTCCGGCGCGATTTTGCTACCCGTTACCGCAAGCACCTTATGGCGCGATTGCCCGCCTTGCTTCAATTCGACGTTACGCGGCGGCACCGCAAATTTTTCCGCGATAAACTTGAGCAGCGCGTCATTGGCGCGCCCTTCGATGGGCGGCGCGGCAAGACGCAGCTTCAGCGCCCCGCCATGCGGGCCCGCCACATTGGTATGTTTCGCTCCGGGCTGAATATGCAGCGTCAGCGTGACGGTGCCGCCGCTGCACCGGTACCATGAAGCCTCCTCGCTCATAACATGCGCGATACGAGATGCTCCAGCCATCCGACCGGCACGATGAGCACAAGCTGGCAGATGATGAGTAAGGCCAGCACGGAAAAATCGATGTTGCCGACCATGGGCACGATGCGGCGCACCGGCTGCAAGAAGCGCTGCGTAAACGATGCGGCGACAGGGGCTAGCGGCGAGTGCGGGTTCACCCACGACAACACGGCCTGCACGAACAGCATCATCATCAACAGGTAAATGCTCAACACCAGCAACTTCACCAGCGCCCATGCCAGCAAACCCGGCAGCGGGAATACCGTGTAGGGGTAACCCTGCCCCCACAACTGCATCGCCAGGTAAAGGCACTCCACAACAAAGGCCAGCAACAACGACGCCGTATCCAGCCCCATGATTGCCGGAACATAGCGGCGCACGCGCAGCACCGCGAAATCGCTCAACGCCATAACGAATTCGCCGATGGCATTGCGCATCGGTACACGCAACCACACGGCATGGAAGCGCAGCAGCAACAGCGCGGCGAAGGGCTGCACCAGCACATCCAGCAAGAACAATACGGCTTGGTTCAACATTTAATTGGCACTCCCCAGTTCGTCGCCCATCTCTTTGGAGCGGATCGCGGCGGCTTCAACGGCCTCGACAATATGCTGCTTCACCTGATTTGCTTCCATGCTCAGCAAGGCGCGCTCGGTGGTGCCGTTTTTGGAGGTAACGCGGGCGCGCAACACGCTCACCTCGTCCTTGCTCGCACTAGCCAGTTTTACTGCACCAAGAAAAGTTTCCAGACTCAGCGCACGGGCATCATGAGCAGCAAACCCTAACTCCATCGCGGCCCTTTCCATAGCCTCGATAAAATAGAACACATAGGCTGGCCCGCTGCCGGAAATAGCGGTCACCGCATCCATCATCGCCTCATCGTCCAGCCACAATGTATTTCCCACCGCATCCAGGATCGACTGCGCCATCTCGCGTTGAACGGCATCCACCGCAGGTAGCGCAAACAACCCTGTTATACCGCTTTGAATCAGGGCTGGAGTGTTCGGCATGGCACGCACAATATTTTCCGTACCCAACCAGCGCGCAATGTCAGACGCGCGGATACCCGCCGCGATGGAAACAATCAATTGCCCTTTAAGCAAGGGCGCAAGTTGCGCGCACACTTCCCGCAGTTGCTGCGGCTTCACCGCCAGCACCACCACATCGCTGCAAGCCACGCCGTCTGCGAGTTCCGCCGTGGCTTGCACCCCGAAATCATTTTGCAGTTTGAGGCGGTGATCCGCATTGATTTCCACTACGCGCAATTGCTCCACCGCAAAGTCGCGTTTGAGCAAACCGCCGATGAGTGCGGTCGCCATATTGCCGCCGCCGATAAAACAGATGTCCATGCCATCCCTTCAGGAAAATTGGTGCGCGATTATCGCAAATTGCCGCGCACCCGGCATGGACTATCACATCGGCCACACCTCGCCGGCGCTCACACCGCAGCAGGGCGACGCGACGGCAGCATCGAAATCGTTACCCCGCCCAGCACCAGCAAGCCACCCACGAATTGCGGGGCGGTCGGCATGTCCGCGACTAGCGCGCCGAGCAGCATGGCGAACACCGGAATGAGGTTCATGAAAATCGAGGTATGTGCCGCGCCCAACCGCGCGATTCCTATGCCCCAGAACAGATAGGCCAGCACCGTGCCGCCGACCGCCATCACCAGCATAGACAGCGCGGCCTTGCTGTCTGGCAGCGCCAGATGCGCGTCGCTGGCTAGCGCCACGCACAGCAACACGAGCGCGCCGGCAGCCATGATCCAGGTGGTGTTCACCAGAGGCGTAGCCTGCGGCATGTAGCGGCGGCACAGCACGTTGTATAGCGCCCAGAAAATATCCCCGGCCAGCATCAGCACATCGCCGATGGAAAGCTGCAATGCCCGCAGGCTGTGCAAATCGCCGTGCGTCACCACCACCGCCACACCGGCCAGCGCGATGGGCAAGGCGACGAGGTGGCGCAGGCCGGGGCGTTCGCCCAGCACGACGGCGGCCAGCAAGGTGGTCAGCAAGGGGTTGGTCGCCATAATCAGCGCGGCATTGTTGGCCGAGGTGTAGCTCAGGGCGTAGAAGAAAAACAGGTTGAAACCGACAATGCCGACCACGCCGAGCATGAAGTAAATGCCGATGTTTTTGCGCAGCGGCGCGAACAGGTTTTCGCGCTTGATACCGACGATGGCGAACATCAGCAGCGCGCCCAGCAAGAAGCGCATGGCGGCCGCCCACAGCGGCGGGATGTCGTGGATCACATAACCGCCCAGCAAGAAATTCGCGCCCCAGAAAAATACGGCGATGGTCACCAGAAAATACGTGCTGCCGTTCACCATCATCAGCTCCATTAGAAAAATTTGTTGCTGCGCAGTCTATTTGCCGATTTAATTAGGTACAAACGATAGTTTCTAAACGGGCGAATTGTTGAGCTTTACATAAATAATGAACTAAGGAAACGCCGATTAAGAGCTTATCCGCAAATAATTCAGCCCTGCGTTGCTCCGTATCCGGGATGGATGCAAGGCGCGGAACGCGGGGAATGGTTGTTCCATTCCCAAGTTTCGCAACGCCGCAGACGCGCGGATACGGAGCAACCCGTAGCCGGGCAAGCCCGGCAATGACCGAGCAAGTGCTTCCAGTTGAAGTGGAACTGGATGGCCGGGGTTTGCCCCTTGGGCGCCCAAGTGCGCACCCTTGTCGGACGTTCGCTCAAGCCCGACTCGTCGACAAAGACGATTATGCGGCCTTCCCTTTGGGCTTTTTTTAAGCGCGGGCCGAGTCTTATGCTTGAACTGTGAAACGAGAGCATCATCCCGCTCGACGGCACGACGATCGGGCTTTTGGTTGCTGAAGCCAAGCGCGCCGATAATGCGCCAGACATGCACCTCGCTGAACGACACAACGCATGAGATTGAAAAAGGTTGTCATGATTTCTGTAAAGCTCAATAATAGAAGAATTGCGTGGTCGACACTCAGCCTCCACTCAAAAAGCGCGATGTATTTGATTGGCTGCAAAGTGCGCGATTACAAGATCATCAATTATTTTATTTACATCAGTTCCTTTTTTGACTAACTCCTCATCAACCAAGATTGGAGCCGCCGCCTTAAGAGCTTTGACATGTGTTTCACTTGGTATTGGATCAGAAAAATCGACGCGACTTAATTGTAATTTCGCAACATTCAACGGGATTTTTGCCTCTTCTGAAATTAGTTGAGCCAACTCATCGGAATGTTCTATCGCCCACTTTCTCCCCTGTTCATACACCTTGATGACACGCCCAACCACCTCGGGATATTTTTTTGCGAAGCTTTCAGAAGTATTTAAAAAACCATAAGTATTAAATTCAATATTTCGATAAATTAAACGAGAACCCGCCTGCAATTGACTGGCTGCTGTGTGAGGGTCCAACCCGGCCCAAGCAGCCACGTCTCCCCTTTCCAGCGCAATTCGTCCATCTGCATGCTGTAGATGCAATATCTCCACATCGCTCTTTTTCAATCCGGCCGTATGCAGCGTCCGCAGCAAAAATAAATATGGATCAGTGCCTTTTGTTGCCGCAATTTTTTTTCCTTTTAGCTCTTTAACTGAACTAATCGGAGAGTTTTTGGTGACAACCAAGGATGCCCACTCTGGACGAGCATAGACATATATTGCTTGGATTGGATTTCCATTGGCTTTGCTTAACACCGCCGCTAAGCCAGCAGTGGAACCAAAGTCGAGGCTACCACTATTCAAGTATTCCAACGCACGATTACTGCCTTGGCTCTGAATCCACTTAACGGGGACAGCATCAGCCTGAAATTCTTTTTCAAGCCAGCCAAATTTTTTCACGACAAGGCTAACTTGGTTGTATGCAGTGGACCCCTCCGTCAAGACAATAATGCATCGAGTTTAAGAGGGTAACCTTATGCATGCAGCGGAACGGCGCTGCCCCGGCTTTCTGTTTCTTTTTCCGAGTGAGTTTTTTCTTTC
>SCUU01000169.1 GCA_004297065.1 Gallionellaceae bacterium
CTGTATGATACCATCGATGAGATTGTGATCGGCATTTCCTCCTATATGAAAGACGGTTTGCTGCATGTGAAAGTGGAAAATCCCTTCGATGCCGAAACGCAGGCTGCCAGCCAGGGCACAGGCTTCGGGCTGAGCTCGGTGCAACGGCGTTTGTTTTTATTGTACTCGCGTAACGACCTCATGGTTACCGAAAAAAAAGAGAACCGTTTTATTACCATTTTAAGAATCCCGCAAATTAAATAGCCCTGATGAAGCAGGGCTATGAACTTTAAGACATAAAATCTGCATATGAAAGTAGTAGTAATAGACGATGAGCCTTTGGCCAGGATGGTTGTGCTGGAATACCTTCAGCAACAAGCCGGGATTGAAGTTGTAGCCGAGTGCAACGACGGTTTCCAGGGTGTGAAAGCGATTATGCAACACAAGCCCGATCTGATTTTCCTGGATATCCAGATGCCCAAGATCAATGGCTTTGAAATGCTGGAATTATTGGATACTATGCCTGCCGTAGTCTTTACCACGGCTTTTGACGAGTATGCCATCAAGGCTTTCGAATCCAATGCCATCGACTACCTGCTGAAGCCTTTCAGCAAAGAGCGTTTCGACCTCGCTATCGAAAAATACAAATCCAAAGCAGGCAACGCCTCAACAACAGAAAAAAATATTCAGTCGCTGCTGGAAACGGCCTCCAAGCAACCTGACGATCAGAACCGCATTGTGGTGAAGAACGGTAGCGATATCCGCATCGTGCCGGTGCAGGATATCCAATACATCGAGGCTTACGATGATTATGTGAAGATCTTCACCAAAGATACTTACTACCTCAAAAAGAAAACCATGAACTACTACGAGCAGGTACTCGACGGCTCGAAGTTTTTCAGGACCCACCGCTCCTACATCATCAACCTGCAGGAGCTTACCAAAATAGAGCCTTTGGAAAAGAACACCTACATCGCCATGTTGAAGAATGGCAAGAAAATTCCGCTTAGCCGGACGGGCTATACGAGGTTGAAAGAAATGCTGGGAGTGTAAATTTTTACCACATAGGCACATAGAAAACATAGAGAACGGAAATTATTAAACCATATAAGACATGTAAGAATCGTGAGTTCAGGTAAATCCTACTGATAAACTTATATGACCTTCTATGCCTTATATGGTTCTAAAAAACATATTCAGCCTAAGAGATAGAGCTGAAAAAGATGGCATAATGCCTCCACTCCAAAAACTATGTTTTTATCTGCCTATGTGGTTTTTTGTTCCAATCACGTTCGCTTAGGGCTTTTGATATTCGGCAGGAAGCCGGTAATGATGCCTAAGAGTGGCAGGAAGGCGCAGATATTGAACACATATTCAATGCTGGTCCTATCAGCCAGGTTTCCTAAGAGTGCCGATCCGATTCCCGCAATACCAAACGCGAAACCAAAGAACAGGCCGGAGATCATACCTATTTTTCCGGGCAGCAATTCCTGCGCATAGACCAGGATGGCCGAGAAGGCCGAAGCCATGATTACACCGATGACGACGGTGAGCACACTCGTCCAGAATAAATTGACATGCGGCAATAAAATCGTGAAGGGCGCAATACCAAGAATAGAAACCCAGATGATGATCTTCCGGCCGAACTTATCGCCCAAAGGTCCGCCCAGGAAGGTTCCTGCGGCTACCGAGATGAGGAACAGCGATAAATGAAATTGAGATTCGGAGATGGTTAAATTAAATTTATGCATCAGGTAAAAGGTATAGTAGCTGGTGATGCTCGTAAGATAAAAGTATTTGG
>SCUU01000073.1 GCA_004297065.1 Gallionellaceae bacterium
CTGAGTAATGTCGGCGCCTCGCATATCGCATCCTGCTTTCGTTTTAATTCGTCTCCACCATTAACGTATGTCCCTTGGTTTTGTGGACACGCTTGGGGGATAAATTCAACAAACTGCTAGCGGTGTTCTGCTAGTTTTTGAATAAATCAGCGTCTCCTTAATCAGCCCGCGCGCCAAGGCCATGCGCAACATGGGTGGTTTTACCGCAACCGGATGACCCCAGCAGCGTGAAGAATTCGCCCGCCCCGATATTCAAGCTGACATCGTCCACGGCGACAAAATTACCGAAGCGGCGCGTGACATTCCTGAGTTCCAGTAGAGCCATCGGGCCACCTGCGTTAATTGGAAAATGGGCTGATTACACTGGCATTCAAGTGCAATAGGCAGCGTTCCGCAACACAACTTTTGCGCGACAATCATAAACACAGCCGCCATCATCCACATGCCGTTCATGTTCGCGCAAGCAAGCGCCGCCCCGGAAACGTTGTTCGCTTATGTTTCCCTGCGCCTTGCCTTGGCAGCCAGCTCTATTTCCCTGGCTAGCGAATTGCGCAATTCTCCGACTTTCTCATGCAGGTTCTCCGCCTCGCCGTATTCCAGGAAACGCTTATAGCGCGCATGCATGCCGGGAACTTTGCGCGCGTGTTTGATCGGGCAGAAATACTGTTCGGTGCGCGCCGTAATTTCGGTCGCATAGGCCAGCAACCCGACGGCATACGAGCAGTACATGCAATGCGCCTTCTCAATGACATTCAGGTAGGCCAGATGCCGGTGATCCATCGAAAAATAGTCCGATCGCTTCACTCTGGCGATGCGGTAAACGCGAAAACACGTGAGTTGATAAAAGCTGATACACAGGTCAAACACTAGCAGCGGGATAGCCATGCCGTAGATGATGGGCGCGGTCAGGTAATTTTGCGGACGGACTGTCGCGAACCAGCGGAATATGCCGATTTTTACTTTGCGGTGCGCATCCTTGATGGCGTGCTCGAAAGTGACGCGTTTGCCTTCGATCTGGTAACGCAATCTCCCCTCTTGCTGTTCGACAACGGTATGCAACTCATCTTCGAGCGCAGCTATCTGTTCGAGAATCTGGCGTACTCTATTGTTCATCACTATTCTCTCTTCATGTGTGGTGTAAGCATGAAACCCGATGTTGCATGCCCCCGCATCACAGGGGCATGCAATTGGATGGATTATGTTCCCAATGCCATAATGAAGCACGAACAACATACAGTGTTGCCCTGGCCATGATGCATAATTTTCAATCCGGTTCGAGCGCCGACAATTTTGCGCGGCAGCGCCGCCGCCTGCTGGACGAAATTGCCGACGATGCCGCCATGACGGCTATCGATACCGGGCGCAGTGCTTTTTCCGGCAAGGTCATGGCGGCACTGGGCAGCGTGGATCGCCACCGCTTTGTCTCCGACGAGCAGATTTATTCCGCTTACGCGAATCATCCGCTGCCCATCGGCCACGGCCAGACGATTTCGCAGCCCTATATTGTCGCGCTCATGACCGATTTGCTCGATCTCGAAAAAACGGATCGCGTGCTGGAAATCGGCACCGGATCGGGCTATCAGGCAGCCGTATTATCCGAACTGGTGGAGCATGTTTACTCCGTAGAAATCGTTGCGGCGCTCGGGGAGCGGGCGCGCGCTAAACTTAATGATCTGGGTTACACCAACGTCTCGGTGAAGATCGGCGACGGCTGGGAAGGCTGGCCGGAACATGCACCTTACGATGCCATTATCGTCACTGCGGCACCGGAGGAAATTCCACCCGCACTGGTGCAGCAACTCAAACCCGGCGGCAAGATCGTCATTCCGCTGGGCTCGATTTTCGGCGCACAAGAACTGGTGCTGGCGACAAAATACCCCGACGGCGGCATCGTCACTCGGCGCTTGCTGCCGGTAAGCTTCGTTCCTTTTACCGGCGGAAATTAACCGGGGATTCCCGCGCGGCACGAGAGAGAAACCCGAGCGGGACATGGCGCTCCCGTTAATGGTTACAATTCATGCATCCTTTGCGCTTCTGGAACTCAAACATGCCCATCGCCAAGCTGATTCCCGCCGAACTGCGCCTCACCATCGAGCCCGCCACGCTCGGTTTTGCCGATACATCCGAACTGGCCGAGCAGGCACTGCCTTGGATAGGCCAGGAACGCGCGGAAATGGCCGCGCATTTCGGCCTCGGCATGGATCACCCGGATTACAACCTGTTCGTTCTGGGCGAGGTGGGCAGCGGACGCTCCTCGCTGCTCAAGCGGGCAATGCAACTTGCTGCCGCCAAACGCATGGTGCCGCCCGACTTGTGCTACCTGCACAACTTCGCCACGCCGGAAAGGCCGCTGGCGCTGCGCCTGCCCGCCGGACAGGGACGTCTGCTGCGCGAACTGATGGCGCAGTTGGTCAAGACTTTGCAAACCGATATTCCGTTGCGCCTGGAAGGGGAAGATTTCAAGGCCGAAAGCGAACGCATCGAAAAAACCTACAAGGCGGAAGAAACCAAAAATTACGCCGAACTGGAGGCCTTCAGCGAAGCCCGCCATTTCACCTTGCGCCGCGATGCGGGACGTCTGGTTTTCACATTGTTGGGCGAGCAAGGCCGCACGCTGACCGAAGACGAAGTCGTCGTCTTGCCCAAGGAGCGCCGCGCCGAAATCGAACAGGCCGAACAGGAGCTGCGCACCGAGATCACCCGCTATTTCGAAAAAACCCGCCCGATGGAAAAGCTGATGAACGAGGCGCTGGCGGCCTTGCGGCGGCAGGTGGTGAAGCCGCTGCTGGAGCGCGAAATGCAGGAAATCCGCAACGGCTTGAAAAAGCAGATCAAGGACGGTGCCAAGCTGAATGCCTATCTGGAGCGGGCGGAACATGACGTGCTCGAACATCTGGAACTGTTCAAGGTTTCCGACAGCGACGATGACTTGCGGCTGGAAGCCCTGACCGCAATGCTCGCGCGTTACCGGGTGAACCTGATCGTGGACAACGAGGGCAGGCAAGGAGCGCCGGTCATCATCGACGACAATCCATTATTCCGCTCTCTGTTCGGCAGCATCGAATACCAATCCGAAAACGATGTGCTGGTGACCGACTTCACCCGCATCCGCGCGGGTAGCCTGCTCAAGGCGCACGGCGGCTTCCTCATGCTGCACCTGCGCGACCTGCTCGCCGACGGACTGGTGTGGGAAAAGCTGCGGCGTTTCTTGCGCAGCGGCAGGTTGCAGATCGAGGAACCGGGTACGGCCTTCGCGCCGATTGCCGCCGTTTCCCTCGAACCCGAGGCGCTGGATGTCGATGTCAAAATCATCATGATCGGCTCGCGCGAACAGTATTACGAATTGCAGGAAGAAGACCCCGAGTTCGCGCGCCGCTTCCGCGTGAAGGTGGACTTTGCCGAAAGCTTTTTATCCAGCGAGGACACCCGCCGCGCATCGGCGATTTTCGTCGCGCATACCTGCCGCGACTTGGGTCTGCCGCATTTCTCCGCCGCGGCCGTGGCGTGCCTGCTGGAAGAAGGCCACCGCGAGGTGGGCGACCAGTCGCGCCAGAGCGCGATCTTCGCCCGCGCCGAGGCGCTGGTGATGGAGAGCGCCGCTTTATGCCGCGCACGCGCCGCCCGCCAGGTTGAAGTGCAGGATGTGGAGGCGGCGCTGCGCGCGTGCACCCTGCGCCACGACTACCCCGACCGGCGTCTGCGGGAAGCCATCGCCGAAGGCGATTTAATCATCGCCGTACACGGCGAAAAGGTCGGGCAACTCAACGGCCTCTCACAGGTGGACTTGGGCGACTACCGTTTCGGTTTCCCGGAACGGCTCAGCGCACGCACTTTTGCCGGCGAGGACGGCGTGCTCAATATCGAGCGCGAAGTGGAAATGTCCGGGCCGATTCACGACAAAGGCGTGTTCATCCTGCAAAACTACCTCGCCGCGACGTTCGCCCACAACGCGCCGCTGGCGCTCAACGCCTCTATCGTGTTCGAGCAGGAATACAACGGCGTGGAGGGTGACTCGGCTTCCTGCGCCGAACTGTATGTGTTGCTCTCGGCCTTGTCCGGCCTGCCGCTCAAGCAGGGTATCGCGGTGACGGGCGCGCTCAACCAGCACGGCGACGTATTGCCGATAGGCGGCCTCAACGAAAAAATCGAGGGCTACTTCCGCGTCTGCGAAAATGCCGGCCTGGACGGCAACCAGGGCGTGCTGATCCCGCAGCGCAACCGCCGCCACCTGATGCTGGACCGCAAGGTCATCGCGGCGGTCGGGCGTGGGCTATTCCACATCTACACCGCCGGGCACGTAAGCGCAGGCATAGAACTGCTCACCGGCATCCCCGCAGGCATCGCCAACGCCAGCGGCAACTACCCGCGCGGCAGCGTATTCGGGCATGCGCAGAAAACCTTGCTGGCTTACCGCCGCGCCTGCCATATGTCCGAACACCAGAAGACCGAGCACAAACATTTGCGCTGAGCGAAGGAGGTCAAATGAGCCAGATTGAACCTGAAAAACTCAGTTGTCCGCAGATTACCTCGAAGAGGTTCTTGTGCCCTTTAGGGTACGCAGATTTCCGCCGATTAAACAACAGGCAATCTTGGATTATCGCCCAACCTTTTGGGTGAAGCGAAACTTGCAAGCAAGGCTTTGAAAATCTGCGTTAATCTGCGCAATCTGCGGATCGAACTGAGGTTTTTAGGTTGAAACCGGGTTGATGCGGCAGATGGTAGCGCCGGGTCTGGATCGGCATGACGAAGCCGCCATGACGCAACTGGCCACCGAGTGCAAAATCTTCGGCCCCGCCGGAACCCAAGCCGCCAATGACCGCCGACAAAGAACCAAGGCCGATATTTTTGCGCTGGTCTCCATCATGATTAAAACCATGGAAGAAGCCGCAAATAAAAATCGCGACGTCCACGGCGGCGAAGTCTGGAAGGCCTTTGCCAAGCATCTGTACAGCTAACTCCCGACGTCACCTCCCCTCGCGCTTGCTGTTCAGGCTGATGATGAGCACCCCGCACAGCACCAGTGCCGAACCCACGATCTGCAACAGCGAAACATGCTCGTGCAAAAACATATACGCCATGTAGATGGTGCTGACCGGGCCTATAGAGCCGATCAGCGAAGCGCCGCCCGGACCGATGCGGCGGATGGCGAACGAGAGTAAAAACACCGGCAACACGGTGGAGAAAATCGCCATGGCGATGGAGAGTTCGTATACGCGCAAAGGCAATTCCAGCGATGCCAGCGGGCGGGTGACGACGAACTGCAACACGCAGGCGATGCTCGCCACCACCATGGCATACGCGGTGAAACGCAGCGCACCGATGCGCGCGATGGCATGCCCGGCACCCACCAGATAGATGGAGTAGGACAAGGTGCTGGCGAACACCAGAGCAGAACCCAGCACGACGCCTCCCTCCTTCGCGCCCACGTCGTGCAGGAACACCAGCGCAATACCCGCATAGCACAATGCCATAGCCGCGATCACTTTGCGCCCGATGGCGCGCTTGTAGAGCACGGCAGAGAGAATCACCGTCATGGTCGGGTAGAGGAACAGGATCAGCCGTTCCAGTCCGGCGGAGATGTATTGCAGGCCGAGAAAGTCGAGATAGCTGGAAAGGTAGTAGCCGACCAACCCGAGACCGAACACCAGCAAGCGGTCATGCACGTTCAACGGTTCGGTATGTTGCCGCCGAATCCACAGCGCCACGCCAATGAAAAACGGCGCGGCGAACACCATGCGCAAGGCCAGCAGCGTCACCGCGTCCACGCTGTCGAGATACGCCAGCTTCACCAGTATCGCCTTCGCCGAGAAGCCGACCGCCGCCAGAAGGGCGAAGACAATGCCGAGAAACACATCCCGATTTGCGCAGGTATTGCCTGTAGAGCTTGCCATGATATTGAGACCCCGAAAGTGATGGACTCATGCGGGTCTCTGGCTGAAGCAACTGCGGAAGACCCGCAGTTGTCCGGTTAAAAATACAACGTTAGAACAGGAGCGCGCTGCGGCAGTGGGCTAGCAAAGCTAGCCACAGTCGCTTGGCGATGATGAAGTCGGCGGAGATGAATTGCGTTTGCATGGGACGGAATATACGGGGCTGGGCGTGCGCAAGTCAATTCTTTCATTGCCCGGAGAATATATGGCGCTTAAGGAAGCCTTAAGCTTCCGCCACTATCCTGCACGCCACCGTAACCGAGGAGATTGCCATGACTTTTGAATTTAAAAACATATTGCGGATGTTTGCCGTTGTCGCATTGTTAGCCGGAGGCATGACCTCCGTTGCTCATGCCGAGGACGATGACGACGATGAACATATCGCCACGGTGAGCAATGCCAAGTGGAAAACCGAATGCGGCTCATGCCATGTGGCTTTTCCGCCGCGTTTGTTGCCCGCCAGTTCATGGAAGACAATGATGTCCGGTCTGGACAAGCACTTCGGCACCGATGCGAGCCTGGATGCGGCCACATCGCGCGAGATCGGCAATTTTCTGCAAAAGCATGCCGGCAGCGGCAAGCGCGCCACATCGGAAAAACCCAACCTGCGCATTACCGAAACGCGCTGGTTTATCCGCGAGCATGACGAAGTGCCGAACGCGACGTGGAAAAACACGCAGGTGAAAAGTGCTGCCAATTGCGCCGCCTGCCATCTCCAGGCGGAAAAAGGCGACTACAGCGAACGCAATATCCGCATCCCGAAATAACCGGGGGCAAACATGAATCGACGCATATTGGTTTGGGATGTACCGGCGCGAGTTTTTCACTGGCTGCTGGTCGTTGTTTTTGCGGGCGCATTTCTGACATCGGAATGGGAACGCTTTGCAGACGCCCATATCGTGCTGGGATATACCTTGCTGGGTTTGATGACATTCAGGCTGTTGTGGGGATTCGTCGGCACACGCTACGCGCGCTTCAGTTCGTTCCTGTTCAAGCCCGGCGAAATCGTCGGGCATGCGGGTGAAATGCTCACGGGCAAGCCGGCAAGCCATACCGGGCACAACCCTGTGGGCAGCCTGGCGATATTTGCGTTAATCGCGCTCGGTATCGCATCCGCGGTGACCGGCGTGATGTTGCCGCAAGATGCCGGCGGCGGAACCATGGGAGAGCTGCACGGGGCGGTTTCGTAGGGCATGTTGGTCGTGGTCGTGCTGCATGTGGGCGGCGTGATCGTGAGCAGCATGATGCAGCGCGAGAATCTGGCGCACGCCATGGTCACCGGTTACAAATCCTCTGCATCGGGCGAAGGCATCAGTCGCGCGTATACCTGGCCGGGTGTCATAATGTTCGTGGCGGTCGTGGCGTTCTGGATAGGCTATCCGGCAACGGGCCTGCTACCGGCGGGTGGAAATGCCGCGCATACGGAACAGCATGACGAAGATGACGACTAGAAATCCGGGGGCGGGCAAATGCGTATTTTGGTGGTCGAAGACGATGCCTTGTTGGGCGATGCGCTGCAAGCGGGCTTGAAGCAGGCAGGCTACGCCGTGGACTGGATGAAAGACGGCGCGGCAGCCGACCATGCGCTCGGCACCGAAACTTACGCGGCGGCGGTGCTGGACTTGGGGTTGCCGCGCATGTCCGGTCTGGAGGTGTTGCGCCGCTTGCGCAGCCGCAAGGTGCCACTCCCCGTGCTGATCCTCACTGCAATGGATAGCGTGGATGACCGCATCAAAGGGTTGGATGCGGGGGCTGACGACTATCTGGTCAAACCGTTCGATATGGGTGAGTTGGCGGCGCGTTTGCGCGCGCTGATACGCCGCGCCAGCGGCAAGGCCACAGCGGCGCTGCAAGCCGGCGGAGTCGAGCTGGAGCCTGCCGCACATCGCGTGCTTTATCGCGGTCAGGCTATCGACCTTCCCGCCAAGGAATTCGCCGTGCTGCATGCGCTCATGCTCAACGCGGGCAAGGTGCTGTCGCGCGCGCAGATCGAGGAGCAACTTTACGCGTGGGGCGAGGAAGTCGAGAGCAATGCCGTCGAGGTGCATATCCACCATCTGCGCCGCAAATTATTTCCCGAACTGATCGCGACCATCCGCGGCGTGGGCTATCTGATACCCGATGATAAAAATATTTGAGCACGGCTCGTTAAAAAACCGGCTGCTGGCGCTGGCCATCAGCACCGTCGTCGTGGTCTGGATCGCGGCAACGGCCTTCACCTACTTCGACGCGCGCGAAGAATTCGACGAGATACTCGATGCCCACCTCGCCCAATCCGCCACACTGCTGTCCGCCCAGGCGCACGACCTCGACGAGATCGAAACCGAGCACGCCCCGCTGCTGCACAAATATTCCCTGCGCGTCGCCTTCCAGGTGTGGGAAGACGGCCGCGTATTGCGTCTGCATTCCGCCAATGCGCCGGCGCAAGCGCTGGCGGAGCAAGAACAGGGCTTCAGCGATACTGTGATAGCCGGACAGCGCTGGCGCGTGTTCAGCACCTGGGATGATGCGCACCGGAACCTGATCCACGTTGCCGAACGCGGCGAAGCGCGCGACGAACTGGCGCGCGACATCGCGGGCAACCTGCTGGAACCGCTGTGGTTCTCGCTGCCCCTGCTGGCATTGCTGCTGTGGATCGCGGTGGCGCACGGCCTGCGCCCGCTCGTCAAGATCGGCGACGAGCTGGCGCAACGCGCGCCGGACAATCTCGCCGCGCTGGATGCCGGAGCCGCGCCGCGCGAAGTAACGCCGCTGATCGGGCGCCTGAATGATTTATTCGCGCGCATCGAATCGTCCATGCAGAAAGAACGCCGTTTCACCGCCGATGCCGCGCACGAACTGCGCACCCCAATCGCCGGAATCAAGGCGCAGGCGCAAGTGGCGCGCGGCGCCGCCGACGCAGAGGAACGCATCCGCGCGCTGGACAACGCCATCCTCGGTTGCGACCGTGCCGCGCACCTGATCGAACAATTGCTCACCCTGGCCCGCATCGACACCTTGGGCGACGAAGCCAGCCAGCCCTGCCGGCTCAGGACGCTCGCCGCCGAAGTGATCGCAGCCATCGCGCCGGCCGCGCTGTCGCAACAGGTGCGGCTCGAACTGGCGGAAGGCGAAGAAGTGCCCGTGCGCGGCGATCCTCCGCTGTTGCGCATCTTGCTGCGCAACCTGATCGACAACGCAGTGAAACACACGCCCGCAGGAACAGCGGTGCAGATCAATATCGCGCAAGTGGAAGGGGAAAGCAGCCTGTCCGTCACCGACAACGGCCCCGGCATTGCGCAAGCCGAACTGGCGCGAGTGTCCGAACGCTTCTACCGTCCCGTGGGCACACAAGCCAGCGGCAGCGGATTAGGACTATCCATCGTGAAACGCATCGCCGAGATACACGGCGCCTCGCTGCAACTCGCACCGGGAAAAGACGGGAACGGGCTGCGCGTAACGGTGGGCTTCAAATCTTGAGCAGGCTAGCGCACCCACTGTGACAGAAAATCAAACGAAAGCTGACGCTGGTGTTTGATCGCTAGCAAATAAATGACTGTATCAAATTGCGCATACAGCACCAGATAATCAGTGAGCAGGTATTCGCGCAATTCACCGCCATCCAACTTTACCTGCAAACGTTCAACGGCATTCGCCACCTCCACCGAGCATACAGGGCGCTCAAGCAAAAGCCGTCCCATCGCCGGGAAGTTTTCAAGATTGGGAATCAAGGTGTCAGACAGATCGTCCAGCAGACGATCAAATGCTTGATGAGCATCCACTCCGTCCAGAAATTCCGCAATTGCTTCGAAATCACTCTCGAAGTTCGCGGAAAGTTTTACCGTGATCTTCTTTGCCACATCCGCCCCGGATCAGGCTGCGCGCTTGCGTTTGAGGCGTCGAATAACTTGGCGGGCATCCTTCACCCGCCCCGCCGCCACATCATCCAGCCCCTTGCTCGCTTCATCAATCAGCAGCAGATGAATGCGCTCGCGCTCCAAACGGTGATAGTAATCAAGCCGATCCGCATCAATCAGCGCGACATAACTTTCCCCGTTCTTGGTAATAATTTTCTCCGCCCCGGCCTTGACCTGCTCCGCCAAATCGGAAAGGTTGGCACGCGCCTGAGAAAACGCCACCACGTCATGTACAGATATTCCCATGATTCCCCACCCATTAATTACAATATTTTGTGCATTATTTTGCACATGATACAACAGACTCTTGTTTTCGTAGCAGCTGAAAATCTGGCAATTGGCTTGGCTTTGAATGCGAAGACAGCTCAAGCCATATAAGCTCCGCGAGTATCAAGCGGAGAATAGGAAATGGAAGTGGGCGGTTAACAGCAAGTTGCGGTGTAAGCGGAGAAAACGCAAGTGTCATCAATTCTACCCAGTAGGCACTATGAACAACCCCAGAGCGGAGGTTGTAACTCTCTTTGAGCTGCTTCTTTAAATGATCCCGATCTTGGGGCAATACGCCAACAACTCGACACCTCTGTATATTTTTAGGCGGAAGCTGTTGACCTGTATTCGCATCCATCCCATAAATCCAATGATCCAGCGGTTTCTGCCAAAAATCATCGTCCAAACGAGAGGAAGCATAATTACGAAAAGTTTCACTGGAATACTCACAGCAATATCGATTGGAATTACAACCTTTCGATCTAGCGCCAGTGACAAAAGACACGCGATATCTGACGCAAAACGGTGCCGATCATGCAAATTGGTTTCTTGCTTGGGCAAATCGGGGATACGGATAATCGACCAAGACTCTGAGCATGATGCTCTCAAGGGCACCTCTAGAAATCCATATTTCATCCCAACTGCTGCGTTGCGGAAAAAATTTCTTGCTTACATATCATCCATATGCGGCGCTGCGCAATTTTTTCCGCGCCTTGCATTTGGGCGAAATCTGAATTTTTAGAGGTGCCCTCAATGTCATTGAGACAGAGTCCCTTGCGGATCAATCGACAGAAACCAGTCCGCAACATCGAGTGGTTGCTCGCCGGGAACTGTAACGCGAAACCAGTTTATTGCAGGCCCTTCTTCTGGCATAACGTCAGAGAGTCTTCGCAGCCAAGTAACAAGGGACTTCATCGTTAATGCGGTTAGGAGCGAACACTACGCCCTACCCCGCCAACCCCACATAAACATTCTGCACATCGTCGTCCTCGTCAATCGCTTCGAGAAAGGCTTGCACTTCTTCGAGATCGGCCGCGTTAGCGACGGTAACGGGGCTCTTGGGACGATAGCCCAGTTGGGCGGAGACGACAGTGTAGCCTTGCGCGGGCAGCGCTTTGCACACGGCATCGAGGTCGGTGGTGTCAGTGATGAACAGGGTGGCACTTTCTTCGGAAGGCTCGAAGTCTTGCGCGCCGGCTTCGATGGCGGCGACTTCCGCATCGGCGTCTTTGCGGCTCGGGGTGGCTTCGATCATGCCTACATAGTTGAAGTCCCACGACACGGAGCCGGGTGCGCCCAGTTGTCCCTTGCGGAACAGCACGTTCATGCTGGACTTGGTGCGGTTGATGTTATCGGACAGGCATTCGACGATGACAGGCACGCGGTGCGGGGCGAAACCTTCGTAGACGAGGCGTTCCAGTTGCGCGCCGCCGTCGAGCAAGCCCGCACCTTTTTTGATGGCGCGATCCAGCGTGTCTTTGGGCATGGAGGCTTTTTTGGCTTGTTCGACCACGAGGCGCAGGCGCGAATTGGAATCGGGGTCGGCACCGCCTTTTGCGGCGACCATGATTTCTTTGGCGAGCTTGCCGAAAATTTTACCTTTTGCGTTCGCTGCAATTTCTTTGTGTCTGGCTTTCCACTGTGCACCCATGTCTGTTCTCTATGCCGGTTATGTTTTGCAAAATATGCCCGGGAAATTTCCCCGAGGGCGGCATCTTGCCTCAAGTACGGGTATGCATCAATCTGGAATGGCGACTTGCCGGATAAGGACGTAATATTCCGGCCTTATCCGGCACGGCAGTTTCCTGAATTTCGGGTCTTCGTGAAAGAGTGTGGGTAAAAATGGTCATGTGTTCGCCGGGAAACCTTGTTGGAAGCCGGTTTTCGGTGTTTGCAAGCTCTGCAAAAACAGGCATGATTCCGCGAGGGCTACTATATGTAAACACGAGCGTCTTCTCGGCGCATACCGGTTCGCCGGTTTCCGCCCGCTGGATATGGTTCGCGGCGTCTTCGGTGACTCGTCGGCGCGCCCGCAGCGTGTCAGACGAAGGGGGCGGGTCGCCGGAATACGACCAGCTTTGCGGTCATAACCTGCACCACCTCGCCATGCTGGTTGTGGGTTTTGCTGAGGATGGTGACGATGCCGCGCTCGGGGCGCGAGCGCGATGCCGCGATTTTTTGTATCTCGCTTTCAACGCTCAGCGTATCGCCGGGGCGTGTCGGTATCGGCCAGCTGATTTCGCAACCTGCACCGATCACGCCGCCCGCCATGGGCGCTCCGCTGGTCACCAGCAGCCGCATGGTGATAGCTGCGGTGTGCCATCCGCTGGCGGCAAGCCCGCCGAACAAACTGTCGCGGGCGGCCTCCGCGTCAAGATGGAACGGCTGCGGATCGAACTGTGCCGCGAATGCTTTGATCTGCGCTTCGTCCAGGGTGTGGCTGTCGCTGCCGAATTTTTGTCCGACTCGAATATCGTCGAGGTAGAGCGGTTCACGTTGCGTCAAATTTTTCACGAATATCTCCCGTGCGGAATTGGTTCACGTCCAATAATTAGCCCGCAAATTTTTTGAACAGCACAATCGCGTTGTGGCCGCCGAAGCCGAAGGTATTGCTCATGGCGATGTTCACTTTTCGCGGCACGGCTTTGCCCGGAGTCAGGTTGAAATCTTCCGGCACACCGGCATCGAGTTGATGGATGTTGATGGTGGGCGGCACGAGGTCGTGTTGCAGCGCATTGACGCAGGCGATGGCTTCCACCGCACCGGCAGCGCCCAGCAGATGCCCGGTCATGGATTTCGTGGCGCTGATATTCATCCGGCGCACATGCGCGCCAAATACGGATTGGATCGCTTTCAGTTCATTCAAATCGCCGTCGGGAGTCGAAGTTGCATGCGTGTTGATGTAATCCACCTCGTCGCAACGTATGGCGGCATCCTTGAGCGCGCGGTTCAAGGCGAGGCGCACGCCCAATCCTTCGGGGTGCGTGGCCGTCAGGTGATAGGCATCCGCCGACATGCCGGCACCGATGATTTCGGCCACAATATTCGCGCCGCGCTGCTGCGCATGCTCCAGCGATTCAAGCACCAGCGCGCCCGCGCCCTCGCCCATCACGAAGCCATCGCGGTTCAAGTCATATGGGCGCGAGGCCGACTGCGGGTCATCGTTGCGCGTCGAGAGTGCTTTCATGGCGTTGAAGCCGCCGATGCCGCCCATGGTGACGGCGGCCTCCGAGCCTCCGGCGATCATCACTTCCGCTTTACCCCAGCGGATGTAATTGAAGGCATCCATGATGACGGTGTTGGAAGTCGCGCAGGCCGATACGGCGGTATAGTTGATGCCGCGAAAACCATAGCGTATGGCGAGCCAGCCCGATGTGCTGTCAATCAGCGTTTTCGGAATGAAGAACGGGTTGAAACGCGGCGTGCCATCGCCTTTGCCGAACTCGATCATCTGCTCTTCAAAGGTGCGCATGCCGCCTATGCCCGTGCCCCAGATGATGCCCACCTCATCGCGCCCCACATCGCTGGCGAGCAGGCCGGATGACTCCAGTGCCTCATCGGTTGCGGCAATGGCGTAATGCGTTACCGGATCGGTCTTGCGCGCTTCCTTGCGCTCCAGATATTTTTCCGCATCGAACTCTTTCACCTCGCAGGCGAAGCGAGTCTTGAATTTCGATGCATCGAAATGCGTGATCGAACCCGCGCCGCTCTGTCCGGCAAGCAGATTTTTCCAGAAGGTTTCCACATCGTTGCCGAGCGGAGTGACCGCGCCCATACCCGTGATGACGACTCGTCTCATTATTTCTCCTTGCGTCTGGAATTTGATTTCTTCGGTGTGCAGATATCCTTGACGAGCTGGTCGGCAATGCGCTGGAACTCCTGCTTGCCAAGTATTCGCGCGATATGCAGCGATGCCGCCATATTGGTGGCGATCAGCATCGCCCTCGTGCGCGGCGTGCCGTCGAAGGTGAAAACGCCGGAGGCTTTACCGTCGCGCAGCAAAGCGGCCAGCCAGACAATAATCTCGCGCACCAGCAGTTGAATTTCGGCACGGGTTTTGTCGCCGAAGGTGTAGAAATCGGCACCGGCGGCGCCCATCAGGCAAATTTTGCCTGCGGCGGCATTCTCCGAAAAAATCTGGACAAACTGATGGAGCCGTTTCTGCAAATCGGGTTCGCGCGCGGCATTCTCCGCAAAAATGTGAAATGTCTCGCGCGAGCGGCTGATGATGGACAGCGCCAGCGCGTCTTTGGACGGAAAATGGTAATGCACCGCAGCGGGCCTGAGCTTCAACGCATCGGCGAGGTGGTAATAGCTGAAGGCGTTAAACCCTTGCGTGCGCATGAGCTCTTCGCCCAGCCGTAAAATTTCATCGCGCGTATTCATGCGGCAACTATACTGACTAGTTAGTAAGTGGTCAACAATTCATTATAGATGAGCGGATTCTGCTGGGAGCTGATGGGCGCGAGGACACTGTAATTAAGGCTACGCTGAACAAGCCCCACATTTCCGAGATTCAAATTTCGAAATATGCGTGATCGTGCAAAAAGACGAGTTCGGCCCGTTTTGTTTTACCCTTTCGGGTTGCCCATCGGGTTTTTGGCCAGCCACTCGCCCACTATGGGCGCACCTGTGCCATCAATCGATTTCGAGACCGGTAAATATCCGCCAATGCCAGCGCTGTAAATGCGCGACCGGTGTTTTTGGACAAGCCACGGTAGCGCATTTTCGTAAAGCCCCACAACCGTTTGAGCACGGCAAAGACATGCTCGACTCGACTCGGTGCAGGCGATGAATCCGGTTTGGTGCATGCCGTGGTGTGTACGGCGGCGAACGTCAGCGGCATCAGTCAGAAAGCCGAGCTACTGCATGGTGAAAAAATCCGTGTGGGTGAGGATGCCGGGTATGTTGGGGCAACCAAACGGGAAGAGGCACAAAAGAAACTGCAAAGCATGCCATGCCTCGCGAAGTGAACTGGAACATCGCCAAACGCAGGAAGCCGCTCCGCGAGATGGCGGAATGCGGGCAGAAAGATTTGGCGCTGGCTTTTGAAAAACTGAAGGCACGCATCCGTGCCAGAGTCGAGCGCCCGTTCCATGTTGTGGAGAACATCTTCAGAACCTTCGGCGCGTATTTTTCCAGTCCCCACAGGAGGGCGGCAAATCTCGCCACGGCACACCCGTCCTCAGAATCCAGCTACCGCATTGATAAATCTGTCGTGTGCGATGCCGCCCCACTCGCCTTTGCGCCCCGGCAATCTGGGCTCAAGTGGCGCCCATGCAGCACCGGAGATGTCATGTCGTTGATGAGCCTCGGCCATTCGTGTCCGCCGCAGTTTATGTAAAATAGCGTTCTAACACATCTCGTGACGAGGCTATCTAGCGCCGCGACCCCGCCCGATACCACCCCGCGCTGCGTTTCACCAGATACACCACGCTCAACATCACCGGCACTTCGATCAACACACCGACCACGGTGGCCAGCGCCGCGCCGGACTCGAAGCCGAACAGGCTGATGGCGGCGGCGACGGCCAGCTCGAAGAAGTTGGATGCGCCGATCAAGGCCGAAGGCCCTGCCACGCAATGCACTTCGCCCACGCGGCGGTTGAGCCAGTACGCCAGCCCCGAAGTGAAGTACACCTGTATGGTAATAGGTACGGCCAGCATCAGGATGATGAGCGGCTGTTCGACGATGGCCTGGCCCTGAAAGGCGAACAACAGCACCAGCGTCAGCAGCAGCGCGGAGATGGAAACAGGATTGAGCATAGCCAGGGTGTGTTGCAATGCCTTCTCGCCACGCGCCAGCAGCAGCTTGCGCCACGCCTGCGCCAGCATCACGGGCAACACGATGTAGAGCACCACGGATACCAGCAGCGTATCCCACGGCACGATGATGGACGACATGCCCAGCAGCAAGGCCACCAGCGGCGCGAAGGCGAACACCATGATGGCATCGTTGAGCGCGACCTGACTCAGCGTGAACAGCGGCTCGCCGTTTACCAGACGGCTCCACACAAACACCATCGCGGTACAGGGTGCGGCGGCAAGCAGCACCAGTCCGGCGATGTAGCTATCGAGCTGCTCTGCGGGCAGGTACGGCGCAAACAGGTGACGGATAAACAGCCAGCCCAGCAAAGTCATCGAGAACGGTTTCACCGCCCAGTTGATGAACAGTGTGACGCCGATGCCGCGCCAGTGTTTGCGCACCTCGTGCAATGCGCCGAAGTCGATGCGCAGCAGCATGGGAACGATCATCACCCAGATCAGCAGGCCGACCGGGATATTGACCTTGGCGATTTCCAGACCACCCAGCCAGTGGAACGGCGCGGGGGCGGCTTGCCCCAGCACCACACCGACGATAATGCAGAGGAATACCCAGAGGGTGAGGTAACGTTCAAACAGACTCATGGCATCAATCCCGAATGCGCCCGATTTCGGCGAGCTTGTCTTTCAAGGTGGTCTTGTCCAGTTTCTCGATAGGCAGGCTCATGAATAACTGGATGCGTCGCGCCAATTGGTCGGCTGCCTTCTTGAACGCGGAGCGCCGCGCTTCGTCGCCCCCGACATGTGCCGGGTCTGGAATGCCCCAGTGCGCCGTGGCCGGATGCCCCAGCCATAGCGGGCAGGCTTCGCCGGCCGCGTTATCGCACACCGTAAAAATGAAATCGAACTCGGGTGCGCCGGGTGCGGCGAATTCGTCCCAGCTTTTGCTGCGCAGGCCTTCGGTGCTGTGCCCATTCTCTTTCAGCCATTCCAGCGCACCGGGATTCACTTTACCCGCCGGTTTGCTGCCCGCGCTATAGGCTTTGAATTTGCCTTTACCCAGCGTATTGAACAAAACCTCGCCCAAGATGCTGCGCGCTGAATTACCGGTACACAGCACCAGCACGTTATATTGTTTTTCGCTCATTTCGAATTTTCCTTTTCACGTTATTTAAGGGCGCTTCTAAAAATGCAGATTTCGCCCAAATGCAAGGCGCGGAAAAAATTTCGCAGCGCGGCATATGGATGATATGCGAGCAAGAAATTTTTTCCGCAACGCAGCAGTTGGGATGAAATATGGATTTTTAGAGGTGCCCTTAACATTTCTTTACCGGCAAGCACTGTGCGCCATCGCCCGCGCAACAATGTTCGGTGAGATAGGCGACAAGCTTGTCCATTTCGGCATAGTTGGCGCTGTAGATCACATAGCGCCCTTCCGTGCGCGATTTGATAAGCCTGGCGTGGCTCAACGTCTTCAGGTGGAACGACAGCGTGGCAGACGGGATACCCAACTTCTCCCCCAACACCCCGGCGGCGACCCCCTCTTTTCCCGCTTGCACCAGCAAACGGAATACCGACAAACGCGACTCCTGCGCCAATGCCGCCAGCGCCTCTACTGCCAATCCGATCTTCATCTCCACCCCGCACAACAATTCTATATTTCCAATAATATGAAAATATTAAAACAAAGGCAAGCACGAGCGGCGCTAGAATGGCAGAACTCCCACATTCGCACAGAGGTGCATTTTGATCGAACTGACCATCCTCACCATCGTGACCCTGACGGTATTGGCGCTGATGCGCCCCGGCAAGACACCGCCGCTGGACAACCCGCTGATAATCGAACGACCGGGGAAATATCACATGACGCTTGCGCCACAACTGAACCTGGCGCAGACATTGATCGAAGACATTGCCAAACGGCTTGTTGCACCGGACGATGCCCTGCAAGAGAGCGCCACGCTTTGCTTTGAAGTGCGCGATAAAGAAGTTGCCGCGCATGGGAAGGATGTTTACCAACTGGCCGTCACCCGACGCAACGGCATGTTGTATTTTCAGGCGATCTCTTCGCGGGCAGGTTATGCCCAAGACCGCGCCCATGATCTGATTGAATTCGCCAAGACCGTCTTGGCGAATATCCCCGCGACCGGAGAGCCGGATGAAGGGACGAATAGACGTATCGCTGCCGCAACGCGCGATGCCGCGCTGTTGCGCGGCATCGCGATTATCAATTTATAGGATCAAACACTGCCTCATGCGGGAACGGTGTTAGCCAATACGGCGAGCCATTCGGAGACAGTCAGAGAGATCATTACCAGATACTTTTTCATGATGCGTCCTTTCATAACAATGGGCGATTTACCCGCATGGTATGAGGGTCTCGAATGAACAAAGTTCAATCCCGGATAGAACGCTTACGCGGTTTTCTGGACGAGAACCCGATTCTCGCCGCATGGGGTTTAACGTGAAACTCGCGTAGCGATTCGTTTGCCCTTTCTCCCGCAGGGATTGGAGATTGCCTTTGCGAGCATCCGCTTCGCGGATTGCCTGCTTGACCCGCTTCTCGTTCGCCTCCTCT
>SCUU01000280.1 GCA_004297065.1 Gallionellaceae bacterium
GGCGACAACGCGCTGCTCGGCGGCGCCACGCTCGGCAACGTCCGGCGCGGCGTGGCGCAGTCGGGCACGCTCGGCTACTGGATCGGGCAGCCCTATGCGCGCCAGGGTCTCATGACGGACGCGGTCCAGGCAATGATCTCCTTCTCCTTCCAGACCCTCCAGCTGCACCGCCTCGAGGCCGCGTGCCTGCCGAGCAACACGGCGAGCCGCGGCGTCTTGCGCAAGCTCGGCTTCCGGGAGGAAGGCTTCGCGCGCCGATACCTGCGCATCAACGGCGAATGGTGCGACCATTTGCTCTTCGCGCTCCTCGCGGAGGATGCCGGCTTTTCCCATCCCTCGGAGCGGGCCTTCGAGTGAGGGCCGCCTCGTCGCCCTGCGCGGGCGTGCCGCGAGCGCGGCGCGGACGGTCGGTTGCGGTCGAAGGCGGCAGGGCGGGACGGGAGGCTCTGGCGTCAGGCGTGTCCGGCGACGCCCGAGAGCATGCTGGAGTCGACGCCGAGCTTGGTCATGGCGCGCGCCCACTTGGTCTCGAGCTCGGCATCGAATACGAGCGGCTCGTCCGCTTGGACGTTGAGCCAGCCGTTCGCATGGATCTCGGATTCGAGCTGGCCCGGACCCCAGCCGGCATAGCCGAGCGCCAGGAGCGACTGGCGCGGTCCGCGTCCGTCGGCGATCGCCTTGAGGATGTCGACCGACGCGGTCAACCCGATCGCGTCGTCGACGACGAGCGTGCCGTCGGTCCGGAAGTCGGTCGAATGCAGCACGAAGCCGCGCCCGGATTCGACCGGCCCGCCGAAATGGACGCGGATGTCGTGCGCAAGGTGCTTCGCGGGAATGCCGATCTGATCGAGGAGCTCGGGAAAGGTGAGCTCGCTCAAGAGGCGGTTGATCACAAGGCCCATCGCCCCTTCGGAGGTGTGCGCGCACATGTAGACGATGGAGCGTGCGAAGCGCGGGTCCTGCATCGTCGGCATGGCGATCAGGAGCTGGCCCGCGAGATAGCCCGTGGTGGTGCCGCTATGCTTCATCGTCCATCACATATGGCGCCGGCGTCCCTCGAACAAGCCGAGTCTAACACATCTTTGTGAAGGGGGCTGCGCCCTTCTCTGTTACTATATATGCACTCGACATGACGCTTAACCCTAAAACCGCCCCGCGGCCGATGCGAGCGAGCCCGCCGGTGCCAGCAGTAAAACAGGCCCGGCGCGCGCTTGCGCTTGCCTGCCTGTGCGCGGCCTCTCTCGCCGCGGGAGCCGGCAGCGCCGCGGCGGCCGGGCCTGTTTTACTGCTGGCACCGGCGGGCTCGCTCGCATCGGCCGCGGGGCGGTTTTAGGGTTAAGCGTCATG
>SCUU01000281.1 GCA_004297065.1 Gallionellaceae bacterium
CTACGCGCATCCCGCCGGAGCAGGACGTCGTGCGCTCGCCGCGGCCTCCTCGAGGGTCGGGCTGTGTACCTGAGCTCGTGGAGCCCGAGCGGTACGCGCGCAGCGGTACGTAGTTGATGTGTGTTCACGTACCACGCACCGGGAGCCGGCGCGCAGGTCGCAGTCAGAGGCGCAGCACTCGGAGGCACCGCGGAGCCGCAGGCGCACGCCGCAGGCGCGCGCCGTGGCAGCCGGGGCCTCGCGGAGCGCCCCGTGACCGCCCGCCGCGCCGCGCAGGCACTGCGGAGGTCACCCGGAACCTTGGAGCCGGAGGCGGACACCGGGAAGGAGTTGCCGTCGCAGCCGGGACCTCGCGGAGCGTCCCTTGCCTCGCTCGCCGACGGTGGAAGCGCCGGAGAGATACACGCGCTCCCTCGCTGTGTGCGCACACAGCGGGAGGCGCAGGTGCGTTGTGCTGGCGTGCCTACGTGCAGTCGCGCCGTGAGGCACTTGTGCAACGTTCGCGACACGATCGGTGGAGTGCGAGGCGAGCTCCGTGGGGTGATCAGCCGGCCACATCGCGTCGCCGTCGTATCCCGAGGTGGCGGCGTCGGAGCGCCGGGTGTGCGTCGCGCCACACACTCGGTTCCCTAGCCAGAGGGGGGCGTCGAAGGAGTTGCGGTTCCTGACGGAGCCCGGGCCCGGCCGGCGGTGGGAAACCACCGGGAGCATGCAGCGCGCGCCGGGAAGGCGCGGGCCGCGGAGCCGTACGGTCGCCGGGAAGGCGAAGAGGAGAATGTCGCGACTGGCCAGTGTCGCGACCGCGGGGCCGAGCCAGCGCTCGGCCGGACGTTCGAAGACGCAAGGTTGGTGTACGCCGTGATGCGGTACGTGCCCGTGTGGTGCGCAGTACCGGTCGGCGAAGGGGCCCGGTTCTGACACTCATCAGATCGTTGCACCCGGGAGGTGCGAGGCGATCCCGAGAGCCGAGAGCCGGTGCGCGTGCGCGGCACGCGCGTTGATATCACCCTACCGTACCGCTGCTCGCAAGCCGAGCCACGGTGCCGTCGGGCAAGTCGTGTTGATGCCGATGCTCATCAGATCGCTGAACTCGAGGAGTACGCCGCGATCCGAGGAGCCGAAGCGCGCAGCGGAGCGCGCGTCGCCATCACCCTACCATGCCGCGAGGGCCGCGGGGCCGGAGGGCGAGATGTTCGCACTTAGCGCCGAGGTTCTTGCACATGCCGCCCAATCGGACGAGGGTCGACATTCGCCGAGTCGGAGGAGCGGCGGCAGCACACGGCGCGTGTTCACATCGTG
>SCUU01000074.1 GCA_004297065.1 Gallionellaceae bacterium
ATGCAGTCGGATGACCTGCCTGCGACGTTCCAGCGGCTCACCGCCTTTGAGTTTTCTCGCATCAATTTTTTCCATGCGCGCCCGGCATGCAAAACCGCAAAAAGTTCAACTATTTATTGGCCGAATCTATAAGCGCATCAAGCGCGGTCGCCATAAGAAGGGAAAGCTGGGTCAACAGGTGCGATCTAACCAAAGCCTGAAGAATGCCCGCGCTCAGCGTGAGCCGTGGCTATTGGCAGTGAGTCCCAAGCTCGTTCATCTGAGCGCTCAAGCTGCAGTGGCCGCGTACGCACAGCGGATGCAGATTGAAGAGTCGTTCCGCGATTTGAAGAGCGGGCGTTTCGGCTTGGGATTCTCCGCGAACCGCCCCACACAAAAAGATCGCTTGGGCGTGTTGCTGCTGGTCGCGTGTCTCGCCTCGTTCGTATTGCGATTGATTGGTGGGGTGGGTAAAGCGCGCCAGATGGAGTTCAAATTCCAGGGCAACACGCGGCGGTCACGTCCGGTGCCCTCTGTGATTTCGCTAGCGTTGCAGCTCGTGCAACACGGGATGGCTGCATTCCCGCCAAGAGAGTTTCGCGAAGCTTTAGGAAAGCTGCGTTATGATCATCCTGCGCTGCAACTTTGAGGGGAGACATCAGGGGCTGGCCCACCCGATACGCTTATTTTTTGACCTTGGAATGGCATTGCAGAGCCCATTCGACATGTTCGCGCACCACACTTGAGACGTGTTGGGCTTGAGCCTGCAGAGCTACCAAGATGTCGGGCGCGTAGGGCGCGTTACCTAGAGCCACCGCGATATTGCGCAACCATTGTTCGTAGCCAATACGATGGATAGCGCTACCCGCCAGCCTGGTATGAAAACTCGCTTCGTCCCATGCAAACAGTTCGACCAGCGATACATCGTCCAAAGCATGGCGCACGGAGAAATCCGGCTCAATGGTTTTTTTCGCGAAACGGTTCCACGGACAGATCAGTTGGCAATCGTCGCAGCCATAGATGCGGTTGCCGATGAGTGGACGCAACTCGACGGGGATGCTGCCTTTGAGTTCGATAGTAAGGTAGGAGATGCAGCGCCGCGCATCAAGCCGATACGGCGCGGTGATAGCCCGCGTGGGGCAGATGTCAATGCAGGCACTACAGGTGCCGCAGTGGTTGTCTTGCGGCGCATCCACCGGCAGCGGCAAGTCGGTGAATATTTCGCCGAGGAAGAACCACGAGCCTTGCTCGCGCGACAGCAGCAAGGTGTGTTTGCCGCGCCAGCCCAGATGCGCTTTCTGCGCCAATTCCACTTCCAGTACGGGCGCGCTGTCGGTAAATACGCGACATTGGCATGCGGCTTCATCGCGTATCTGCTGTGCCAGCTTTTCCAGCCGGTTGCGCAGCACTTTGTGGTAGTCGCGCCCCAACGCATAGCGCGAGATAAAGGCGCGACTGCCGTCGGCCAATACCTCGTGCGTGTCTTTGGCTTGCTCCGGGTAATAATTCATGCGCACCGAAATCACGCGTAGCGTACCCGGCACCAGTTCCGCTGGACGCGCGCGTTTGGCGCCATGTTTTGCCATATAATCCATCGCGCCGTGATGACCGTGCGCCAGCCATTGCAGCAGATGCGCCTCGGCGGCATCGAGCTGCGTATCGCTGATGCCCACGGCCTGAAAACCGAGTGTTCGCCCCCGCGCTTTGATGCGCGCGGCGAGTGCGTTGTAGTCCAATTGAGGTGTTCCGTTTTGCATAGACCGAATCATAGCCGAAGTGGTGTGAGCAGGCATTCCGCCGCAGGACGGAAGCTCGCAATAACCTTGACCGACGAGGCCGCCACCACAGATTTCGCGGCGCGCCTTGCTCCCAGCCTGCATGCGGGCATGGTGATTTATCTGAGCGGCGACCTTGGTGCAGGCAAGACGACTTTGGTACGCGGCCTGCTGCACGCCTTGGGTTATGGCGGGCGCGTAAAAAGCCCGACTTACACCTTGATCGAGCCGTACGACCTGCCCGGGCTAAACTTGCGTCACTTCGACTTATACCGCTTTCGCGATGCGGAAGAATGGGAAGCGGCAGGATTTCGCGATGAGTTCGATGAGAATAACATTTGCTTGGTGGAATGGCCGGAACAGGCCGCCGAATTGTTGCCGCTTGCGGATCTGGAGATCGTTTTTAATATCTTGCCCGATGGCCGCACCCTCGATCTATATGCCCACACCGCTGCAGGTAAGCAATGTTTAACCGCGTTGCACAACTGATTATTGTTGCGTTGCTGTTGTGGCTGCCGGATGCGCTGGCAAGCATCGCCATCAGTTCCGCACGCGTATGGCCGGCACAGGACTATACGCGCCTGACGATTGAATCAAAACAAGCCATACGCTACAACCTGCTCACGCTGAAAAGTCCCGAACGTTTGGTGGTCGACCTCGACGACGTGGAAATCACGCCCACGCTCAATGAATTGATCGGCAAGATCGGCAACGATGACCCGTACATCAAGAGCGTACGTATCGCGCGCTTCAAACCCGGCGTGGTACGCATGGTGCTCGACCTCAAGACCGAGGCCAAGCCGCAGTTGTTCAATCTCAAGCCCGTTGCGGAATACGGCCACCGTCTGGTGCTGGACGTTTATCCCGCCGTCGCGCTCGACCCGCTGATGGCGCTGGCGCAACAATCCGAAAAAAGGATTGCGCCTGTTGCGCCGGAAAAGCAGGTGGCAATAGCCGCCGCATCCGCAGTTGCGGCCTCGGCTCCGGCAAGCGCCGAACCGAAACTCCAGACCGCAAGCGCGCTCTCCGCACCCGCGCAGAAGAGTGAAAAAGCCGCGGCGCGCGCGCGCGCAGAGCTCAGCACGCGCATTTTGATCGTCGCGGTGGATGCCGGACATGGCGGCGAAGACCCGGGCGCGCGTGGCCGCAAGGGCACACACGAGAAAAACGTCACCCTTGCCATCGCGCGCAAACTGAAAGAACAGATCGACGACACCCCGGGCATGCGCGCCATCCTGATCCGCGACGGTGATTACTTCATCCCGCTAGGTGGGCGCGTGGAGAAGGCACGCAACGCGCACGCCGACCTGTTCGTTTCCATCCATGCCGATGCTTTTGTTAAACCCAATGCGCGCGGTTCCTCCGTTTTCGCTTTGTCCGAACGCGGTGCGACCAGCGCTTCTGCACGCTGGCTGGCGAAAAAGGAAAACGAGGCCGACTTGATCGGCGGCGTGAACCTGGCAATCAAAGACCCCTACCTTGCGCGCACCCTGCTCGACCTGTCGCAGACAGCCACCATCAACGACAGCATGAAGGTCGCGAAACACGTGCTCAAAGAACTGGGCGGCATCAACACGCTGCATCGCGGCTTTGTCGAACAGGCTGGTTTCGCCGTATTGAAATCGCCCGACATCCCTTCGATATTGGTAGAGACCGCATTTATCAGCAACCCGGTCGAAGAACAACGCTTGGCCGACGACGACTACCGCGAGAAATTGGCCGGCGCGATACTGGTCGGCATCAAGCGCTACTTCGCGCAAAACCCGGCGCTGTCGAAACCGCGCCTGGCACAGAACGACTAGCAGCCCCTCAATCGCCCGCGCATCCCCGCGGCAATTTGCCGCACCCCCCCGCCCCCATCAAGCCACTACAATCGCGGCTCCAACCAAGGAGAATTCATTATGACCCAGCGTATCAGTCCGCTCGCACTGTGCTTGTGCGGCATTATCGTCACCTCCAATACCTATGCGAGTTGCGGCAGCACCGCATGCGCGATCAACACCAACTGGGATGAGCATAGCGCCAGCAAACCCGGCTTGAGCATGGACTTGCGTTACAGCTACAGCCAGGCGGATCAACTGCGTTCAGGCAGTTCGAAAATCGCCGCCGACACCACCTTTGCCGGCGAGGTAGAGAATCTGCGCACCCTAAACAAGATCGTCGCCGCCGGCATCGACTACACACACGACGCGCACTGGGGTCTGGCATTGAGCATCCCCTACGTCGCGCGCGAGCACAGCCATAACCTCGGCCCCTATACCGGCGCCGCGCCAGCAGGCAATGAGAGCTTCACCGCCAACGCGCTGGGCGACATCAAGCTCGTCGGGCGCTATCGCTGGGCGCTGAACGATGCAGAGCACACCGGGGTGGGAATCAAGTTCGGTTTGAAGTTGAACACCGGACGGCAGGATTTCCAGATGGTGGACAATCTCGGTGCCTCCAAGCTGCCCGGCGAAGTCACTTTGCAGCCGGGCAACGGCAGCACCGACCTCATCGCTGGCGTATTCTGGCAACAGGCGAATCCGGGCAGCGCGCTGAGCTGGTTTGCGCAAGGCATGGCGCAAAGCGCAATCAAAAACAAAACCGAATTCAAACCCGGTAACCAATTCAACCTGGATGGCGGCATGCGTTATGCTGTCAACAATAGCTTAAGCGGGCTGCTGCAACTGAACGCGCAATGGAACGATGCCGATTCCGGCATCAGCGCGGCGCTGACTGCCTCCGGCACCCCGAGCAGCGGCGGCAAGAGCTACTCGCTGACGCCCGGCTTGAGTTATACCATCGTGCCCGGCACCAATGTGTACGGTCTGGTGCAACTGCCGCTATACCAGTATGTAAACGGCGAGCAACTCACCGCCAGCAACTCGGTGACTGCCGGCATCAATCACCGCTTCTGATCCAGAGTGATGAAAGTAAAACGGCGCTCACCGGAGCGCCATTTTGTTTGCCGCGAGCCTGCCTCTCAATAAGTCACCAGCGGTGTCTGCCTGAAATACTGCGGACGCTCCAATTGCCCCAAGATAGAGTCCGCCACGTCTGCACGTGAAATTTTTCCGGATGTCGTGCCGTCCGAGGTGGAATATGCGTTATCAAAAAAAGGCCCAACTCTGCGCGGAATTTTTATGGCGATGCGCGGTTGCGGCGAGACCTACAAATCGAATTGATGCTCAGGCGGGAAAGACGCCAGTAGAAAGATAGCGGTCGCCGCGGTCGCACACGATGAACACAATGGTAGCGTTCTGCACTTGCTGCGAGATGCGCAACGCGATGCTCAACGCGCCGCCGGAGGAAATGCCGCAAAAGATGCCCTCTTCCCGCGCCAGGCGCCGCGCCATTTCTTCGGCGTCCCGCTGCCCGATATACTCGATACGATCCACGTTTTGCGGACTGTAGATTTTCGGCAGATACGCCTCCGGCCATTTGCGTATACCGGGTATCTGCGCGCCCTCTTCCGGTTGCGCGCCGACGACCTGAATAGCGGGATTCATTTCCTTGAAAAAGCGCGAGCAGCCCATGATGGTGCCGGTGGTGCCCATGCTGCTCACGAAGTGCGTGATAGCGCCCCGCGTGTCGCGCCAGATTTCCGGCGCGGTGCCTTCGTAGTGAGCCCGCGGGTTGTCGGGGTTGGCGAACTGGTCGAGGATGATGCCGCGCCCTTGGTCGCGCATTTTCTCCGCCGTGTCGCGCGCGAGTTCCATGCTGCCTTCCTTCGCGGTGAGCACCAGTTCCGCGCCGAACGCGCGCATGGTCTGGCGGCGCTCCACGCTCTGGTTCTCGGGCATCACCAGGATCATCTTGTAACCGCGCATCGCAGCGGCCATCGCCAGCGCGATGCCGGTGTTGCCGCTGGTCGCCTCGATGAGCGTGTCGCCTGGCTTGATATCGCCGCGCGCTTCGGCATGGCGAATCATGGAAAGCGCCGGTCTGTCTTTTACAGAACCGGCGGGATTATTCCCTTCCAGTTTGGCGAGGATCTCATTGGAAGTATCGCCGGGAATACGTTTGAGCCTGACCAGCGGCGTATTGCCTACAGAGTCTTCAAGGGTGTTATACATTCCGCTCCTATACCGGTCACGAGCAATCGTTTTGCTCGGCGACTCCGTCTACGGCCACTTTTTTGTTGCGTCTGAAGGCCCACAGTTTCTGCAAATATATTCCCAGCAACATGGCCGGCAGAAAAGCCCACAGCTCCCAACTGGGTGCGGCAATCAACGTCACCGCGGGGCCGGGACAATATCCCCCGATGCCCCACCCCACACCGAACAGGACGGCCCCCAACACCAGAGCACGATCAATATGTGCCTCATCGGAAAAGTAATAGCGGCTATCCAGCACAGGCTTCTTGCGGCGCAAGATGAAACGGAACGCAACAACCGTCACCCCGAACGCACCGCCGAGCACGAACAACAAGCTGGGATCCCAACGCCCTGCCACATCGAGAAAACCGAGCACCTTTTCGGGCTGGGTCATACCGGATAGCGCGAGCCCGAAACCGAATATCAGACCCGTCAGCAGACCCACAAAACCTTTAGCCATTCGCGACTCCCAATCCGAAGAGGTGGCGCACCAAGTAAGTGGTGAGGATCGCCACTCCCAGGAAAATGAGCGTGGCTATAAGAGAACGCACCGACAGCCTGCCGAGTCCGCAGACTCCGTGCCCGCTGGTGCAGCCGTTGCCCAGGGAAGTGCCGAAGCCCACCAACAAACCAGAAACGATCAATAGCCACGCCGGGAAATAATCGCGCCCTGCCGGCGCAGCGGCAAAACCGAGGTAATACAGCTTCGCCCCAACCACCAAACCTATCAGAAACAGCGCACGCCAAATAATCTCGTCAGAATTTTTTATCGCAAACAATAATCGACCGACAATGCCGCTTACCCCCGCGATGTGGCCGGTGAGCCACAACAACAAAGCGGCAGAGATGCCGATCAACATACCGCCGAGCAATGATTGAACCATGGAAAAGCTATTCATTTTTCCCCAAACAGAAGCACCAACATGAAATGTCTACTGTCGCGATTATATCCGAGGCGTCAAATCTGGACTGGATTTGCTTCGAGCAAATCAGGTATCGGAAACCATCGAATGGCCGACTTCTGAACGGATGCTGCAAAACCGCAGCATGTCGCCCAGTGCGCTCTCAGCATCCGTAACGGAAATGAACCGCCCCAGCAACTGGGCTTCATCGTCGTAAAGCCCCCTGCCGGTAGCGGGGTCTATGGTTAGGAATATTTTTATCATGCCCGTCTCCCGCGTTATGGGTTACCTGCTTTTGCAGCCAGTCCACAGGGGCGCTTCCGTGTTCCGCTGTCGCAAGTCCGACGGCGGAATCTACGCTGCCGCCACTTCGCTCATGCGCTTCATTCCTTTATCCGCAGAAGTGCTTTTTGAAAACAATCCGTCTTTTTTGTAGTTGCCCACCATATCAAGCAGCAAGCGCTCATCAAAGCGAAAACAGCAAAGCAGCATGTTCGAAGCCGACATCTTGAGCAATTGCGCAGGAGACAGCCCCGCCACCAAACTGGCCATTTCTTCGCTCAACCCGAAACTCGCCACAGCGCTCATCCTATCGCCTCGAATCATTTGTTGCGCGAGCAGCATGAAAGAAAGGTTAGTCTCTTTTATTTCTTCGTGGATTTGGTTCGCATTCATCATTGGCCTCCCTGCGTGACAATTTGATTTCGCATTTGACGGCTGCATTCTGAGCGAGATACCGCCCGAATAAAATTAGAGGAAATCTATTTATCGTGTAGGAAAAGCCCTTACAGGTATTCTTGCAAGGTAGCCCAATTATCCGAATATGAGAATGGCACTATCAACGAAAATCAAGCGGAAGACATGTGGGTTCATTCTAAATGGGTTGCTGAAAAAAAAGACTTTTGAGTGTCATCGCATTTTGCCAAAGCGGCTTTCTGAGCCATCTTCTCGATTAATCGAAGTACTTGAGGTGTTAGAACTATCCGATCCTACTTTCCCTCCAGCAAACCCTTAACCCAAGCCTGCTGACGCACCCGCTTACGTTTCTGCCCCATCAATTTACGGATATGCGGTTTGGCTTGATCAAGGCTCAACACGCTCGCCCCGGTGATCACGTCACAACGCAGAATGTGGAAGCCGAGTTCGGATTCGAGCACGCCGCTCACCCCGCCCGCTTCCAATTCGAATAAGGCTTTATCCAATTCCGGAAAGAGTTTGCCGCGCGGCAGGTCGCCCAGTTTGCCGCCGTCCAATGCGGTGGGGCATTCGGAATGTTTGAGCGCTTGTTCTTCGAAGCGTTGCGGTTCTTTCGCCAGACGTGCGGCGATCTCGCCGATGCGTTTGAGTGCCGCATCGCGCTTGTTTTCGGCGATGGTGTCGTTGACGGTGATGAGGACGTGGCGCGCCAGCCGCGTCTCGGGGCGGCGGAATTGTTCGGGGTGGTATTGGTAATACAGTTCCACATCCATGTCGCTGACTTTGTCGGCTTGCGTGCCGACCTTTTCCAGCACGGCTTCGACTTTCAGTTCGCGCTCCAGCGCGCCGGCGAAGCTGGCCTCGTCCAAGCCGTTGCGTGCCAGATCGCCGACGAATTCTTCTTCGCTCGGATAACGCCCGCGTATTTCCCGCATGGCGATCTCCACTGTGGATGGCGGCACCATCGCATCGCGCGCTTCGGGTGCGGCCAGCACGCGCGCTTCAAGTTTGTGCTGCTGCTGTGCCATTTTTTGCACGCGCCCGAACTCGTCGGGCTGCAAGGCGGCAGTCGCTTTGCTGTAGAGTTTTTGCGCGGCCTTGAGCGCAAGGTAGGCCACGCCGGGTTCAATGACTTGTGGCATCGCTTTTCTCCTCGTCGTCATAGACACGTGTCGCTTCCAAAGAAGCTTCTGGCACTTGCAAAACCTGATCGTGAAAGATCACGTGGTACTGCACGCCGTTGTTTTCTTCGCGGAACACTTTGAGTATCTCGCCTTCCATGCCGGGGGTGACGCGCGCTTCTCCGCGCACCGTGAGCGTGATCTTGCTGCGCACTTTTTCGCGGCTCTCGAATTTACTGGGTATCCATTGCTCGTCGATGCCGATGAGCTCTTCTTCGCGGAAACCGACAATCTTGTTCTGTTCGAGAAAATTGACGGTGTAAATCAACTGGTCTTGCAGAAAAGTGCCGACGTTCATCACGAAGCCGGTGGAACCGCGACGGATGAGCAGGGTGCCGATGGCGACGCCCGGATAAGTGCCATCGTTGCGCACATTGCGGATGATGCGCACTTCGTCGCCGAATTCGTATTTAGGCAGCACGGGATGTTCCTTGCATGGACATTCCAACACAGCTTGCTCGCGAATAAATTGTTCGCGAGCAAGGCTCGCCCCTACCCATGCCAAATGAGTGTGCGTCCATCATGCCCCTGCTTTATTCACCGTGATCGAACTCAGCGGCACGAACTTGGTTTGCGGTTCGTGCATGTGGAACACCTTGAACACTTTTTCGGTGAGCGCGTCGGACCTCACGAAATCCTGATATGCCCGTTGCAGGTTTGCCACGTATACGGCGCGGCGCGCATCCTCCGCCTCGGGCAAAGTCTCTTTGCCGAGATAGTTGTGGAAGCGCTGCAAGATGTGCAGACGGTTCACATGCACCACCGGGGTGTCGTATTCGATACCGAAGTAGTCGAGGAAGTCTTCGGCGGAGACCAAGTCCTCCAGCGCTTCGTCCAATGTCAGTTCGTCCATCGCGGATCCCTTTCCCGAGTTGAGTCATTCAGCATCGACTGGTGCAGCACGTCCAGCAGGGCTTTGCCGCCGATGCGGTCATGGCTGTCCAGTTCCACCAGTTTTTCCAGCATCGCCTTGCCCGCCTTGAAGTGTCCGAGGCGCAGATTGATATAGCCCGCCGCCTTGAGCACCATGAGATAGAAACGCACCAGGCCCATCGAGCGCATCACGCCCGCGCCGACATTGACCTCGCGCAAGAACTGCCATGTATCCGGGAACCCCAAACGCCGCCCGACCACCGCCAAGGCGCTTTCCGCCACCAGCAGCGCGTCCTCCAGCCGGTGCTGGTAGAAGTAGTAGCGGTACAGCGCGACCAGCACGGTGAGGTGTTGCGGTGCGATGAAGTTGGCGCGCAGCAGCATCAACTCCGCTTCTTCGTTGCCGTAATTCGCCGCAGCCATCGCGATCAGGTGTTCGATTTCCTCGCTGATCGGCTCATCGAAGTACAGCTCGGCTTGATCGAAATCGAGCAGGTCCATGTCACGCCTTCCCGAGCACGCGCGCCACTTCGGTGCCGCACAAGTCGTCCGCTGCGCAGGTGTGGCATTGGCCGTCCACCGCCTCGCCCCGCTTGCGCAACTGGCCTTCCAGCACTTCGATGCGCTCCATCAGGCAGGCGATGGCGCGGCCTACCGGATCGGGAATGAGGTGGTGGTCGAGGTTGATGCCGTAGATGTTGTCCGTGCCAGCCTCTTCGGTGCGCAGTACGATCTTGCCGGGGATGCCGATCACGGTGCGGTGCGCGGGCACGTCTTTCACCACTACCGAGTTGGCGCCCACGCGCACGTTCTCGCCGAGGGTGATCGCCCCCAATATCTTCGCGCCCGCGCCGACCACCACGCCGTCGCCCAGCGTCGGGTGGCGTTTGCCTTTGTTCCATGTCGTGCCGCCCAAGGTGACGCCGTGATACAGCGTCACGTCGTCGCCGATCTCGGCCGTCTCGCCGATCACCACGCCCGCGCCGTGGTCGATGAAAAAGCGTCGGCCTATGGTGGCACCGGGATGGATGTCGATGTTGGTGAGCAGGCGCGCGAACCACGAGATGAGACGCGCCAGATAATGCAGCTTCCACTTCCACACACGATGCGCGATGCGCTGCATGAGGATGGCGTGCACGCCGGGGTAGGTGGTGAGCACCTCGAAGCGCGAACGCGCGGCGGGGTCGCGCTGGAACACGCAGCTCACATCTTCGCGCAGCAGGCGCAGCAGCGAAGGTTGTTGCGGTTTAACCCCATCCCCACCCAACCCCTCCCCTTGAAGGGGAGGGCGCGAAAATTTTCCCCCTTTGAGCGTGGTTGTTGCCGCATTAGCGGCTTTGCAACCACGGCCTACCCCTTGCGGGTGCAAGGGGGGAGTTAGAGGGTGGATGGGGTTAAGACGATTCACATTCTTCATGGTCGCCTCCTAGTGCGCCGCGCCGGGCTGGGTGCGCCCGATGTAGCGCTGGTAAAGGAATAATAATTCCTGGTCGGCGGGCGAGCGTTTGGCGCGTTCGGAAAAAGTGCGGATGTCCGGCAGCAAGGCGCGCGCCTCGGCCTGGCTCAGACTGAGACCCATGGCGGCGTAAGCCGCGATGATGCCGTGCGCGCCGGAATGTTTGCCGACCACCATCTTGTGCTGGCGCCCCACTTCGACCGGATCGAAGCCCTGATAGGTGTCCGGGTCTTTGAGCAGGCCGTCCACATGGATGCCCGCTTCGTGCGTGAACGCGCCTTCGCCCACCACGCTCTTCTGCCAGGGCACGGGACGCCCCGATGCGGCGGCGACCAGTTTCGACAGGCCGGTAAAGTGCGTGAGGTCGATGCCGGTATCCATGCCGTAAAGTTTTCTCAGCCCCAGCGCGACTTCTTCCAGCGGCGCGTTGCCCGCGCGTTCGCCCAGACCGTTCACCGTGGTGTTGATGTGCGTCGCCCCCGCCAGCGCGGCGGCGAGGCTGTTGGCGGTGGCGAGGCCGAGGTCATCGTGCGCGTGCATCTCGATTTCCAAGTCCACCTCGCTGCGCAATGCCGCAATGGCCTTGTGTACGCCGAATGGTTCCATCACACCCAGCGTATCGGCATAACGCAGGCGGCGCGCACCGCACATCTCTGCCGCTTCGGCCACGCGCAACAGGAATGCTGGATCGGCGCGCGAGGCGTCTTCGCAGCCGACGATGACGTCCAGCCCGTAATCGTGCGCGCGCAACACCACGTCGTAGATGGTCTCGATGACCCACTCGCGGTCGCGCTGCAATTTCTTGGCGAGGTGGATGTCGGAAACGGGAATGGAAAGATCGACCATGTGCGCATCGAGCTGCCCGCACGCGGCAAGGTCTTCCCGGCACATGCGGCTCCACACGATGAGCTTGGCATTCAGCCCCAGCGCCGCCACGGCATTGATGCTCTCGCGTTCTTCATGCCCCATCGCCGGGATGCCGACTTCCAGCTCCGGCACGCCCAGCGCGTCGAGCTGGCGCGCGATGTCCAGCTTCTCCTCCAGCGTAAACGCCACCCCGGCGGTCTGTTCGCCGTCGCGCAGGGTGGTGTCGTCGATGATGATAGTTCTACTCATTCCATTCAGCCTAGTCGGATAGAGCGCCCCTCATCCCCAGCCCTTCCCCCGGCGGGGGAAGGGAGCATAAAGCCCCTCTCCCATCGGGAGAGGGGTTGGGGTGAGGAAACACTCTCAATGATGCAACAATCTTCATGCGTAAGTCGGCGCGAACGCCTTCTCCGGTTCTGCCGCAGGGCCGTCGCCTTCCCAGTACGGCGACAGCTTGCGCAGTTGCGCGATGATCTCCGGCACCACGGCGATCACGCGATCCACTTCCGCTTCGGTGCTGTAGCGTGACAGCGAGAAGCGCACTGTGCCGTGCGCGGCGGTGTAGGGGATGCCCATCGCGCGCATCACGTGCGACGGCTCCAGCGAACCGGAAGTGCAGGCCGAGCCGGAACTGGCGGCGATGCCGAATTTGTTGAGCAGCAACAAAATCGCTTCGCCTTCGATGAACTCGAACGCGATGTTGCACGTGTTCGGCAGACGGTTGCCCGGGTCGCCCGTCACAAAAGCGCGCGGCACTTTGGCCAAAATTCCAGCTTCCAATTTATCGCGCAAATGCGCAACGAAGGTGTTCTCGTACTGCATCGCTTCCAGCGCCATCTCGGCGGCTTTTCCCAATCCAACAATCGAGGTGGTGTTCTCGGTACCGGCACGACGACCGCGTTCCTGATGGCCGCCGCGCAGCAGCGGACGGAAGCGTGTGCCGCGCTTCAGGTACAAGACGCCAACGCCCTTGGGCGCATGCAGCTTGTGGCCGGACACGGACAGCATGTCGATCTTGGTATCTTTCAGGTTCAGCGGCACTTTGCCCACGGCCTGCACCGCGTCGGAGTGGAACATCGCACCGGCGGCGTTGGCCATCTCGGCCATTTCCACCACCGGGAAAAATGTCCCCGTTTCGTTGTTCGCCCACATCACCGACACCACGGCCACTTGCTCGGTCAGTAGCTTCTTGTATTCATCCAGATCGAGGCGGCCTTTGCCATCCACCTTGAGCAGATGCACCTTGTAGCCCTCTTTTTCCAGATGCGTACACAGCGTCAGGATGGCCGGATGCTCAACGGTGGTAGTGATGATCTCTTTGCGTTCCGGCTGCGCCTTCAACGCGGAAATGAGCGCGGTGGAATCCGATTCGGTACCGCAGGAAGTGAAGATGATCTCGGAGTCGTGTTCCGCGCCGAGCAGTTCCTGCACCTGCATGCGCGCCTTCTTGATGGCGAGGCCGACCTTGTTGCCGAAGCTGTGCATGGAAGAGGGGTTGCCGAACTGCTCGGTGAAGTAAGGCAGCATGGCCTCCACCACGGCGGGATCGACCCTGGTGGTCGCGTTGTTGTCGAAATAGATGCCGGTCATTCCAATTCCCCTTCGGTAAATTTCAGTACTGAGTACTGAGTGCCGGGTATCTGAGGTGCGCAACACTCCGCACTCGGAACTCGGCACTCGGCACATTACGGATGGCAACTCGCCCTGCTCAATGCGCCCGCCTTGGTCGGCACGATCTTGATGAACTCTTTCAGCTCTTCCATCAGTTTTTGCTGGATGCCTTGCAGCGTCAGCGCTTCCATCTGGCAACCGGCGCACGCGCCGGTCATGTTGACGTAGATGGTTTTGCCGTCCACATCCACCAGCTCGATGTCGCCGCCGTCGCGCTTGAGTTGCGGGCGCACCGATTCCAGCACGGCTTCGATTTTGCGGATGCGTTGCAGGTTGGTCATGCCTGCTGGCTTGGCTTCATCCTTCGGCTGCGCGCCCGGCTTGAAGCTCTCGCCGCGCTCGGTCATCACTTTCACCAGAATCTCTTCGATGCCTTCGTGGCACGACGAACAACCGCCGCCCGCCTTGGTGTAGTTGGTCACGTCCTGCACCGACGACAGGTTGTTGGCGCGGATGGTGTCTTCGATCATCACCGCGTCGATGGCAAAACACTTGCACACCAGCGCGCCCTCTTCGTGATCGTCGCTCCACACTTCGCCGCGGTAGTTGGCCACGGCGGCTTGCAGCGCCTCGCGCCCCATCACCGAGCAGTGCATCTTTTCCGGCGGCAGGCCGTCGAGATAATCGGCGATGTCCTGATTGCTCACCTTCAAGGCTTCGTCCAGCGTTTTGCCCTTGATCATCTCGGTGAGCGCGGAGGAAGAGGCGATGGCCGAGCCGCAGCCGAAGGTCTGGAAGTGTGCGTCGAGGATGATGTCGGTTTCCGGTGCCACCTTGAGCATCAGGCGCAACGCATCGCCGCAGGAGATCGAGCCGACATCGCCCACGCCGTTCGCGCCTTCCAGCACACCGGCGTTGCGCGGTTGAAAGAAGTGTTCTTTGACTTTTTCCGAGTAGTCCCACATGGTGCGCCCCTAAATCGTTAAGCAGAGAAAGATGAACCGCACGCGCAACTGGCGCTGGCGTTCGGGTTGTCGAATTTGAAACCGCTGCCGTTGAGGCTGTCGACGAAATCGACAGACACGCCATCCAGTAACGGGGCGGACAGTGGATCGACCAGCAAAGTGACTGCGCCATATTCCAGTACGGTGTCGTCTTCGTTCTTGGCTTCTTCCAGCGATATGCCGTATTGGAAACCGGAGCAGCCGCCGCCGGAAATGGCGATGCGCAGTCCGGCTACGGGGGTGGCCGCACCTTTGATGAATCTGTCTACGGCAGAGATCGCGTTGGGTGTCAGGGTGATCATGGTTCGCTCCTATCGGTGGTGTGTACCCGATGGTTTGCAAACCACGTGCCAGCCTATGGTGATCTTTGTAACTATATGTTTAATTGTTAGTTATATAATTTTTGGCGTTCAACTCTCATGTGTGGAACAAGACGGGGGAGGGAGCTTGTAGGGTTTGCGACAAGCTGTCGTGCTGTGCGAACTGTATAATTGTCTATTGGGGGGCTCTATAAATTCAAAATTCTAAGCGATGATCTTGCCCTCCCAGCGCGACAATCCGACCACGTACCGGCGGTTGTATCCGGTCAAGGCAACCACTTCGTCCAGAATGCGCCCCCTGTCCTTCTTGCCTACCTTCCGGTACTGGCCCGACCATGCCTTGATTACCGCTTGTCGCTCGTTCATCGTTAACCTCACGTTGCCTCCCGTTCAGATGTTCTGAACTGAAAATTTCACTCAGATTTATTACGTGGGGCAACGAATCGGTTTCACTCAGACTTTTGATGAGGCAATTCGCTATCAGCTCTATCTATCTAGCTTTTTTAAAAAAAGTTGATAGAATGCCGCGTCCTTGCAACGGCAAGCATGTCGCGGCATGGCCTCCATAGACTTTATCAATCTGACTTAACTAAGGAAATACAATGAAATACTCTGCACTCGTTGCCGCTTTATTGGCTCTGTCCCTGTCTGCTTGCGGCGAAAAGGCTGCTGAAGCTCCTGCTGCCGCTCCTGCTCCAGTTGCAGCACCTGCTCCTGCCGCTTCCGCAGTTGAAGCTGCTTCCGCTCCTGCTGCAGCTTCGGCTCCTGCCGCTGCTTCCGCTGCCCCAGCCGCTGAGCCAGCAAAGCACTAAGCTGACAACAGCCCAACAAAAAAGCCGACGCGAGTCGGCTTTTTTGTTTCCGCAAGCAATCCCCCTCACGCGATCTCGCACCAGAACGATCCTTCGTTTTGCGTCGCAACGACGATCCGTTCTTCCGCCCAGGACAGCGCCCCACTCAACGCGCTTACGGCCAATGCACGCGTATTATTTTTATGGCTCAGATGCGCAGCCACGATGTGCTGCAATCTGCTGTTATCCAGACGTGCCAGCAACGCTGCCGCAGCGAGGTTGTTAAGGTGTCCGAAACGCCCGCCGACGCGCTGTTTCAGGCTGTAGGGATAGTCGCCGTTCGCCAGCAACTCGGCGTCATGGTTGCATTCCAGCACCAGCGCATCGCAACCGCTCAGCGTCGCCTCGATATGCGGCGTCGAACACCCGGCATCGGTCAATACACCCAGCCTCTTCGCGCCATCGCTGAACACGTATTGCACCGGCTCGCACGCATCGTGCGGGACGGGATAGGGTTGCACCAGCACGTCGCCTATGGCAAACGGGAGATGCGGATTGATCCCGGTAACGCAGGACAGATTGGCGAACGCGCCATTCTGCGAGCGCAACGTGCCGTGGGTAAGAAAAACGGGGAGGGAATACTTGCGCGCCAGACGCGCCACACCGCCGATGTGGTCGCCGTGTTCATGGGTGACTACGATGCCGTGCAGTTGCTCCGGCACAAGCCCGATGCGCGCCAAACGCGCCACGGTTTCGCCCAATGAAAAACCGCAGTCCATCAACACCCGTGTTTGGTCAACTTCCACGACGAGGGCATTGCCCTCGCTGCCGCTGCCAAGTAAAGCAAAGCGCATCCGCAGCGGGAATTACTTCTCGATACTCTGGTACAGGACTTCGGCGATACGCAAACTTTCCTTGTCGTTTTCGCCGTTGGCATTGCGCACCGACACTTCGCAGGCCGCGCCGCTCTCGCGTACCGTCACTTGATAATTGCCGGCGGCTTTGCCCTTTGCCGCAGCCGTAGCGCGCAGCAGGTAAACACCATTGGCGCGGTCTTTATCTTCCACCGCGATGCGTGCCTTGTCCAAGGCCAAGCCCACCTTGCGCCAGCTTTTATCGAATGGCTCATCAATCCGCATGATTTTGCCGTCCGCGACTTCTTTCATCTGCACGGCGGCGACAGTCGCCGCGACCGCGCTGGCGGATGCGGCAGCACCGGGGACCGGCGTAACCGCCTCGCCGCCCAAATGGGCCATCAACATTTGCAGCATGGCAATTTCGATCTCGGGATTATTCGCGCGAGGCATCCACTTGATGTCTTTCTTGTCCGCGCTGCGCGCCTCTTCCATCACCTGTTGCGCGAGATACACCTCGGTACTGAGGCCGTCTTTGCTGCGCTCGAAGCGGATCACATACTGGTCGCGCTGCCCGGCTGGCTTGAGGCTATCGAACATCTTGGACAGCACGTAGCGCACCCCGCTCTGCGGCACATTGCCACGGTTCTCCTGCCAGTCCGTTTCCATCACGCCGGACTGGGGATTGTCCACCTGTATCTGGAACCCCATCTCCAGCCAGAACGCCTTGACCGCAGGCCACACGTTTTCCGCTTTATCGCTGACCACGATCCAGCGCTGTTTGTCGTTGCGTTCCATGCGCACGTTTTTCAGCACGGGCAATACCGCGCCGACCGCGCTGGCAGGCTGCGCCGAGTTACCTTTGGAATAATCGGAAAAGTTCGCCGCCAATGCGCCGTCCGCGCCGGGAATGACATATTGCTCATTGATACCGGGGCTCGTCAGATCGGGGGGGACTTCCAGTGCCGGCACCTTGGCGGATGCCACTTTGTAATCGATGCCATTCTTGTCGGAGCTGCATGCAGCAAGCGCAAACAAAGCCAAAACCAGTACAGCGGTATTTCGGATTTTCATGCTATTCCTTAGATTATTCCGGCTTGCCGCATCGCGGCTTCCAGCACCGGCTGAGCGCCGGCAGAAAGCGGCGTAAGCGGCAAGCGCAACGTGTTTTTCATTTTGCCCATGCGCGCCACCGCCCACTTCACCGGGATCGGATTGGCTTCGACGAACAAGTGGCGATGCAGCCCCAGCAGGCGGAAGTTGATCGCGCGCGCCTGGGCCACTTCGCCGTTCAATGCGGCCACGCACATCTCGTGCATCAACTTGGGCGCGACGTTGGCGGTGACCGAGATCGTGCCGTGCGCACCCAACAACATCAGCGCCAAAGTACTGGCATCGTCGCCGCTGTAGATGGCGAAATCCCCGATGGCGTCCTTCAAAGCGGCGGCGCGTTGCAGCAGATCGCTGCCGCGCTCGATACCGCCGGTCGCATCCTTGATGCCCACGATATTGGGGATATGCGCCAGACGCAGCACGGTATCGTTGCTCATGTCCGCCCCGGTGCGCCCCGGCACGTTGTAGAGGATGTGCGGCATATCCACCGCTTCGGCGATGGCCTTGAAATGCTGGTACAGACCTTCCTGCGTCGGCTTGTTGTAGTAGGGCACCACGGTCAGCGAAGCCGCCGCGCCAGCCTTCTTGGAGAACGCAGCCAACTCGATGGCCTCCTTGGTGGAATTCGCGCCGGTTCCCGCGATGATGGGAATGCGCTTGTCCGCATGCTCCACCGCCACCTGGATCAAAGCTTCATGCTCTTCCACATCCACCGTCGGGGATTCGCCCGTGGTGCCCACCACCACGATGGCATCCGTGCCCTGTTCGATATGGAAGTCGATCAAAGAGCGAAACGCGTCCCAATCCAGACCGCCGTCTTCATGCATGGGGGTAACTATCGCAACGATACTGCCTGTAATCATGGTCTTCGCCGTCTTTAACGAAAGCGCGCATTCTACCGCAAGACGACTGCACTCCAAAAGGATTCAATTGCGTAAGGGTGCGATTCAAACTGATGCGGGGGAATAAGAGGCTTGTGCTGACCGGCTCTCGCGGATAGGCCGCGATGTCTTTGTACGGGTAACTCTTGTCCCGGCACCGGTGGGAGCGACCTCCCGGTCGCGACAGCTTGGGAGGTATGCATCGAATCGCGGTCGGGAGACCACTCCCACATAACCAGCGACTTGCCAGCGTCTTTTGCTGGCCTAGTCGAATGGCTATGCAAAGCTAAGCAGCGATTTGCCAGCGCTTTTTGCTGGCTTATAGCCAAGCACTTGGCAACCGTCTTGCGCTTGCTTGGCGGGATGGCCAGTTATTCCATCAGTTGTTCCCTCAAGGGCAATGCCGCCACCAGTGGGAGCGACCTCCCGGTCGCGACAGTTTGGGAGGCATTCATCGAATCGCGGTCGGGAGACCACTCCCACATAACCAGCGACTTGCCAGCGTCTTTTGCTGGCCTAGTCGAATGGCTATGCAAAGCTAAGCAGCGACTTGCCGGCGCTTTTTGCTGGCTTATAACCAAGCACTTGGCAACCGTCTTGTGGTTGCTTGGCGGGATGGCCAGTTATTCCATCAGCAGTTCCATCAAGGGCAATGCCGCTATTGGCCGACCGGCGATTTCTCTGATGAGCCATCAGGGATACTTCCACATCAGTTTGAATCGCACCCATTGCGTAAGCGGCGCGTCCCGGTAGGGGCGGCTTCAGCCGCGAATTCGAGCAATGCAGGAAGACTTATCACAAGTTACGGGCAACGTCTGGGAATGCCATAAAGCAAAGTCTGATCCCGTGCGAAATCTGGAGCAGGTTGAAAACAAACCTCGCCAATCGCGGTTACAATCTTCGTCATGCCATTCGCCAACCGGATTTCTTCGTGAGACATTCGCAAATATTCCTCCAGCGTGGAAAGTGGCGTACTGGAATATTTCTTTTTGATCGAGTCAGATTCCCGCTCATCCCTCACTGCCTCGTCCCTCGCAATACTTCTCGCAGAATCCATCAACTGCCGCGCCTCGGAAAGAGACTGCCGTGTATCAGGAACGGAAAGTGACTCTGTACGAATAACCCCATCAGCATGGCTTTCATCCCTTGCCATCTCTTTCCGGGGTATCTGCGGCTTAAGCGGCGGCTTATGAATTTCGTGAGACGGGCTCAGTTCCAGATGAACTTGAATTGGGATCGGCCTTACAAAAAGAGGAACCCTATTCAGGGAAGGAAGTCCCCAAATGATTGCGGCATGCAGCAATACAGATAGCAGAAAACAAGGCAATACATATCGGGAGTTGCCAGAAAGTCGCAATCGCAGAATTGCATCTCCCCTAGAACCCAACTGATCACCTATTGAGCTTTTCATAAATCATGACAGAGTTTTCGCATCACGTTATTTCCCTCACCCTCAGTCCCTCTCCCGGAGGGAGAGGGATGCAAGGCCCTTCTCCCTCCGGGAGAAGGGTTGGGATGAGGGAGCGCTCGTGT
>SCUU01000282.1 GCA_004297065.1 Gallionellaceae bacterium
ATCGACGAAGCGGTGGACTGCGCGAAGCTGGCCGGCACGCCGGCACGCCACGCGCTCACGCTTGCGCTCCAGCTCACGGTGCACAGCGACGCGGGCGACCAGACTGTCGCGAACGCGGCGCAGGCCACGCTGGCATCGGCGTCGATGCAGCAGTCCCGCGCCGGCCGCTTTCTGTCGCAGTTGACGCAAGCCTGGCTGTACTGGCGCAGCGGCCGGATCGACGACGCGCTGCAGCGCATGGAGCAGGTGCGCAAGCTCGGGCGCGAGGCGCGGCGCTTCTGGCTCAGCTTTGCAATCACCATGAACGCGGGCATGGCCATCTCCGGCGGACGATACGACCTGGCGCAAGAGCTGATCGCCGAGATCGAAGCCAATCGGCGCTTCTACGAAGGCACTTGCCTGTACGGCTGCGCCCCCTTCTTCAAGGCCGCACTGGCCCACGCGCGGGGCGACCGGCAGCGGGCCTGGCGCATGCTCCGCGAGACGATCGCGGTCTCTTCGGTCGGTATCGTGCGCTCCAATGCCTGCCTGGCAGCCGCCTGGCTTGCCTGCGAGGACCGCGCGCTCAACGAAGTCCAGGGCTGGCTCGACCAGGTACCCGCATGGACCGCGGAGCATCCCAACGGCATCATGGCGCTGGCGCGCTACCGCTTCGAGCTGGGGGACTGGGCCGGGGCCGTGGAACATCAGGCGCGCTATGTGGAGCGCTGGCCGGCCAACGAAGTCACCCAGGACCAACGACGGCTGCTTCAGGACTACCGCGAGGCAGCGCGTACGGGGACCGCCTTCGCGATCCCACGGCTGCCGCACCTGCTGACCTTGCGCTTCTGAGACAGCGCCCGGCTCAGGCCTCCGCTGTCAGCGTCTGGGCCGCAACAACGGCCTCGGTGCGGTTGCGCACGTTGAGCGCTCGGAAAATGGCCGCCAGATGGATCTTCACCGTGCCCTCGCTGATGCCGAGCGCACGCCCGATCAGCTTGTTGGGCTTGCCCTGTGACAGCAGTTGCAGCACTTCCACCTGGCGCTCGGTCAACACCGTGCGCAGATGCTCGAGCGTTTGGGCGGCGGCCGCCGAGGAGGCACGCTGCGCGGCCTCGCCAGCACCAGGCGGCACGCCGGCCACCACCCCCGGAGGCACCGCCGACAACAGCATCGGCGGCACATAGACGCCGCCGGCCAGCACCAGCCGCACTGCGGACAGCATGACCTCGGGCGAGTAGGCCTTGGGAATGAAGCCCAGCACGCCGCGTTCCAGCG
>SCUU01000166.1 GCA_004297065.1 Gallionellaceae bacterium
CGGCAATCTTTTCGGTAAGGCCAATAGCCTCGATGGCATCTTTCTCGGTGTAAGTTTCGTAGGGGACGGCAGGGCTTGCCAGGGCATCGGGATATCGGGTGGAAATAATGGGAGCCAACGCAAAGCTTCTTCTTTATTCGATTGGATAGATAACCCTCCCCTCGGTTACGACCTTCTCAATAAAGGGATTTCCCCTCTGCCGCATCTCCTCAAACTCTTCTCTGGTATAGACAAACACGTCGACCTTTCCGAGGTCATTATCCAGACACCTTGCCGCTTCGATGAGTCGGTCAAGAAAGCGTTTCTCTGTTTGTTTAATAACCACGACATCCAGATCGCTCTGCTCGTCAGCATCACCCCGCGCATAGGAGCCAAAGACAATGATTTGTTCCGGCTTGTACCGTTTCAGACATTCTACCAATTTTTTGACCTTCTCCATCAGTAGGCAATATACCACCGCTTAAAATGGTCCGCCAGGTGAGAGGCAGGCATAGGGTCATGCTGTCGTGGGCGTTTCTAGTCCAGAGTAGGGGAGGAATCGTCCAATACGCGCGGTAGTAAGGTGGATTTGGCGAATTCTCCGATCCAGCATGCCTTGCTGGCCTCGGCATAGTTCCAGAGCGAGTTTCAGTCTACCTAAAGAGCGAATTATTAAAAGGAGTGCGGAGATGATACTCAAGAGTCGTCACTCGCCACAAAGGAGGCTTTTTCAATAGAAGTCAGAGTCAAGCTCCATCCTCACGACCGAACCACTCTCGAGGTCAAGGTAGCCTGTCCGGATATCGAGAAACCTCCCCGAACCCAGCACGAACAAGTCTTTCCAGAGATGCGAACCATTGACCGATTGTTCGCGGTTTATTTGATGACGTCTTTCTTGCCATTCTATGCGTTGCTGCCTCACCTCGGTCAGAAAGTGAAGGTAAAAAACTACCTGGGCCGCTCTCAAGGGCCGGGAGACGAGCGGTAGCATCTTCTTGATTGACCCACATTTTGGGATCCTACTCCGTCTCCAATTCATAGGGTATATTTGCCCGACAGGGCGGAAGTGACCGATTTGGCTATCCATCAAAGGAATTCAAGAAAACTCCGGTGATTAGTTTAAGTTTTATGGCGTGCCTGCCCGATTAGCAGCTTAAATCGCTTCCCGTTCACTAACCGTAAGCTTAAGAATTTATTGGATTTTCACGGCAACAAATATCAATATGCCACCCCTTGATTTGGCATCTAATTTGCTGTTTTACCTGGCAAAATTTCTATGGTTTAGAAGGGCCTTACGAATTCCTATCGCTCAAATTTCGCAGAGGCTCAGAGGAAAGGAGTTTTTATGAAAATCATTAGCGCCTATATCTGCTATTCATGTCAAGAAATTCTCGAGAGGGCACCCCAGGGGAGATGCAGCGTTTGCAGATCTGATGCGGTTTATCCCCTGGCCTGGCTTGAACGGACAGAACAAGAAAGAAGCAAATGGCTTAAGCTAATAAATGGCAAGAGGGAAAGGGTCTTGCCCGAGCCCATCCCGCGGCCTTTGACAATGCAGTGATGTTGCACCGGGTATCCCCATTGGGTTATTAATGATAAACGTCTCTTAGCCTCGATCCGAAATTTCCCGAAACCGAGGATCTAGTGAAAACCTCTGAACAAAAGCCGCAGAGGTTAAACGTCGCACTGATTTCCTATTCACCTATTGGTGATTCTGCGCAATGTTGGATAATTGGTAAGATGCCAAGAGAAAAACACTTTTTGCCTCGGTTTTTTTTTCGGGTCGGGGTTAGTAGAAGGTAGCATGAAAGCGGAACCCAATCTCCCCAGAAATGCATCCTCCCCTTCATGCCGCCTACAGTTGCCGCCCTCCCTCCAGACCCTTGCGGAATTTGACTCTTGGCAGAGTCTCTGCGCCGCATATTCACTCCGATAAGTAGGTCACCAACCTTTGATTCACCCTAGCAAAGCGAAT
>SCUU01000075.1 GCA_004297065.1 Gallionellaceae bacterium
GAGTAATGTCGGCGCCTCGCATATCGCATCCTGCTTTCGTTTTAATTCGTCTCCACCATTAACGTATGTCCCTTGGTTTTGTGGACACGCTTGGGGGATAAATTCAACAAACTGCTAGTCACTATCTACTGGCCCGATCCGGCAATCTGGGACGAAACTTTCAAGCGAAGGAGAACATGAATGAAATGCACAATCTGCAAGACCGGAGAGACCCACCCAGGCATCACCACCGTCACACTACAACGCGACAACAGCGTAGTCGTCATTCGCGATGTGCCTGCCGAAATCTGTGAGAACTGCGGAGAGTATTACCTGAGCGAGCCTACCGCCAGTCGCGTATATGCCGATGCTGATGCAACTGCTCGGCGGCATGTTGAGGTTGAAATTCAGAGGTACGCGGCTTAAAAAATGTGGTCCCTGAATATTGCTCTAGGATTATCCCCGTTATTTTGTACCGCAACACAGGAGCTACCATGAAACTTTCGACACAGATCAAACCCATCAGCTACCTCAGTGAACATGCTGCCGAAATCATCTGGAACATTTCTGAAAGTCGCGAGGAACAAGAACAAACCGTCGCACTTCTGAGAATGCTTGCCGTTGGCAACAAAGAAATCGAACAGGGAAAGTTCCGCGATGCCGAAGATGTATTTGCCGAACAGTACAAGACCGCTGCGCAATGAAAATTAAAAAAATTCAATTCAAGAATGGGTACAAGCGATTCTTCGACTTAACGATCGACTTAGGTAACGATCCAAAAAGAATCATTGCATTGGTCGGCCCAAATGGCTGTGGAAAAAGTAGCGTCCTTGATGGCATGCTGTTTCATCACAATGCACATGGTCAAATTGGTAACAAAGGTGGGAAAAACCATGAATATCATTCAATGAATAAAAACCCAGGCTACGACTATCAGAATGTAGTCATCGACTTCGTTGAAGGTTCCTATCAGACTATAATGCAGCAAAAGCAAGCAACGGGAAAAAGCCGTACCGTTTTTTCTTTTAGAAGCCCGTATCGCTACAACAGCGACCTTAAAGTTAGGCAGTCGAGGGCTACACCTGAAATCTGGCTAAACAACTATGGTGCTTCCACATCTTCCGACATTGACGACAAGATGGAAGAAAATTACAGACGCCTATACATCAAGTACAACAAGCATCTAAATGATACTGACTGCAAGCCGACTGAGGCAAAGCAGAAGATAATTGGCGACCTTAACTCTTCCATTAAGAAGTGCCTTGAACTTGAAATCGTGAGCCTTGGCGATATTGAGTCGTCTCAAGGCACGCTGTATTTCAAAAAACAGGATCACCCTACTGAATTTGAATTCAATGTCTTGTCATCGGGAGAAAAAGAGGTGGTTGACATACTTCTAGATCTTTATCTCCGGCAAGATGAATATAACGACACTATTTTTCTTCTGGACGAACCAGAGTTGCACATAAACACGTCGATACAGAAGAAGCTACTGGTCGAAATTAATCGATTGGTTGGAGAGAGCTGTCAGCTCTGGGTTACCACGCATAGCATTGGATTCTTGAGGGCGCTTCAAGATGAATTTAAAGATCAATGTCAAATTATCCAGTTCAAGGATGGATTGGATTTAGCCTCGACCCCACATGTGCTTACCCCAGTAGCCAAATCCAATGCCACATGGAAAAAAATATTTGAAATAGCCTTAGATGATTTAGCACATCTGGTTAGTCCAAAATGCCTCATCTACTGCGAGGGTAAAGATTTGCCCGGTAAAAATGGAAAAGAAAGAGGGTTAGATGCGCAGGTATTTAATAATATTTTTTCCGAGAAACATCATGACACACTATTTGTATCGAGCGGCGGAAATACAGAGCCAGATCAAAGAAGTGAAATTGCACTTGCCATACTAACCAAGGTGTTTTCTACTATCAAGATACTGGTTCTAAAAGACAGAGACATTTCTTCCGGGAAACAAACCACTGAGAACGACAGGCAGGTTTACCTTCAGACCAATCCTCAGAACCATCGAGTATTAAAACGATGGGAGATTGAAAACTATCTTTACGACAAAGAGGTCTTGCAAAAATACTGCGCCGCCAAAAATTTAATTTTTGATGAGAAATCTTACGATAGTTTTGTAACCAACATTGGTGATCAGAATCTCAAGGATGAAACTGGAAAGATAAAAAATATTTGCGGAATAACAACAAGCATTAATTCTGAGCAATTTAAGCTAAACCTCTCAACTTACATTACAGAAGATATGACGATTTTCAAAGAGCTTGAAGGCTGTATTTTCTATAAAGAGAGCAACTAATTGGGGTCGGGTTCGCATTTGTTTTTCAATGGGGAGCACACTGCGCTCTCTTCAGTTGCCCTCCGTCCCTTCCCGGAGTAAATTGCCACACCGCCATCGATCACGGATTCGTAAAAATGACTGCCGCTACCGTTTCCAGCAAATTCCAAATTTCCATTCCCAAAGAGGTGCGTGAGGCCATGCACATCAAGCCGGGACAACAATTTGAGTTCATCCCGATGGGATCGATTATTCAACTCACCCCCAAGACTTCGATCAAAGATTTGCGCGGCATTGCGCTCGGGGCGAATCCTGAAAAATATCGCGACCGCAAAGATCGCGCCTGATGTATCTGGTGGATACCTGCGGCTGGATCGAATGGATGACCGATACGCCGCTGTCGAAAAATTATGCGCGCTATCTGAACGCACCGGACACGCTGCTCGTTCCGACGCTGGTGCAGCATGAGCTCTACAAGTGGCTGTGCCGCGAACTTGACCAGACGGTCGCCCTATCCGCCATTGCCGCGACCAAAACTGCGCTTGTCGTACCGCTCGATACCTCCATCGCCTTACTCTCGGCAGACGTCGCCAAAGAATTCAAACTGGCAACAGCGGATGCCATCATCTACGCTACTGCGCGCCAACACCATGCGATATTGCTTACCAGCGATGCGCATTTTGCCGAGTTACCTCATGTGAGGTATTTTCAGGAATAAGAACGATGGCAGCAATGACACAATCAATTCCAGCCCATCGCGCCATAACTGCCAGATCGAAGCACTTATGGACATCACAAAAATAGCCCATGTTCAAACTGTTTCCTGAATGTTCCTGAAAAACTCAGTTGCCCGCAGATTACCTCTTCGGGGTAATCTGCGGGCAACTGAGGCTTTTAGGATGATTTCAGGTGATACATTTTCGAGGAGTCGATGATGACCGACCGTTACTTCACCAAGCAGACCTTCGCCTTCCTTTCCGCGCTGGAGGCGAACAACGAGCGCGAGTGGTTCACGTCCCACCAGCAGGAATACGAGGATTGGGTGCGCACGCCCGCGCTGGATTTCATCAGCGATATGTCGGACGAGATGCCCGCGATCTCACGCCACTTCCTGGCGCAGCCGAAGAAGGTGGGCGGCTCGTTGATGCGCGTGTTTCGCGACACGCGTTTCAGCAAGGACAAGACACCGTACAAGACCAACATCGGCATCCAGTTCCGCCACGAGGTGGGCAAGGACATCCACGCGCCCGGCTATTACCTGCATATCGCGCCGGACGAATGCTTCGTGGGCATCGGGCTGTGGCACCCCGATGCGGATGCGCTGTTCAAGATACGCGATGCCATCGCGCAGAAAGGCGACGAGTGGGTGGCGGCACGCGACGAGGTGACCTTCCGCAAACACTTCATGCCCGAAGGTGACTCGCTCGCCAACGCGCCGCGCGGATTCGCAAAGGATCATCCGTTGGTAGAAGACTTGAAGCGTAAAGACTTCATCTGCCTCGCGCCGTTGAGCGAGGCGACGGTGACATCGAAGAATCTGCGTCCGCAGGTAGTGGAGCGTTTCCGTCAGGCTGCACCTTACATGCGTTTCCTATGCCAGGCGCTGGAGTTGAGATTTTTAAGCTGAAAACGGAAAGCCTGGCTTAACATAACCAAGCCCTCGCCCATACAATAACCATTCGCCATTCCCCAAAAACATAAAGCCCGTCCGCTTAACGTGAATCTCGCGTAACGGACCGCCTACACCCCTCGCCCGCTCGCGGGATAACCAGCGACTCAGCGGTTTTGCCGCCTAGTCGATTAGCTGCTTGCATCATCAGAGGGGGAACGGGGGGTGAAAAAGGGGTTTCGCGGAGTGTCCTCCGCGCCTTGTGAACGGTTTCGGCTCTGCAAGGGAGAGGGACGATCATGGCGCATGACGATTCACCATTCGGTGTGGCCTGCGCCATGATCGTTAGGCAGAACGGGCTTTAATTTTTAGCGGCGCGCCATTTAGTGGTGGTGACCGCCTTCGCCGTGCACATGCCCATGATCCAGTTCTTCCTGGGTGGCGGCACGTACGCCGGTGATGGTTCCATCGAAACGGACGGTCTTGCCCGCTAGCGGGTGGTTGCCATCGACGGTAACTTCTTTGTCGGCAACTTCTACGACGGTATAGAGCATAAAATCTTCGTCGTCATCGCCTTCGGCACCGCCTTCGAATTGCATGCCGACCGCGACCTCTTTAGGGAACATGTCGCGCGGCTCGACGCGCACGAGTTCGTGTTCGTATTCACCGAATGCGTCATCCGGCTCCATGGTAACGGAGAATTTGTCGCCGATATTTTTGCCGTGCAATTCCTCTTCCACTGCGGGGAAGATGCCATCGTATCCGCCGTGGACATAGCTGATGGGATCGTCGGCTTTTTCGAGTATTGCGCCCTCGCTCACATCAGTCAGTTCGTAACGCAGTGAGACGACGGTGTCTTTAGCGACTTTCATTTCATTTCCTTTATCAAATTGAGTACTTCATCCGGGTGTTTGTGCGCATGAACTCCGTATAGGACATGGCGCAGCTTGCCCTGTTTGTCTATCACAAAAGTAGATCGCTGCAGGGCGATCATTTTGCGTCCATCTACTTCTTTTTCGTACAGTACGCCGTATTTCTTACAGACGCGTGACTCGGTATCTGCGAGCAACAAAACGGACAGTCCATATTTGTCGCGAAAAGCGGCGTGGCTGATGCAGTCGTCGCGGCTGACACCCATCACGACGGTATCGTATTCGGCGAAATCTTCTTCGTGGTCGCTGAACTCGGTGGCTTCCATGGTGCAACCGGGAGTATCGTCCTTGGGGTAGAAATACAGCACGATGTTCTTTTTGCCCAAGAGTGATGTGAGCCTGAACGTTTCCATATCCGCATTTGCCAGCTCGAAATGCGGCGCATCCATTCCAACTTGTAAGTGCATGATGTGCCCCCCTCTCAGGCATTCTAACTGAGATTTATTTTGTGCCAAATTTATTTTGCGGTCATTTTTACGGGGCTATAATCGCCCCATGAAAACAAAACTCACTCTACTTGGCGGCCTGTCTATCGAAGAATTCCTGCGCGATTATTGGCAGAAACAACCGTTGCTCATCCGGCAGGCGGTTCCCGGCTTCAAAGGCCTGCTCGACCCGCAGCAACTCATCGAACTTTCTTGCCTGGAAGACGCGCAGGCGCGCCTGGTCAAACAGACTCGCGGCAAGTGGCAACTGGCACACGGCCCTTTCGATGCGGACGAAATGGCAAAATTGCGCGGCAAGTGGACCGTGCTGGTACAGGGCGTGAACCACGTACTGCCGGAAGCGGCGGAATTGCTCAAACGCTTCAGCTTTATCCCTCATGCAAGACTGGACGACTTGATGGTGAGCTACGCCCCCCAAGGCGGCGGCGTGGGGCCGCACTTCGATGCATATGATGTGTTCCTGTTGCAAGGTTTGGGACATCGCCGCTGGCAAATCTCGACACAGGAAGATCGCAGCCTCATCCCCGATGCGCCTCTGCGCATCTTGCAACGTTTCGATGTGGGGCAGGAATGGGTATTGGAAGCGGGCGACATGCTTTATCTGCCGCCGCAGTGCGGGCACAACGGCATCGCCGAAGACGATTGCATGACCTATTCCATCGGTTTTCGCACGCCGGCGTACCAGGAATTGGCGGAGCAGTTTCTGGTATATCTGCAAGACCGCATCCGCGTGGAGGGCATGTATGCCGACCCCGACCTCAAGATACAAAAACATCCGTCCGAGATCGGTGCAGAGATGCTGCAACAAGTCGCGCAGGCCATACGAAAAATACAATGGGACGATGAGGATATCGCGAATTTCCTGGGCAGTTACCTGAGCGAACCCAAACCGCATATTTTCTTCGATGCGCCGACCAAACCGGTCTCTGCCGAACGTTTCGCGCAAGCATTGCAAACGCGCGGCATTGCACTCGATCTCAAAACGCAGATGCTATGCCACGACAGTACAGTGTTCATCAATGGCGATGCGCACCGGGTTGGCAAAGGTAGTTATCGCGCCCTGCGTGAATTAGCAGATACCCGCACATTGAAAGCGGGCAGTAAATTGACCGGCGAAACGGTAGCGCTACTTTACGAGCTCTACCGGGACGGTTATCTTGAAGCAAGCGGAGGTGACGCATGAACACGAGCGACGAATTACAACACACGCCCTTAAACGGTGCTGCCGATTATGTGGCAGCACTGGATGAGTTGTGCGGATTAGCGCAGCACTCGTTATATATTTTCGAAAACGATTTCGACAACCTGGGCTTCAACAACGAAGCGCGTTATACCAAGATGCGAAATTTCCTGCTCTCCAGCCCGAATGTGCGGTTGCATCTGCTGGCGCACGACTCGCAGCCACTCGTGCGTTTCTGCCCGCGCATCATGATGTTGATGCGCCAATTCAGTCACAGCATGCACATTTATCAAACGCCACCGCATCTGCGCAACGTGTCCGAACCTTTTGCGGTGGCGGATGAAAAGCATTTCGTGCGGCGTTTTCACTTCGACGATGCGCGCGGAATATTTGCGCAAAACGACCATGAAGGAGCGCGCCTGCTGAAATCACGTTTTGAGGAAATGTGGGCCAGTTCGCATCCCAGTGCAACAGCCACTACGCTGGGACTGTAACCTCCTATTGAGTCTTTCATAAATCATGACAGAGTTTTCGCATCACGTTATTTCCCCCACCCCCGATCCCTCCCCCGCCGGGATAACCAGCGACTTGCCCGCTCTTGTACTCTGCCCGCCAACGGCGGGTGGGGTGTGCGGGCTTAGTCGATTGGCTAGTCGTTTCATCAGAATGATTGGGATGGGGGAGCGCCCGTGTCATGAATTATGAAAACATCAATAATAACCCTGCACAAAACTCCATATGTTGTGCTGAGCGCGCCTATCCACTATCCTTGCCGCCGTTTACCAAGAACAAGACCAGATGACTATCTGCATTAAAACTCCCGAAGAAATCGCAAAAATGCGCATCGCCGGTCGTCTGGCCGGAGAGGTGCTGGATTACATCACGCCATTCGTGAAAGCCGGCGTCACCACCGCCGAACTCGACAAACTGTGCCACGACTATATGGTCAATGTGCAAGGCTGCATTCCCGCGCCGTTGAACTATGCGCCGCACGGCCATGCGCCCTACCCGAAATCCATTTGCACCTCGATCAACCACCAAGTCTGCCACGGCGTGCCCGGCGATAAAAAACTGAAGAACGGCGACATCGTCAACCTCGACATCACCACCATCAAGGACGGTTACCACGGCGACACCAGCCGCATGTTCTACGTCGGCGAACCCTCGATACAGGCGCGACGCCTGTGCGAAAGCACGCATGAAGCCATGTGGCGCGGTATCAACGCGGTCAAAGCCGGAGCGACCTTGGGCGACATCGGCCACGCCATCCAGAGCTTCGCCGAAGGATTGGGCTACAGCGTCGTGCGCGAATTCTGCGGTCACGGCATCGGTAAAAAATTCCACGAAGAACCGCAAGTGCTGCACTACGGCAAACCCAAGTCGGGGATACACCTGGAAGCGGGCATGGTCTTCACCATCGAGCCGATGGTGAATGCGGGCAAGGCCGGGATCAAGCAGTTAGGCGACGGCTGGACCGTGGTCACCAAAGACCACAGTCTGTCGGCACAGTGGGAACACACCATCCTCGTGACCGGGATCGGCTTCGAGGTGCTGACCTTATCGGCCGATACCCCGCCGCCGCCCGAGCTTTAAATCAAAACCGTTTATCCGCAGATTACACAGATTACGCAAAGTTAAAACCATAAACAGGACGAGCCTGGGTCAAAGAAGTTAGATGTAGGAGCGTGCCCTGCACGCGGCAAAGCCCGTTCGCGTGCAGGGCACGCTCCTACAAAAACCTCAGCGTCTGGCAAAAATTTATCAATCCCGATGACCGTTAACGAAGCGCAACCCAAAATCTGCGTCAATCTGCGTACCCTAAAGGGCACAAGAACCTCTTCGAGGTAATCTGATGAACCTACTGGCCATTCGACTAAGCTGTCAAAAAACGCCAACTAAGTCGCTGGTTATGCGGACAAGGGTTTAAATGCAGACCACCGCTCAAATCCGCGATGCATTGCGTGCCGCACGCGATGCGTTGCAGCACGCTTACGAAGCCCGCCCGCATCCGCAACGCCTGCTGCGCAACCACGCAAAGCTGATCGACCAATATCTGCGGCTGGTATGGCGGCAATCCGGCATGCCGGACGATGCGGCTTTCGTCGCGGTCGGCGGCTACGGGCGCATGGAGCTTTTTCCCAAGTCCGACATCGACTTGCTCATCCTGCTGCCGCAACAACCGGATGCCGGACAGGAACAGCATCTGCAAACGCTGGTCGGCGTGTTATGGGACATCGGCCTGGAGATCGGCCACAGCATCCGCACCGTGGGCGACTGCATGGCGGAATCATCCGACATCACGGTACAGACCAACCTGCTCGAAGCGCGCCATATTGCCGGCAACCGCGCGCTGTTTGCGGAAATGCGCGAGGCGCTCGCCGAACACTTGGGCCGTCGCGCTTTTTTTCTGGCCAAAACACAGGAGCAACAACAGCGCCATACTCGCTACGTCGACACCGATTTCAATCTGGAACCCAACCTCAAGGAAAGCCCCGGCGGGTTGCGCGACCTGCAAACCGTATTGTGGATCAGCCGCGCCTGCGGTTTCGGCACAAGCTGGCGCGAACTCGCGCAAGCCGGCCTCATCACCGACGCCGAGGCGCGCGCCATCGCCCGCCATGAAGCCTTGCTGCAAACCTTGCGCATCCGTTTGCACTATCTGGCCAAACGCCGCGAAGACCGCCTGCTGTTCGATTACCAGACCGCACTCGCCGGGCAGATGCACATTCAGGCCAGCGCCGCGCGCCGCGCCAGCGAGCACCTCATGCAGCATTACTACCGCACCAAACAGGCGGTACTGCAACTCAACAGTGTGCTGCTGCAAAACATGCGGGCAAAAATTTTCCCCGAGACGGATACCGTCGTCCCTATCAACGAACGTTTTGTCGCGCGCGACCATTTTCTGGAAGCGCGCGACGAGGAGTTGTTCGACCGCCAGCCCGCGACAATTCTGGAAAGTTTCTTGCTGATGGAGCGACATCCCGACCTCGCCGGATTCTCCGCCAGCACCTTGCGCGCCCTGTGGCGCAGCAAAAAAAACATCGACACGGCGTTCCGCAAAGACCCGCGCAACCGCGCCCTGTTCATGCAGATATTCCGTGAGCCGCAAGGCTTGACCCATGCGCTGCGACGCATGAACCAGCATGGCGTTCTGGAGCGCTACCTGCCCGCGTTCGGTAAAGTCGCCGGGCAGATGCAGCACGATTTGTTCCATGTCTACACGGTGGACGAACATATCCTCATGGTGGTGCGCAACCTGCGCCGCTTCACGCTGGAGCAACACGCGCATGAAAACCCGCTGTGCAGCAGACTCATCAAAGACTTTGCGCGCCCCGAAGTGCTCTACATCGCGGGGCTGTTCCACGACATCGCCAAGGGACGCGGCGGCGACCATTCCAAACTGGGGCGCAGCGATGCCGCGCGCTTCTGCAAACAACACGGCCTCACGCGCGAAGATACCCGCCTGGTCGCCTGGCTGGTCGAACACCACCTAACCATGTCGGCCACGGCGCAGAAGCAAGACCTGTCGGATCAGGATGTGATCGCCGCTTTCGCCGCGCAAGTCAAAAACGAACGCTATCTCACCGCGCTCTACCTGCTCACCGTGGCGGACATACGCGGCACCAGCGCCAAAGTGTGGAACGCGTGGAAAGGCAAGTTGCTGGAAGATTTATTCAACGCCACCCGCCGCTACATGATGGACGGCAAAATCACCGACCAGATCGGCGAAATACGCCAGCGCGCAAGAGAAACGCTCAACCTGTATGCCATCGCGCCCGAGCGCTACGAATTGCTCTGGGCGCAACTCGATGCGGAATATTTTCTGCGCCACGACCCGCACGAAATCGCCTGGCACACGCGGCAGTTGGCGCACCGCGTCAACGTCGAAACGCCCGTCGTGAAAGCGCGTCTCAGCCGCATCGGCGAGGGCGCGCAAGTCATGGTGTACTGCCCCGACCGACCGTATTTGTTCGCCCGCATTTGCAGCTTTTTCGAGCGCATGAACTACAACATCATGGAGGCGAAAATCCACACCACCCAGCATGGCTATGCGCTGGACAGTTTCCTCGTGATGGATGCCAGCAACAAGACAGAATATCGCGATGTAATGAGCTACATCGAATACGAATTAGCGCTCGTCCTCATCCAGACCGGCACCCCTCCCGCGCCGCAGATCGGCAGGATCGGCCGCCAACTCAAACACTTCCCCATCGTGCCCGAAGTGGTCATCGGCAAAGATGAAAAAGGCAACCACGTGCTTTCGCTGATCGCCGGAGACCGCCCCGGCCTGCTCGCGCGTATCGCTTATTTCCTGGCGCAACAGCATATCGAACTGCACCGTGCCAAGATCAATACCCTAGGCGCACGCGCAGAAGACACGTTCTGGATCAGTTCGGAAAAACTGGCTAGCCCGCACAGTATAGAAATGCTGTGCGAAGAATTGAAGGCACAACTGAATTGATTGGCCCTACAGGCCGCCACACTATCTCTCTATTACATATTGCGGAATAGGCGCACCCGATGCAGAATGCGGCATGGATTCAACAACACGTGACCTCACTACTGCCGAAATCAGAGATCTGTTCGCCAACAGCAATCCTGTTGACGCATGGAACAAAGCAAGCCGGATCGTTATGGACATCAGCCCAGGTATCGATCTGACGGGTGTTCGCAATGTATTCGACGATGTCTTGCGCCTGTTCGACGGCACCTACCCCGGCTATGACCGCATCCAGACGCCTTACCATGACCTCCGGCATACGCTGGATGTATTTATGTGTGCCGTGCGTTTGCTGCACGGAGTGCATCTGTCCGGCAAGCAGCTCGGCGGCGAAGAGATCGCCCTGATCCTGGCGTCCGCATTGCTCCATGACGCGGGCTATGCCCAGCAGAGCGCAGAAGCGGAAGGAAGTGGCGCGCAACACACCCGGACACATATCCTGCGCGGCATTTCGTTCATGGAGAAAAATCTGGGTAAATGGCATCTCCCGCCGGCATGGGACGTTCCTCTGGCACTGATTATTCGCTGCACCGACATGGGCCACCATTTGTCGCATCTCAGCTTCCCGCATCCCCGCATAAAGCTGCTTGGGCAAATAGTTGCGAGCGCCGACTTGGTAGGACAAATGGCGGATCGCGCCTATCTGGAAAAGTTGCTGTTCTTGTATCTCGAGTTCAAGGAGGCCGACTTCGGCAATTACCAGAACACGCATGACCTGCTCAAAAAAACCCGCAGCTTTTACGAGCTCATTCTCGCGACATTGGATGGGGAGTTGGGCGGCATCTATCATTGCTTGAGCCGCCATTTCAAAGCAACGCTCGGTATCGACAGAAATTTTTATTTCGAATCCATCGAGCGCAACATCGGCTATCTGGACAGAGTCATCACGCTGAATGAGGACGAGTGGCTTTCCATGCTGAAACGTCACGGCATCGTGCAAACCTTTCAGCAAATCAGCAGCAACAGCGCAACGTCCTGACGCATCCCCACTCCGCCGGGCGCATGACTATCATTGCCGTGTTCAATCAGAAAGGCGGGGTTGGAAAAACGACCACCGCCCTCAACCTTGCTGCCGCATTGATACGCAGCGGGCGCTGTGCTTATGGTATGGATATGGATCCGCAAGCGCATCTCAGTTCGATATCCGGCATCACGGCCCACTCCGGCGATGAGACTGCATTAAGCCTGTTCCAACGCAATCGCCCCTTGCGTGAACTCGTGCGAGAATCAAATAGCCGTATCAGAATCATCCCTTCCCATCCCGAATTATCCAAAGTCGATGCCTTGTACGGCAAGGGTTATAACGTGGTCAACCGGCTTAACACCAGCCTGCTGGCGGAGAGTTTCGGCAAAAAAGAGACGCCTTTAGTTATCGATTGCTGCCCGATGATCGGAGTGTTGTCGCTGAATGCTATTTTCGCCTGCACCGGATTGATAGTCCCGATTTCGTCAGACCATCTCTCGACCAAGGGTGCCATCCAGCTCGATAAAGCCTTAAATGCGCTGGAGCCGGTGCTGAAACGGCGTATCCCTCGTCGTTATTTGCTCACCCGCTTCGATGGGCGTCGCCGCATGACATGGGAGGTATTGCGTTTGGTCGAAGAACACTTCGGCCAGGATGTTTGCCATACCCGCATTTCCGAAAATGTCAGTTTGGCAGAAAGTCCGTCATTAAATCTGACCGTGTTTGAACATGCACCGACCAGCCGCGGCGCGCATGATTACGATGAGTTGCTGGAAGAATTACTGGCCGACGGCTTTATCGAATAATTACTTCGAGATCAAAGTCAGGATGTCTTCGACCGACATCGCCTGCGGCTGTTTGTTGCCCGCATCCTCTTCTTTAAGGCCGCAGCGTACGATCTCGCAGTAGCGGTACATCTGCCTTAACTTGTGTTCGGCATTCTCCTGATCCTGGGCTGCGATCACGATGCTCTCGACGCGCTGCCCGTCCTTGGTCAACACCGTAAAATCAAATTTCAACATCACGCCTCCTCAGCCCCGCGTCATCCGGCGCGTTGCCTTCTCGCCTCGTACAGACAGATACCGGTACTCACCGACACGTTCAAACTTTCCACACCGCCCAACATCGGGATGCGCACCAGTTGATCGCAAGTCTCGCGCGTCAACCGGCGCAAGCCTTCGCCCTCTGCACCCAGCACCCAGGCGATAGCACCGCTGTGTTTGAAACCGTGCAGATCGCTCTCCGCTTCGCCGTCCGCCCCGACCACCCAGATATCGCGCTCCTGCAACTCGCGCAGGGTACGCGAGATATTGGTGACGGTGATATAGGGCACGGTCTCCGCCGCACCGCACGCCACTTTTTCCACGGTGGCATTGATACCCACGGCCCTGTCCTTGGGGGCGATCACCGCATGCACGCCGAAGGCATCGGCGCTGCGCAAACAAGCACCCAAGTTATGCGGATCTTGCACGCCGTCCAATACCAGCAACAGCGCTGGCTCGGTCAAAGTATCCAGCACATCATCCAAGTGTTGCACGCGCTGGGCAGCATCGACGCGCGCCGCCACGCCCTGATGACGGGTATTGCCTGCCATGCCGTCCAAACGCCTGCCATCGACAGGCACGATGCGCACGCCGTGCATCTCGGCCAGTTTTAACAAATCGCGGGCGCGCGGGTCGCGCCGTTGCGAGTCCACATAAATTTCCAGCACGCCATCCGCATTCTGGCGGATGCGCCCGATGACGGCATGGAAGCCGTGAATAATGCGTGTCTCAGCCATGCTTCTTGCCCGCCTTTTTGGCGACTGTCTTTTGGGCGGCAGCCTTCTTGGGTTTCTTCGGCGCAGCATCGCCCCACGCGCCGACATTCAGCGCAGGAAGCGCCTCCGCTTTTTCGCCCGCCAGCGAAAAGTCGATCTTGGTGCTTTCCATATCCACGCGCACCACTTTGACTTTGACGCGGTCGCCCAGACGGTAACGCTTGCCCGTGCGCTCGCCCAGCATCTGGTGCTTGGCCGCGTCGAAGTGGTAATAATCCGCGCCCAGTTCGGACACGTGAACCAGCCCTTCCACATACAGATCGTCCAGCGCGACGAACAGGCCGAAGCCGGTAACTGAAGAGATCGTACCCTCGAACTCGCTGCCGAGATGGTCGCGCATGTAAAAACATTTCAGCCAGGCTTCCACATCGCGCGTCGCATCATCGGCGCGGCGTTCGGTTTGGGAACAATGGATGCCCAGTTCCGCCCATTTCAACGCGGGCTTGTACTGTTTGCCCTGCAACACGGCCTTGATCGCGCGGTGCACCAACAGGTCCGGGTAACGCCGGATAGGAGAAGTGAAATGCGCGTAGGCTTCATAGCCCAGCCCGAAGTGACCGACGTTCTCCGGGTTGTATTGCGCCTGGCGCAAAGAACGCAGCATCACCGTCTGCAACAGCCCCGCGTCGGGACGGCCTTTAATCTGCTTCAGCAGCACGGAATAGTCGCCCGCCTGCGGCTCATCGCCACCGCCCAGTTGCAGGCCGAATTCCTTGAAAAACTCGCGCACCGCCTCCAGCTTCTCGGGGGTCGGGCCTTCATGCACGCGGTACAGCACCGGATGCTGGTTCGCGCTCAAAAAAGCCGCCGCGCAGACGTTTGCCGCCAACATACATTCTTCGATCAATTTGTGCGCATCGTTGCGCACCACTGGCACGATCTTTTCGATTTTGCCTTGCGCATTGAAGACCATCTGCGTCTCCACCGTCTCAAAGTCGATGGCACCACGCTTCTCGCGTGCCTGCAACAAGGTCTGGAACAAGGTGTATAGATGCTTGATGTGCGGCAATACCGCTGCAAATTGTTTTGCGTTTTCACCTTGCGGGTTCGCCAGCATGTCCGCCACTTGCGTGTAGGTAAGCCGCGCTTTGGAGAACATCACCGACGGATAGAAGCGATACTTCACGATATTTCCGGCAGCGTCGATCTGCATGTCGCACACCATGCACAAACGTTCGACATTCGGGTTCAGGGAACACAGGCCGTTAGACAGCTCTTCCGGCAACATCGGGATCACGCGCCGAGGAAAATACACCGAGTTGCCGCGGTTAATGGCTTCGCGGTCGAGCGCATCGCCGGATTGCACATAGGAACTCACATCGGCAATCGCCACCACCAAGCGGAATCCATGAGCATTCGGCTCGCAATACACCGCATCGTCGAAGTCGCGCGCCGTCTCGCCGTCTATCGTTACCAGCGGTAACTGGCGCACATCCTCGCGTCCCGCATAATCTGCGGCGGACACAGTCGGCGAAAACTTCTCCGCCTGATGCTTGGCATCGTGCGGAAACTCGTTGGGCAAGTCATGCTTGCGTAAGGCAATTTCGATCTCCATGCCGGGATCGGCATAGTTGCCCAACACCTCGATGATGCGTCCCACAGGCTGCGCATGTTTGGAAGGCTGCGACAATATCTCCAGCACCACCACCTGGCCTGCCTGCGCATCACTATGTTCACCCGGTGCGACCAGAATATCCTGGCTGATGCGGCGGTTCTCGGCCACCACAAACTGGATGCCATGCTCCGCATACAGCCGCCCCACCAAGCGCGTGGTGCCATGTTCCAGCACTTCCACGATACTGGCTTCGCGGCGACCACGCCGGTCGATGCCGCCCACCCGTGCCATCACAGTGTCGCCGTGCAACACCTTGTGCATCTCCTTGGCGCTCAACATCAGATCGTCGCTGCCGTCTTCCGGGATTAAAAAGCCGAAGCCGTCGGGATGGCCCTGCACCTTGCCTTTGACCAGATCCAGCTTATCGACCACACAGATGGCGCGTTTGCGGTTGCGCATGATCTGCCCGTCGCGCTCCATGGCGCGCAAGCGGCGGTTGAACAAATCTTCCTCATCCAGCTCGATACGCAGCAGGATGCACAACTCGTCCTGCCCGATGGGCACACCGCGCTCCGCCAGTATCTGCAAAATATATTCGCGGCTGGGCAAGGGGTTGTCGTATTGCGCGCGTTCACGCTCCAGAAATGGATCGAGTTCACGTATATTTTTTTTCTGGGTTGTCATTGACAGTAAATCCTATAGCAATTAAAGTGCGCGTCCTCGGTAATGCCCAGATGGCGGAATTGGTAGACGCGCACGGTTCAGGTCCGTGTGCCGCAAGGTGTGGAGGTTCGAGTCCTCTTCTGGGCACCAAGTATTTAACAAGATGGTTCGCGCAAGCGAGCCATTTTTGTTTTGTGCCTTGTGCCCGAAGCAGGTGCTGTACCTGCGCGTTTCGCATCAGAACTCGAAATGAGGCATATGCAGGAGTCGCGTTTGCATGGCCTAGTGTCGCAAACCAGAAATAACGGGACAAATGAAACGGATGGATTTTTTTGTCAGGCAAGGCGCGGATCCGCGGCCGTATGGGGTATACGGCAAGGGGATGCAACGCGGCGTGGCGGAAAAAGACGCCGTTTAATGTTTCGTTATTTCTGGTTTGCGACACTAGCCTATCCCTGATGGCGTTCAACATCAAAAAAGCCGCACCACTGGATTTAAAGTTGGTGCGGCTTTTTTACCTCCAAAAATACCCAACATATTTTTTTAGCCAACCGATTCTAAAATCAGGCGGCATTCTACACTGCTTATGTTCTGCAAGTCAGGGCTATGGCTGAATTCACAGGAATATTCCACGCAACCTGCGTAAACCTTAAATCACTTCACCACGCACCCGGCCTGAGCCGGTGCATTGGTTTGTTTGGGGCCGGAGCCGGAATCTTTCGCATCGAGCGGCTTGTCGGTGGTCATGAACTTGGGCGTGGATGGCAGTTGCGTGA
>SCUU01000076.1 GCA_004297065.1 Gallionellaceae bacterium
ACTACTGGTGAAACAACTAGCCATCTCACTAAGGCAGCAAGCTGCCAAGTGATTGGTTATAGCCATTCCACTAAGGTTGCCAAAAGCGGCAACCAAGTGGCTGGTTATGCTGCGTTACGGCAGCGGGGTAAGCAGGCAAGCCGCGAAGCGGCGGCTCGCAAAAAATTTCTTGCTTACATATCATCCATATGCGGTGCCGCGAAATTTTTTCCGCGCCTTGCATTTGGGCGAAATCTGAATTTTTAGAGATACCCTTAACCCGCCAGTTTCTTCTTCAGAATATCGTTGAGCTGCGCCGGGTTCGCCTTGCCTTTGCTGGCTTTCATGGCGAGGCCGACGAAGAAGCCGAACAGCTTGTCCTTACCCGAACGGTACTCCGCGACCTTGTCGGCATTCGCCGCGATGATCTCGTCCACCAGCACTTCGATGGCGCCGCTATCGGAAACCTGCTTCAAGCCTTTCGCTTCGATGATCGCATCCGCATTGCCGCCTTCCGCCCATAGGGTGCGGAACACTTCCTTGGCACCGGAGTTGGAAATGGTGTCGTCGGCGATGCGTTGCAGCATGCCGCCGAGTTGGTGCGCGGTGATCGGGCATTGCGCCATGTCCAGACCATCACGGTTGAGCTGCGCGCTGACTTCGCCGATCAGCCAGTTGGCGCACAGCTTCTCCCCTCTCCCATCGGGGGAGGGGTCGGGGGCGGGGGAACACGCCACGAGTACAGCTTCAAAATAATCCGCCATCTCGCGCGATGCGGTGAGCAGGCTGGCGTCATAGGCCGACAGGCCGAGCTCGTTCACATAGCGCGCCTGTTTGGCCTGCGGCAATTCCGGCAGGGTGGCGCGCACCTGTGCTATCCACTCCGGGGAAATCTCCAGCGGCAACAGATCGGGATCGGGGAAGTAGCGGTAGTCGTGCGCATCTTCTTTGCTGCGCATCGCGCGCGTCTCGCCGGTGTCGGGGTTGAACAGCACGGTGGCCTGCTGCACCTTGCCGCCGTTCTCGATGGTGTCGATCTGCCATTGCACTTCGTAGGCTATGGCCTGCTGCATGAACTTGAACGAGTTGAGGTTCTTGATCTCGCGGCGCGTGCCCAGCGGCTGGCCGGGCTTGCGCACCGACACGTTCACGTCGCAGCGGAACGAGCCTTCCTGCATGTTGCCGTCGCAGATGCCGATCCAGCGCACCAGCGTATGCAGCGCCTTGGCATACGCCACGGCTTCGGCGGCGCTCGCCATATCCGGTTCGGACACGATCTCCAGCAGTGGTGTGCCGGCACGGTTCAGGTCGATGCCGGTCATGCCGTGGAAATCGCCGTGCAGCGATTTGCCTGCATCTTCTTCCAGATGGGCGCGCGTGATGCGCACCGTCTTCTCGTAAGGCTTCGCGTTTCCAGAAAGAGGCTCGACCTGGATGGTCAATGCGCCTTGCCCAACGACGGGCAGGTCGAACTGGCTGATCTGGTAGCCCTTGGGCAGGTCGGGATAGAAGTAGTTCTTGCGCGCGAACACCGAGCGCGGCGCGATATGCGCGCCGGTGGCGAGGCCGAAACGTATGGCGCGTTCCACCGCACCTTTGTTCAACACCGGCAGCACGCCGGGCAAGGCGATACTCACGGCATCAGCTTGCGTGTTCGGCCCCGCGCCGAACGCAGTGGATGCACCGGAGAAGATTTTTGTGTTGGTCGAGAGCTGGGTGTGTACTTCCAGTCCGATGACGATTTCCCAAGTCATGTTCAAATTCCCTGTGGCGCGCGGCTGTGCCAGTCGGTCGCCAGTTGATATTGGTGCGCCACGTTCAGCATGCGCGCCTCGCCGAAATAGTTGCCGATGATTTGCAAGCCGACCGGCATATTGTTGTCGCCGAAACCGCAGGGGATGGACATGCCGGGCAGACCGGCGAGATTCACCGCGATGGTGTAGATGTCGGACAGGTACATCTGCACCGGGTCGTCGCCCTTCTCGCCGAGTTTGAATGCGGTGGAGGGCGAAGTCGGACCCATGATGACGTCGCAGTGTTGGTAGGCTTCGGTGAAGTCCTGCGCGATGAGGCGGCGGATCTTCTGCGCCTGCAAATAATAGGCGTCGTAGTAGCCGTGGCTCAGCACATAGGTACCGATCATGATGCGGCGTTTCACTTCCGCGCCGAAGCCCTGAGCGCGGGATTTTTCGTACATGTCGGCGAGGTCGCTGTATTCCGGGGCGCGGTAGCCGTAACGCACGCCGTCGAAACGCGACAGGTTGCTCGATGCCTCCGCCGGCGCCAGCACGTAATACACCGGTACGGAGAGTTTGGAATTCGGCAGGCTGATGTCGACAAACGTCGCGCCGAGTTTCTTGTATTCGGCGATAGCCGCTTCCACAGCTTTGGCCACATCGGCACCCATGCCTGCGGCGAAGAATTCTTTGGGTAGGCCGATGCGTAGGCCAGTCAGTGGCTTGTTCAGGTCGCGCGCGTAGTCTTCCTTGTCGCGTTGCAGTGAAGTGGAATCGCGCTCGTCGAACCCGGCCATCACGTTCATCATCAGCGCGAGGTCTTCCGCGCTACGCCCCATCGGCCCCGCTTGGTCGAGGCTGGAAGCGAAGGCGATCATGCCGTAGCGCGACACCACGCCGTAGGTCGGCTTCAGGCCGGAGATGCCGCACAGCGCGGCGGGTTGGCGGATCGAGCCGCCGGTGTCGGTGCCCGTCGCGGCCGCGCACAGGCGAGCGGCCACGGCCGCCGCCGTGCCGCCGGAAGAGCCGCCGGGTACGCGCGCCGTGCCCCACGGATTTTTCACCGCGCCGTAATACGAGGTCTCGTTGGACGAACCCATGGCGAATTCGTCCATATTGGTCTTGCCGAGGTTGATCGCACCCGCATTGTTGAATTGCGAAATGACATGCGCGTCATAGGGCGAAACGAAGTTGTGCAACATCTTCGAGCCGCAGGTGGTGAGCCAGCCTTTTGCGCAGAAGATGTCCTTCTGCGCGATGGGGATGCCGGTCAAGGCGGAGGCAGAGCCGGCGGCGATGCGCGCATCCGCCGCGCGCGCCTGCGCCAGCGAAACTTCCGGCTGCACGGTGATATAGGCATTCAGAGTAGGATTCAACTCGGCGATGCGGTCGAGGTAACTCTGGGTGAGTTCGACGCTCGAGATTTTTCTTGTAGCCAGTGCAGAAGAAAGTTGTCTGATGCTTGCGTTGATCATTTCTATAAATGGGGAAAATGGAAGGGTAAAATCTTCGCGCCGCCGTTACTCTTCTCCCTTCCCCTTCTCCCTTCTCTTACTCGATGACTTGCGGAACCAGATACAGTCCAGCTTCTGTTTGCGGGGCGATAGCCTGGAAAGCCTCGCGCTGATTGGGTTCGGTGACGACATCCTCGCGCAGGCGCTGGCTGAGGCTCTGGCTGTGCGACATGGGTTCGACGCCGCTGGTGTCGACCGCCCGCATTTCGGCGATTAACCCGAATATGTCGGAAAACTGCGTTTGGGCGGCTTGCGTTTCCTCAGCGGTCATCGCCAGACGGGCGAGGCGGGCGACTTTTTCTACATCGGTTATGCTCAAGGACATGATGGTGTAACGCTTTATCAAAACGAGCTTGATAGGTTATCATAAACGTCTTTAGAGGCGCACCTCTTCTACACTTAAGGCACGACTATGTTGAATTACTTTAACGGCTATTTTTCCAACGATCTGGCGATCGACCTCGGGACCGCCAATACACTGATCTGGGCGCGCGGGCAGGGCATCGTGCTGAACGAGCCGTCTGTCGTGGCGATCCGCCAGGAAGGCGGGCCGAACGGCAAGAAAGTGATCCAGCAAGTCGGCCTGGCCGCCAAGCAGATGCTGGGACGTACACCCGGCAATATCACCGCCATCCGCCCGATGAAAGACGGCGTGATCGCCGACTTCACCGTGACCGAACAGATGCTCAAGCAGTTCATCCGCCGCGTACACAAATCCAGCATCTTCACCCCCAGCCCGCGTATCGTCATCTGCGTACCGTGCGGCTCCACCCAGGTCGAGCGCCGCGCGATCCGCGAGTCGGCATTCGGCGCGGGTGCGCGCCGCGTCGAGCTGATCGAAGAACCGATGGCGGCCGCGATCGGTGCCGATCTGCCGGTGGAAGACGCGACCGGCTCGATGGTGGTGGACATCGGCGGCGGCACGACCGAGGTGGGCGTGATCTCGCTGGGCGGCGCCGTGTATTCCGGCTCGGTGCGCGTCGGCGGCGACAAGTTCGACGAAGCGATCATCAATTACATCCGCCGCAATTACGGCATGCTGATCGGCGAGACCACCGCCGAGCAGATCAAGAAAGAGATCGGTTCCGCCTTCCCGGGCAGCGAAGTGCGCGAGATGGAAGTGAATGGCCGCAATCTGGCCGAAGGTGTGCCGCGCAGCTTCACCATCTCCAGCAACGAGATACTCGAAGCGCTGACCGACCCGCTCAACAGCATCGTGAGCGCGGTGAAGACCGCGCTGGAGCAGACGCCTCCCGAGTTGGGGGCCGACATCGCCAGCAAAGGCATGGTGCTCACCGGCGGCGGCGCGTTACTGCGCGACATCGACCGCCTGCTCATGGAAGAAACGGGTTTGCCGGTAGTGATCGCCGACGATCCGCTCACCTGCGTGGTGCGCGGCTCCGGCAAGGCGCTCGAGCGTATGGATAAGTTCAGCAACATCTTCGCCAGCGATTGATAATCCGCATCCCCTTTGGACAGTACTCGCTCCTTCCGCTTCTTTAATCGCGGCCCAAGCGCGGTCGTGCGCCTGGTGTTCTTCGCCGTTCTTTCCTTGCTGCTGCTGTTCGTCGATGCGCGCTTCAAATATCTGGAATCCACGCGCACCGTCGTTTTTATTCTGATCTACCCGCTCCAGCGTTTAACCACTTTGCCCGGCATGATGTGGCAACACATCGGCACGTATATCGAAACCCAGAATCGCTTGATTCAGGAAAACACCCGTTTGCGCGAGCAGCACAGCGTAGATGCGGCGCAGTTAAATTTATTGCAGGTGGTGCAGGCGGAAAATACGCAACTGCATAATCTGCTCGAAGTGCAGCAGCGCGTGAGCTATCCGATGCAAATGGCGGAGATCGTCTATGTCGAACGCGACATTTTCAAACGCAAACTCTTCGTGAGCAAAGGCGCACAAGCCAACGTGCGGCCCGGCCAAGTGGTGATGGATGACATGGGTATCGTCGGGCAGGTCACGCGCGTGTACCCGTGGCTGTCCGAAGTGACGCTGGTGACCGACAAGGATCATGCCGTACCCGTTCAGGTATTGCGTAACGGCATCCGCGCGGTGGTGTTCGGTTCGGGCGATATCGGCGAATTGGCGCTGCGTTATATGCCCGTCAGCGCAGACATTCAGACCGGCGATGTGCTGGTGACTTCAGGTATCGACGGTACTTATCCGGCAGGCTTGCCGGTGGCCAAGGTGATCAAGATTGAACGCGATCCGGCCTATCCGTTTGCGCGCATCATGTGCGCGCCGATGGCGGGCGTGGACAGGCACCGCTATTTGCTGATCGTGTCGGGTTTGCCGGAATTGCCGCCGCGCCCCGATCCCGGAGCGACGGCAGACGATAAAACCAAAAACGCCAATAAACAGAAGGTGCCATGAGTTCCGATTTCCCCAAAGACCAGGAGTTCCTGCTGCCGGCCAAAGGCTTGTTTATCGCGCTGAGTCTGTTTGTGGCGATCCTGCTGAATTGGTTGCCCTGGAGCGGTTGGGGCCTGATTTTAAAACCGGACTTCGTGGCGCTGGTGCTGCTCTATTGGTGCACGCATAAACCCTATCGCGTGGGCATCGGTATTGCCTGGATGGTGGGTATTTTCGCCGACGTGGCGGACGCCAGCCTGTTCGGCCAGCACGCGCTGGCTTATGCGGTGCTGGCGTTCGGCGGCACGGTGTTGCATCGCCGCATCCAGATGTTCGATCTGCGCCAGCAGACCATGCAGATATTCCCGCTGCTGCTCATCAGCTATGCGGCCTACGCCGCGGTGCACTGGCAGGTGCACGGCTTTGTGGTATGGGAATATTTTTTCGGTTGCATAGTCTCGACGGCGCTGTGGATACCGTTGACCGTCCTGCTGCAAACCTTGCGCCGCCCACGGTCTGACCCCAACGAGTTATGACCCTGGAAACCGCAGTTGACCGCTCATATACGAAGTAAGGCCATGTCCCAAGTATTCTTCTTTATGAATTCAGTTCTCGCCCGGTTGGTGAGTTCGCTACGAGGCGGATTGCACGATTTTTACGGCACATGGTGGTGTTGCAACTCCTTGGAATGGAACAACCATTCCGCGTCGCACCCGCAAGGGGCAGGCCGTGGCTGTAAAGCCGCCAAAGCGGCAACAGCCACGCTCTTGCGCCTTGCCCTGTACCCTAAAAATCGCACACTCCACCTCGTTCAACTACGGTTCCCAGGATGAACCGCCGCGTCGAGCTGAAGAACCATCAGCGCGAAATCTATTATTTCCGTTTGCGGCTGGTGCTGAGCCTCGGCTTCGTGCTGGTCATGCTGTTCATCCTGCTCGCGCGTTTTGTTTATCTGCAACTCGTCAAACACGAATATTTCCAGACCCTGGCGGAGAGCAACCGCATTGCGGTGGTTCCCATCGTGCCCAACCGCGGCCTGATCCTGGACCGCAACGGCGTGGTGCTGGCGCGCAATTATTCCGGTTACACGCTGGAGATCGCCTCGCGCAAAGTGGCCGATCTGGAAGCGACCATCAACGGGCTGTCCACGCTGGTGGACATCCAGCCCAAAGACCGCAAGCGTTTCAAAAAGCTGCTGGCCGAGAGCCGCAACTTCGATACGCTGCCGATCCGCAACCGCCTGAGCGATGAAGAAGTGGCGCGTTTTGCGGCGCAGCGTTACCGCTTTCCCGGCGTGGAAATCAAGGCGCGCCTGTTCCGCGAGTATCCTTATGGTCAGGGCACTTCGCACCTGATCGGCTATATCGGTCGCATCAACGAAAAAGATGTCGAGCAACTGGAAGAGGACGACATCGCCGCCAACTATCTCGGCTCGGACTACATCGGCAAGACCGGTATCGAGCAGAGTTACGAAAAAGAATTGCACGGCACTACGGGGTTCGAACAAGTCGAGGTGGATGCTGGCGGGCGTGCCGTGCGCTCCTTGTCGCGTACCGCGCCGCAGTCCGGCAACAACCTGGTGTTGACCCTCGACGCCAAATTGCAGGAGGTGGCGGAACAGGCTTTCGGCAATTACCGCGGCGCGCTGGTGGCGATTGATCCCAGCAATGGCGACATCCTCGCCTTCGTGAGCAAACCGGGTTACGACCCCAACTTGTTTATCGACGGTATCGATACCGAAAACTGGGAGGCGCTCAACAACTCGCCCGATGTGCCGCTCAATAACCGCGCACTGCGCGGCCAATACCCGCCGGGGTCGACCATCAAGCCGTTCATGGCATTGGCCGGCCTGCACTATAAGGAACGCGAACCGACCTATTCCATCAGCGACCCCGGCTATTACACCTTGCCCGGCAGCCGGCACCAGTACCGCGACTGGAAAAAAGGCGGGCACGGTCGCGTGGATATGTTCAAATCCATCGTCGTTTCCTGCGATACCTATTACTACGGCCTAGCCACCGAGATGGGCATAGACAATATCCACGACTATCTGAGCCAGTTCGGTTTCGGCAAAAAGACGGGTGTGGATATGGAAGGCGAAGTATCCGGCTTGATCCCATCGCAAGAATGGAAAATGAAGCGCTACAAACAGCCGTGGTATGCGGGCGACACCGTGTCGGTCGGCATCGGGCAAGGCTACAACCTGGTCACGCCGCTGCAACTCGCTTCAGCCACGGCCACGCTGGCGAACGATGGCGTGGCCTACAAGCCGCACTTCGTCAAGCAGGTGCAGCGCGCCGCCGGCGGCAAGCCCGATCCGGAACCGCAACCGGCGTTTGATATGCATATCACACCCGGGCACATTGATCTGGTGAAACGCGCCATGGAAGCGGTTACCCAACCCGGCGGCACGGCAGTCGGTGCCGGCGCGGGCGCACCCTATCGCATGGCGGGCAAGACCGGCACAGCGCAGGTGGTCGGCATGAAACAGGGCGAAAAATACGACGCCAGCAAGCTGTCCGAATATAACCGCGACCATGCCTGGTTCATCGCTTTCGCGCCGGGGGACAAGCCGCGCATCGCGCTGGCCGTGCTGGCGGAGAACGGCGGCCACGGCGGCTCCACCGCGGCGCCGATAGCGCGCAAGGTGCTGGATTATTATTTGCTGGGCAAAATTCCCAAACCGTTGGAAACGGTAGAAGAAGGTGGCGAGAATGACTGAGATGTTTGCCAATGTGCGCATGATGAACAAGAAAGAATTGCAGCGCCGTTTCATGGCGCACCTCGATCCCGTGCTGTTGCTGGCCATCGGCCTGTTGATGCTGGTGAGCCTGGCGCTGCTGTACAGCGCCAGCGACAGCAACTGGATGCGCGTGCTCGGGCAGTTCGTCAACATCCTCGTGGCGTTCGCCGCGATGTGGGCGGTGGCCAATATGCCGCTGCACTATCTGATGCGCAGCGCGGTGCCGATCTACATACTGGGCATGCTGCTGCTGGTATGCGTGGCGCTGTTCGGCGAGATCAGCCACGGCGCGCGGCGCTGGCTCAACATCGGCGTCGCCACTATCCAGCCTTCCGAACTGATGAAAATCGCCGTGCCGCTGATGATGGCCTGGTATTTCGAGAAACACGAAGCCGCGCTCAAATTTAAAAATTATTTAGTTGCCGGGTTGCTGCTGCTGCTCCCGGTGGCATTGATCGCGCGCCAGCCCGACCTGGGCACGGCCGTGCTGATCGGCGCGAGCGGGTTCTATGTGCTGTTCCTCGCGGGCTTGAGCTGGCGCATCATGTTGGGCATGCTGGTCGTTGCCGCGGCCAGCACCCCCTTCCTGTGGTCGATGTTGCACGACTACCAGCGCCACCGCATTCTCATGCTGCTCGACCCTTCGCAGGACGCGCTGGGCAAGGGCTACCACACCATCCAGGGCATGATCGCGGTGGGTTCGGGCGGCGTTTTGGGTAAAGGCTTCCTGAACGGCACGCAAACCCATCTGGATTTTTTGCCGGAACGCACCACCGACTTCATCTTCGCCGTGTGGTCGGAAGAGTTCGGCTTCCTCGGCAACCTTATCCTGCTGGGCTTGTATATTTTCGTGATCGGTCGCGGCTTCGTGATTACCGCCAACGCCTCCACCTACTTCACGCGGCTCATGGCGGGCAGTATCACGCTCACCTTCTTCACCTACGCCTTCGTCAACATGGGCATGGTCAGCGGCATCCTGCCCGTGGTCGGCGTGCCGCTGCCGCTGGTGAGCTACGGCGGCACATCCATGCTCACCTTGCTGCTGGGATTTGGTATGCTGATGAGCATTCACACGCACAAGCAATTGGTTAAAACTTGAGGAGCCCAACGATGAACAAGCAGATCGCTTTGCTGCTACTTGCAACCGCTACGCTGGCGGCATGTGCCACCTCGCAGAAACAACAGAACGCAAGGCCGGCTCCCATTGTCGATCTGGTTGCCGGGCCGGGCACCAACGCGCCGCAGCCGGAGGCGAAAGCTCCCGCGCCGGAACCGAGCGGCGGCGGCTACCTGACGGGCGACGGCCCCGGTGCCGATGCACCGGCCAACCTGGACGACATTCCCGACGCCGTACCCAAAGTCGAGCCGCTGCACCGCTACGCCAACCGTCCCTACACCGCACTGGGCAAAAACTTTACGCCGCTCGAAGCGCCCGGCGACTATAAGGAAGTCGGCATCGCCTCCTGGTACGGCAAAAAATTCCACGGCCAGCGCACCTCCATCGGCGAGGTGTACGACATGTACGGCATGACCGCCGCCCACCCCATTTTGCCCATCCCGAGCTATGCGCGTGTCACTAATACCGCCACCAAAAAATCGGTCGTCGTGCGCGTGAATGACCGCGGCCCGTTCCTGCACGAGCGCATCATCGACCTCTCCTACACGGCGGCGCACAAACTGGGTCTCATCAATAACGGCAGCGCCGAAGTGCAGGTGGAAAGCATCGCGGTGGACGGCACCGCGCCGCTTGCCGTTTCGACCGTACTTTCCACTCCGCTCAAGCCCGCATCCGCGCTGGTTGCGGAGCCTGCGCCCCCCGTTGTCGTTGTAGCGGAAGTGCCTGCGCCCGTTCCCGGCGCTGCGACCGCGCCCGCCGGCAAGGTCTACCTGCAACTCGGCGCGTTCAAATCGCCGCAGGGCGCGGAAAGTTTTCTTGCCAAAATGCGCTCGAAACTCGGTGCGGTGGAAAAAATGCTGAGCCTGTTCCAGAAAGACGGCTTGGAGCGCGTGCATCTTGGGCCTTACGCCACGCAAGACGAAGCGCGTGCCGCAGGCGAAAAATTAAAAGCGCGTTTGGGATTTAAACCTTACGTCAGCGTGCGCTAAACCCATCCGATCCGAAAATAAATGAAAATGAAAAAACGCAACCTGTTGCGCGTACCGGTAACAAAAGGCCTCAAAGACATCTACGCGATGGACATGCATGCGGCCTACCAGGCCGCATGCCTTGGCCGATTCAATGTCGATGCTTTCGGCAGGTTGGCGGCAGCCGTCTCCGTGGTGCGTACCGCATTGGTGCGGCACGAAACCAGAATCGAGAATGCTGTCGAACTGCTGGACGCCACCATTGCCGTGCTGCAACAAGTGCGCCACAAAGGCGATACGACCGGGATTTGGGAAATCACCGCAGCAGGCCGACCCGCCGTCCTCACCGGCATCGAAGTGGCCGAACAGTGCATCGGCACGCTGGACGTCGCGTTGCTGGCGGAGACGGCGGAACAACTGCTGCAAGAAGTCGGCACCGGATCGTGAGCTTCGCCGCCAACATCGCCGTCGGTGTTGGCGCGCTCATCCATATCCGTATCCTCATCCTCGAAATGTTCCTGTGGGAGAAACCCGCAGGCCTGAGTAAAGAGTTAGTCACTTATCAGTCAAATGATGTCAGAACGTGAATCGGGGTTCGCAGGGATGGACAGCTTTTCGTCCAACTCGCAAACCCTGTTTAGTTCCGGCTCGTCCGGTTTAAGTTGAAGCCGCTCTGGCGGGCTCGTCTAACCGCGAACGCAAGAGCACCTAACGGGTATGGCGAGCAGCCACCCCTGATAATGAAACCCGCCATGCCCGTTTCCCCCTGTCCAACTTTCTGGTGAAACAACTGGTGGAACAACTAGCCATCTCACTAAGGCAGCAAGCTGCCAAGTGATTGGTTATAGCCATTCGACTACAACTAGGCTGCAAAAAGCGCAGCCTAGTCGCTGGTTATGTGGGAGCGGTCTTCCGACCGCGATCCGATGAATACCCCCAAGCTGTCGCGACCGGGAGGTCGCTCCCACCGGCGTACTCCTTGCGGGTGGAAAGTTGGATAGAGGGCTGGGGACAAACGAGGGGCGGGGTAAGCAGGCAACCCGCGGAGCGGATGCTCGCAAAGGCGATATTCAATCCCTGCGGGAGAAAGTGCAAACGGACCGCTACGCGAGTTTCACGTTAACCGATCCGCAACACCAGCCCCTTCAGATACGCGCCTTCGGGGAAGCTCAGCAGCACCGGATGATCCGCCGCCGCGTGCAGCTTCTTCACGATCTGTGCATCCACTCCGGCATCCAATGCCGCACCCGCAATAATTTTCTGGAACAAATCGTCGCCGACGCCGCCCGAGCAGGAGTAGGTGAACAGCAGGCCACCCGGGCGCAACAGTTTGAATCCCAGCAGATTGATGTCCTTGTACGCGCGTGAGGCCTTCTCGGCGAATGCGGCGGTGGGGGCGAATTTGGGCGGATCGAGGACGATGAGGTCGAATTTCCTGTTCTGGTCGCGCAGTTTGCGCAGGGCTTCGAAAACGTCTGCGCATTGCCATTCTGCTTTTGTTCCATCCAGTCCATTCAACGCCACATTAGCCTGCGCGAGTTGCAGCGCTTCCTGCGAAGAGTCGATGGAGAGCACCGACGCAGCACCGCCACGCAGTGCGTAGAGAGAGAAACCGCCAGTGTAGCAGAAGCAGTTGAGCACGTCGCAACCGTCTGCCAGCGCGCCGGTCAGTGCGCGGTTGTCGCGCTGATCGAGGTAGTAGCCGGTCTTTTGTCCGGCGGCCACATCTACCGCGAAGCGCAGGCCGTTTTCGTTCACTTCCACTTTATCCGGCAATGCGCCGCGCACGACCCCGTTGCGGACCGGCAGGCCTTCCAGTTCGCGCCCGTCGGAGTCGGAGCGCTCGTAGATGCAAACGGGTACACACAACTCTTGCAGGATGTCGGCCAGGGTGTCGCGCCAGTGTTCGGGGCCGGCGCTGCCGAGTTGCATTACCAGCACATCGCCGTATTTGTCCACGATGAGGCCGGGCAACCCGTCCGATTCGCCGTGGATGATGCGCGTGCCGTTGCCGGAACACTCACCCCCATCCCCTCTGGTAAAACAACTAGCCATTCGACTAAGCCCGCCAGCGGGCAAGTCGCTGGTTATCCCGGAGGGCGAGTGGAGTATGCAAAGTGCGCGGCGTGCGGCCAGCGCATCGGCAATGCGGGTGCGGAAGAAGGCTTTGTCGATCACTTCGTCTTCGCGCCACGACCATACCCGCGCGGTGATTTGCGAGTCGGCGTTGTAGGCCGCCCAAGCGAGGAAATTTCCGGCGGCATCGCGCATGGCAACAGTATCGCCGCTGGCGGGCGCGCCTTCGATGCAATCAATCGCGCCGGAGAAAACCCAAGGGTGGCGGCGTTGCAAAGATTTCTCGCGCTCCGCTTTGAGGATGATGCCGGGGCGAGCCGATGCCGGGCCGATACGCGGCTTGGATGCGGGTTGCTGTGCGGGCACACCGGTGCGCGGCGTATTGCGCTTTACACGCTTGCGGAAGTCTTTGCCGCCCTGCGACTGACCGCCCCTCTCCTCAATCCTCTCCCGCGAGCGGGAGAGGAAGCGATCGCTCCTTCTCCCTTTGGGAGAAGGTTGGGATGAGGGAGGCGTGGAATGCGATTTTGGTTTTTGAGTGCTCATGGTTTTTTCTTGGCGCGCGGGTGTGCGCCATCGTAAATTTTGGAGAGGTACTGAAAGTCGAGATGGGTATAGACCTGCGTAGTGGAAATGCTGGCGTGTCCCAGCATTTCCTGCACGGCGCGCAGGTCGCCGGAAGATTGCAGCAGATGCGTGGCGAAGGAGTGGCGCAACAGGTGCGGATGCACGCCGCTGGCGATGCCCTGTTTGATACCGCATTGCCGCAGTTGCGTCTGCACCGTGCGCGGCGAGATGCGCGCGCCGTTCTTGCCGACGAACAGCGCGGTTTCATCCGGCTTGGCAGTCTGCTCGCGCACGGACAACCATGCTTGCAGGGCACTAATGGCGTGGCTGCCCAGCGGCACGATGCGCGTCTTGTTGCCTTTACCGGTGACGCGCACCGAAGCGTCGGCAAAATCTATGGCTATGGGATCGAGGCTCACCAGTTCGGCCAGACGTAAACCGGACGAGTAGAGCAGTTCGAACATCGCCTTATCGCGCACTTCCAGCGTCGTTTCGACCGGCATTTCCATCAGATGCACCGCCTCGTCCGGCGACAGCGCATGCGGCAGAGCCTTGGTGGCCTTGGGGGCGCGCACGCCGATGCAGGGGTTGCCTTGGCAGCCGTGGTCGCGTATCAGGTAGGTGTAGAAGCCGCGCCATGCGGACAGCACGCGCGCCAGCGAACGACCGCCCAACCCGCTGCTGTGCAGCTGCGCGATGTAGCGGCGGATGTGGTGGCTCTTGAGTTCGGGTAACGGAGTCTTATCGGCGAGAACCAGCAGACGCCGGATGTCGCGCGCGTAGTTCTCGGCGGTCAGTGGCGAATAGCCGCGCTCGTTATTCAGGTAGGCGAGGTAACCTTGCAGCGTGATGGAGATTTGTTCGGCAACTTCGGGCATCAGAGATATTGACGTAGCGCGGCACTGACGATGTCGGAGATGCGTTGCAAAAAGACCGTGCCCATTTCCGGGTAGAAACGCTGCGCGTCCTCGCTGGCAATGATGAGCATGCCGATGGTCTGCCCATCCGCGCGCAGCGGCATGTAGGCGAACGAGCGCAGGTGCGGCCCGACGACTTCGCCGAACCATTTTGCGGTGTCGGGCACGGCGTGGTGTACGCAAACCGGCCGCGCATGTTCATCGGCGAAGGCCAGCACTTCCACGCTGGGGGGATGCTCTTTCCACAGATGGATCGCGGCATGGGGGACGTTAAAAATATCGCGCAGACTGCGCAGCGTCACATTTTGCAGGCTGAGCAGGTCGTGCGCGTTGAACAGTCCCAGGGTGAATTGGTGCAGTTTGTCTTGCAGACCGTCGTTTTCTTTGGCGAAGTCCACCAGTTCGTGCAGCTTTTTTTCCAGTTCTTTCACGCGCTCGCGCAGCGTGAGCATCTGGCGCTCGCTCAGCGAAATGGTGCGCCCGCCGTAGGGATGCGGGATGACGATGTCGGACAGCATCTGTGCGTAGGCTTCGAAGAAAGCCGGGTTATTCTGTAAATAATTTGCGACGTCTTCAGCTTTCATATCTGCCTTTTAAATAATAATTTCGCCCTCAAATACCGTAATCGCCGGCCCCGTCATCAGCACCGGGGCGTGTCCGCCCGCCCAACTGATGGTGAGCGTGCCGCCGCGCGTGGCGACATGTACCGTCGCGTCCAGCAAGCCGCGACGGATGCCCGCGACGACCGCCGCGCAGGCCCCGCTGCCGCAGGATAAAGTTTCGCCCGCGCCGCGCTCAAACACGCGCAGCTTGATGTGGCTGCGATCTAGGATTTGCATAAAACCCGCGTTGACGCGTTTGGGGAAACGCGGATGATGTTCGATCAGAGGGCCTTGTGTGTTGACCGGGGCCGTCCCCACATCGGAAACGACTTGTACGGCGTGCGGGTTGCCCATCGATACGGCGCTGATCTCGATGTCCGTGCCATCGATGTCCAGCGGCTGAACCGCAGCATCGCTGCCGCCGACAAAAGGAATGCGCGCGGGATCGAGCACCGGTGCGCCCATGTTCACGGTAACGCGCCCGTCGTCCGCCAGACGCGGCGAGATCAAGCCGTTCTTGGTTTCCACCACGATCTCGTGTTTGGCGGTGAGCTTGTGGTCGTGCACATAGCGCACAAAGCAGCGCGCACCGTTGCCGCATTGTTCCACTTCGCCGCCGTCGGAGTTGAAAATGCGGTAACGGAAATCCACTTCCGGGTTTTGCGACTTCTCCACCAGCAATATCTGGTCGCAGCCCACGCCGAAATGACGATCCGCGAGCAGGCGCAACTGCTCCGGCGTGAGGTGGAATTGTTGGCGCACGCCGTCCAGCACGACAAAGTCGTTGCCCGCACCGTGCATTTTGGTAAATTTCAGCAGCATGTTTTTAAGCCGTGTGATCGATAGGCGCGATTATACGTGCTTGCGCCTAATGGTTGCACAACTGGGTGTAGTCGCGGAACATGCAGCGATCCATCACCACCGTGATTCCGGCCTGCTGCGCGCGCAACGCCGCCGCTTCATGTACCACGCCGTCTTGCAGCCACAAATGTTTGATGCCCAGCTTGATACAGCTTTCCACGATGGCGGGCACATGCTCCGGCGCGCGGAACACATCTACGATGTCCGGTATTTCGGGCAAACTTTCCAGATCGGAATACGCCGGCTCGCCCAGTATTTCAGCGACCAAGGGGCGTACGGGAAAGATGCGATAACCGGAGTTTTGCAAGGCTTGGGCGACTCGGAAGCTTGGACGCGCCGGTTGCGGCGACAACCCGACCACCGCCACGGCGCGGACTTCGCGCAGCAATTTGCAGATGTCTTCGGGGTTGGGATTGACGAAATTCATGGTGCGCACGGTAGCATTTTAACGGCATCCGGCGTGGGCGGAGCGCGTAAAAAAACGCTATACTGCGCGCCGTTCAAAGCGCCCGTAGCTCAGCTGGATAGAGTATTGGTTTCCGAAGCCAAGGGTCGTGGGTTCGACTCCCGCCGGGCGCACCATCAGTAATGAATGTGGGCACTTGATTACAAGTGCCCATTTTTACTTTCTGCAGGGCTTCGGCAAATCCGGCATAGCCGCCCTTAACTTTCGCCGGATCTTTGGTGATGATGATCTCATCCACCAGCATATTCAGGGCACCTCTAAAAATTCAAAATCCTAAGCGAGACAAGGCGCGAAAGAAATTTTAGCGCGCCGCATATGTTTGATATGTAAGCGTTAAAATTTCTTGAGCAACACAGTATCGCGACGGAGTTTGG
>SCUU01000218.1 GCA_004297065.1 Gallionellaceae bacterium
TACTTCAAGAGGTGGTGTCATAGACGAAGAAGCACTATATGATGCACTCAAAAATGGAAATCTAGGTGGTGCAGCACTGGATGTATTTGAAACAGAGCCTGCCACTAGCAATAAACTGGCTACACTTCCAAACGTTATTTGCACGCCTCATATTGGCGCTCAGACAAAAGAAGCTCAGTCACTAGCTGCAAATATTATAGCAGAAAAGATAATACAGATTCTTAGAGGCGTGATATAGGGCTTGATATCAAAAAAGGTACTTCCGGCAGCACTACTGTTAGTGCTTGTACCAATTTTTGCATATGCAGAATCTGGTACAATCCCTGCAGATGTGGGTGGAACTACCTATAACATTGATTATGATTCAGAAGGTGTTACAATAAACAGTGTTTCAGAAGACCTTGATTCAACATCTCTAATATTGGCAGTTAGTGTAACTGATCCAGGATTTTTAGATATTACACTTGATAGAGCTTTTATTGATTCTCAAAGCGAAGGCTCAGACATACCATACATAGTTTTAGCAGATGGTGAAGACGTATCATTTACTGAAACTGGGGCTACGGAAAAAACAAGGACTTTGAGAATGCAACTTTCTTCTGGCACAGAAGAAATTGAAATTATTGGAACTCGCATACTTGAAGGAACTTTTGGTACACCAGCAGGTGCAGAGGCTCCAGTTGAAACTCCACCAGTTACTCCAGAACAACCACCAGCTGAACAGCCTCCTTCTGAACAACCAGAAACTCCACCAGAAGAACAACCTCCAGTAGAGGAGGCGCCACCAGTTGAAGAACCAACTGTACCTCAAGAAGAGACTAGCCAATGTGGTCCTGGCACAATACTAAAAGACGGTGCATGTGTTTTGGATGAACGATGTGGATCTGGAACTCACTTTGATAACGGTGTTTGTGTCTTGGATGAAAAACCGCCATCTACTAGTGGAGGGCCAAGCACGAGCAGCTTAAACACTTCTCAACTACTCGTACCATCTATTGTCGGATTTGGCATTGCGTTTGCTATAATGATAATTCTTTGGTCTATTGGAAAAGCAGGTAGAAATAAACCAGCTGCAGCAAGCTCGCTTTAATTTGCATGGCAGTGCAAACCTGCTCCTTATCTTTTGTTTATCCTATCAAAACATACATGGATGAAGCAAAAATTCCAAAATTTGATTGGGATAGATTAGATGGTGAAAATATAGGTCATACCGAAGATGAATGG
>SCUU01000217.1 GCA_004297065.1 Gallionellaceae bacterium
GCACCCACCACGTCCGTCCTCTGTCATCTGACATCTGACATCTGGCCTTCATATCCATGGGTTCACCGGTCCGGGGGGCGGCGGCACGAGCCGCGGCGGGATGGCGCTCGGCGAGGGCGCCGCGGCGTTCCCCGCCATCGCCGCCCAGGCGTAGGCGTACTGCCGGTCGAGCAGCGCCGAGTTGCCCTGCAAAACGCGCGGATGGATCAGCATGGCGTAGCGGTTGAGGTAGCGCGCCTGGACCTCGACCGCGCTCGCGATCTTGTAATCGATGAAGGGCTGCAAGCCTTCGGTTGCATAGAAGATCGCGCGGTTGAGCGTCTCCGACGTCGCCTTGGCGCGCTCGAGGAGCCAGAGCCGCGAGCCGAGCCGGCTCACCGGCGGCAGCGTCAGCACGCCCTTCGTGGCATCCGCGAGCATCGCCTCGACGATCGGCCGCGCGTAATGGTCGCCCAACCAGCCGCGCTTGTCGCCCGAGCCCGGGTCCTCCGGTGAGTTGTAATCGGGGAGCACGTCGTCGTCGTTCGCGCGGCGGTCGGTGAAGAGGCAAACGATCGCCATCGTCTCGAGGCCCTCCTCGAGCGTGAGGTCGCCGTTCGCCGCCAGCGAGATGTCGGCGTCGAGCGTGTCGTTGTTCCAGGTGAGCTTAAGGCCCATCGGCCGGCTCCGGGTCGACGTCGTGGAAATGCAGCGGCGGATCGATCGGGTTGTTGACTACCGTGACGTTGGCGCCGTCGTGCCAGTTCGTTTGCGTCCAGTCGTTGCCGCCCGTCCAGGTGAGCTCGTCCGCGTAGCCGTGCACGTCGTGGCGCAGGGTGGTATGCGCCACGACCTCGACCACGTCGGCCTCGACGCGCACCTTGAGGGGGCTCTTGACCAGTATCTCGTTGCGCTTCAAATGCACGACCTGGTCCTGGTCGTCGTAGAGCGCCGCCTCGCCGGACTTGAGCCCCTTGAGGCGGTAGCGCCGGTCCTCGACGCAAATCAGGATGCCGTGGTCGCGGTTGCCGCCGAGGAAGGCGACGATGCCCTCGAGCCGGTCGGGCGCGTCCGTGCGCGGGTGCGAGGTGAAGCCGTAATCCTGGAAGCGCTCGCGGCTGTCGGGCTGGCGGTCCAGCGCGGTCGAGACCGTTCCATAAAGGTGGAAGCTCGCGAGCTGGCGCCCGCCCGTGTCGTCGATCAAGTCGACGATGACGCGCGTCAACATGCCGCGCACCCGCATCTCGAGGGGCCTCATCAGCTCGCGGATTTTATCGAGGACGTCCATCAGCCGCGCCCCGTGAGCGTCGCGTCGAAATCGGCGCGCGCTCCGAGCGGCGCCGGCATGAAGGCTTGCGGCCAGGTCACCGTGACGGCGGCCCTCTCGCCCTCCGGCCCCATGGTGAGCTTGA
>SCUU01000283.1 GCA_004297065.1 Gallionellaceae bacterium
GATCGCGCGCGTGTATGACTTCAGCTCCGGCGATCCCACATCGAACATCAGCCGGTTCTGCGCATCGATGATCTGGATGCGCAACCCTTCGGGAGTGATGTCGATCAGCAGCTGATCCTTGAACGGTGCAAGCGCCTGGCTGCTGGCGATCGCCTTCTCCAGCGCTTTCTTGAGTGCTTCAAGTTTCTCGCGGTCCGCCTTGGCGAGCGCCTTGCGCACGGCGTCGTCTTCGGCTGTCTTGCCATTGCCCAGCCCGGGTATGGGGGCGGCACCCGCGCCCGGCGGATTCCTGATCTGCGTGAACATCTTGACCGGCGTGTCGCCTGCACCGCCCGGGCCCATTTTGCCGGGCACCAGCGTGCTGGTCTGGCCTTTCACCGCGCTGGGGTTCTTGAAGTAGTCAGCAATACCGCCGAGCTTTTCCTGCGGCATGGTCGCCGCGAGCCACATCACCATGAAGAAGGCCATCATCGCGGTCACGAAGTCGGCATAGGCCACCTTCCACGAGCCGCCGTGATGCGGCGCACCGGCCTTCTTGCGGCGCCGTATGATGATGATGGGTGCGGGCGGCTGCGTGGCCATCGGCCGTACTCAGCCCTTGGCCGTCTTGAGATCGGCCTCCAGGTCCTGGAAGGTGGGCCGCACATCCGAGAACAGCAGCTTGCGCGCGAACTCGATCGCCACCGAAGGTGCATAGCCGCGCAGCGAGGCGACGAGCGCCATCTTCACCACCTCGAATGCCTTTCCATCCTCGTGCGCGCGGTTCTCCATCGCACTCGCGATCGGCCCGACAAAGCCATACGAAATCAGGATGCCCAGAAAGGTGCCGACCAGCGCGGAAGCCACGCGCTCGCCGATCTCAGACGGAGCGGCCTCGCCGACGATCGACATGGTGTTGATGATCCCCAACACCGCGGCGACGATGCCGAAGCCCGGCAGCGCATCGCCCACCTTCTGCACCGAATGCGCCGGTTCAAGCGCCTCGTGGTGATGTGTCTCCAACTCGTACTCGAGCAGCGATTCGAGCTCATGCGGCGCCATGTTGCCGCCGACGATCAGCCGCAGGCAGTCGGTGATGAAGTCGAGCATGTGATGGTCGGCAAGCACTTTCGGGTACTTCTGGAACACCGAGCTTTCAGTCGGGTTCTCGATGTGAGCCTCGATCACCATCATCCCTTCGCGGCGCATCTTGGTCAGCAGCTCGTAGATCAGCTTGAGCAGGTCGACATAATCCTGGCGCTGGTATTTCGGGCCGCCAAATACGCCCTTGATCGCCCCGA